>NZ_OY782495.1:1200000-1537500 GCF_963677715.1 uncultured Bacteroides sp.
GTGCCCAAACAACCCCTCAAAGACCTGAAAGGCGGTGTGATTTACCGAAAATGACGGTTGCATTTGGCCAAAAGGACGGTTGCATCCGATCAATTGCACGGTTGTCTTTATCAAAAAGAACACTATGTTTTACCAAAAGTAAGCCTACTCTCATTAAAAGAAGATTACCCCTCTCCCGAAAGTTAATATTACGTAAATAATCAGCAAAAGGGGCTTGACAGGTTTTCTCTGATACAGAGACAAGAATTTAAACAACAGGGGTGATATATCTCAGGAAAGCAACCCAAGGCTCGAAGCATATTTCACAGCCTCCATGGAGTTATTCGCATTTAGTTTCAAAAGAATCTTCTGCCGATGCGTATTTACCGTATGAACGCTGATGCAAAGTTTGTCTGATATCTCTTTACTCAATAATCCTTCTTTTATCAATCGGAGCACTTCTACTTCGCGTGCAGAAAGACTCGGCTTAACTGCGTCGGACGTCAGATCGTACAATGAACAATATGCTCCGGTTTTACAATTCAACACCTGACTTCTCACCCCCTGAAACGGACTTTGATCGGGAGATAAATCCCAGACACTTAACGAAAGCCAAACATTTCCTCGTTTATCAAGCTCCAATATCTGATGTTGCTCAATAATTCGCGCATATTCATTATTGAAATTGCGCACCCGATATTCATTAATCAGCTTATACCCCATCCATTCTCCTTTATGCTCAAAAAAAAACTTAAGAGAATCGACACCATTGCGGACAAGAACCTGAAAATCTTCGGGATGAACTCTTTCGTCGAAATAGCGATTTCCATCCGTCTCTATCCCCGCAGCATCATAGCCGAAGAGATCGGCAAAGTTATATGAAGTAAAAACATGCTGACCCCGATACATGTCGAACACCGTAATGCCGCTGTTAGACACCTTTGCCAACTGAGACAAAAGAGTTTTATGTTTATCCAGTATGGTATAATCCAGCTCAGATTCATCGAAAGACTGAGATGCCATTATTTCGGTATATTTTTCAATGTATTTATCCATAGCGGGCAAGCAAGTATACTGATTAATCAGTATTGACGAGAAAGATTATTAAACCGTATTTTGCACAAAGATATTAATAATCAATTATTAGAAGAAGACAAATGAAAAAACATGCATTGATTTTTCTTGTAGGCATACTCTACCCCTTTTTCGCATACGGGCAAACCGTACAAAACATCAGGGGAACAGTAAAAGATGAGTCCTCTCAAGAGCCCCTGCCCTATGCTTCAGTAGTTATACAAAACACACAGCTGGGTACTTCTACGGATAATCAGGGAAACTTTATGCTAAAGAACGTACCCGTAGGACGCTACAATCTAACTATCAGCTATCTGGGTTATGAGCCGAAAATTATCAGTGAAGTGATGGTCTCCTCCTCAAAAGAAGTCATTTTAGAGATCACACTAAAAGAAAACATCTCGCAGATCGGTGAAGTGACCATATCGCCCAAAGTAAATAAAAGCATGCCGTTAAACAAAATGGCTACTGTCAGTGCCCGGATGTTGAGCGTAGAAGAAGCAAGCCGCTATGCCGGAGGCTTCGACGATCCGGCACGGCTGGCCTCCTCCTTTGCCGGAGTAGGAAGCAACGTAGGAAATAATGGAATTGTAGTTCGCGGCAATGCACCGAAGTTTCTTCAATGGAAATTGGAAGATGTAGAAATACCCAACCCCAATCATTTTGCAGATGTCACCGGATTTGGAGGTGGAGGCATGACTGCCCTTAGTAGCCAGGTACTCGGCAATTCCGATTTCTTCACCGGAGCTTTCCCTGCCGAATACAGTAATGCCCTATCGGGAGTATTCGATATAAAGCTAAAGAATGGAAGCAATACAAAAATGGAGAATGCGGTTCAATTAGGATTATTGGGCATAGACATAGCGTCCGAAGGGCCATTCAAAAAAAACGGAAAAGCATCTTATATATTCAACTACCGATATTCTGCTCTGGCATTATTATCTCCGCTAATGCCCGACGACGCAGGCGGAACCAAGTATCAGGACCTGTCATTCAAAGTCAACATGCCCACAACACATGCCGGCGTTTTCTCGATATGGGGGTTAGGACTTATCGACCGTTCGGGACAAACGCCCGAGAAAGACATTATAAAATGGGAATACCTACAAGACAAGGAAGAAGAGGACGTGAAACAATATATGGGAGTATTGGGAATACAACACAAAATATCGGTTGGGACGGATGCCTATCTTAAATCGACTCTGGCAACTACTGTAAGCGGACTGAACATGCACACCGAGCGGATGAATGACAATATAGAACTACAACCCAAAGAGGTAATACGAAACACAAACTACAATTTCGTCTTTGCTACGGCTTTAAACAAAAAGTTCAACGCCAAACACAGCAATAAAACAGGCATACAAGTAACCGGACTACTATACGACATGTTGCTAAAGAATGCCGATCCGGCAGAAACGCCCCTGAAAACTCAGACCGATGAAAACGGATTTAGTACCTTACTCACCGCATACACCAATTCTTCCATCAATCTATCAGACCGTTGGACGCTAAATGTCGGAATAGCCGGACAGTATTTTACGCTAAACAAACATTATACCATCGAGCCCAGAGTGGGAATCAAGTGGGGCTTTGCCGAAAATCAATCATTAGGAATAGCCTACGGACTCCATAGCCGCTTAGAGTTGCTTAATTATTACTTCACTCGTTCAGAATCCGGAGAGCTCGTCAATAAAGATCTTGATTTTACACGCGCGCATCATCTGGTGCTATCATATAATCTAAACATCGGCAGCAATTACCATCTACAGATAGAATCTTATATACAAAAGCTGTATGACGTTCCTGTTATTCCGGACAGTTCTTATTCATTTATTAATCTGCAGAAGGATTGGTTTGTAAACAAAGCCTTAAAGAACAACGGTAAAGGGATAAATTACGGAATAGATGTGACTCTGGAAAAATACATCTCCCGGGGATACTACTTTATGTTCACTGGCTCACTTTTCAACTCCCGCTATCAGGGAGGCGACGGTGTATGGAGAAACACACGCTTTAATCGGAACTATTTGCTCAATTTTCTCAGTGGAAAAGAATGGATGGTCGGTAAAAACAAACAAAACGTATTTAACGTCAATCTTCGCCTGTCCTATCAGGGTGGAGACCGTTATTCACCAATCGATCAAACAGCGTCTGCCCGGCAAGAAGATGCCGTATACGATGAACGCAATGCATTCAGTAAACAATTAGCTCCCGCCTTATTAGGGCACTTCAACGTTAGTTATAAGATAAATCAGGCTAAGCGTTCTCACGAATTTGCCTTAAAAATACTCAATGCCACCGGATACAAAGAGTACTACGGATATAGGTATAATTTCAAGACCCACAGAGCAGAGCAAGAAAGAGAATCGATCATCATCCCCAACATCAGTTATAAGATAGAGTTCTGATCTCGAGAGAGCATCTTTAAAGCAGGAAAAAGAGCAATAACCACAAAAAAACTCCCGTCAACTAATCAGTTGCGGGAGTTCTCTATTTCAACTATAAATGATCATTTCACCACACTGTTCGTTTCCGGATCGGGAAATATCACTACCGGTTTAAACGATTTGGCTTCTTCAAAGTCCATCAGCGCATAAGACATGATAATGACAATATCATTAGGCTGCACCTTGCGGGCAGCGGCCCCGTTCAAACAAATCATCCCCGAACCCCGCTCACCTCTGATTACATAAGTTTCAAAGCGCTCACCATTATTATTATCTACAATATGCACCTTTTCTCCTGCAATCATGTTGGCAGCATCCATCAAATCTTCGTCAATCGTTATGCTACCCATATAGTTCAGATTAGCCTCTGTAACACGGGCGCAATGAATTTTCGATTTTAACACTTCAATCATCATAAGGGTTAATCCTTTTTTTAATTTAAAGTTCTTTGTATTTGATATTATCAATCAGGCGTACTTCACCGCAGAATACCGTAATGCATCCAACCACGTAAGGTGTTTCTTCCCAATATCCAACCCGTTGCAACGTGTTTCCGTCTACTATCTCAAAATATTCCAAGCGCAAGCCCGGTTGCACAGTAATAGCATCTTCCACAAACTGTTGCGTTTCGCTCACACTGTGAGTGGCAGCAAAGGTACGACTTTTAAATAAAACCTGAGATATTTTTAATGCATTTTCACGTTCCGAAGCCGAAAGACGTGCATTACGGCTACTAAGTGCCAACCCGTCTTCTTCGCGGAGAATGGGACAACCCACAATCTCTACATTATAATGCAGTTGGCGCACCATCTCACGAATAATGGCCAACTGTTGAAAATCTTTTTCTCCAAAATAAGCCTTGTGTGGCTGCACCACATCAAATAGCCTACTCACTATCTGGCACACACCATTGAAGTGCCCCGGGCGAAAAGCGCCTTCCATCACCGTATCAAGCGGTGCAAAGCTAAACTGACGCGTATCCTCCTGAGGATAGATTTCTTCAACCGAAGGAGCAAAGACAAAAGAAGCTCCGTTGGCCTCAAGTAATTTACAATCGGCATCCAACGTACGGGGATATTTTATCAGATCAATTTTATCGTTAAATTGGGTGGGATTTACAAAAACACTAACCACAGTCACGTCATTTTCCGCTACACTGCGTTTTACAAGCGATGCATGCCCTGCATGCAAAGCTCCCATAGTAGGAACCAGACCTACGGTTTTACCTTGCGCCTTCAAAGCCGACAATTCAGCTTGCAAACCCTCGATAATATTTACTACTCTCATTCTAATCGGTTTATAATACTCTTTCGTTACTTTTAAAAAACTGTGCAAAATAAACCATTATTTACCAGATAAAGAAACAAACACACGAATAAATCCCAAAGACAAAGCGGGCATGAGAAAGCAATAGCATAGCTTACGCATTGATAATCAGACTATTAACATATCATAAGGAATTATAGGCAAGCATTATTTGCATTAATGCCCTTTTTTTTTTATATCTTTGCAGAACATTTACGAGAATGATTGTTATTATGGCAAAAGCTAATAAAGTTTTATTTATTACACAAGAAATTACTCCTTACGTTGCAGAATCCGAAATGGCTAATGTGGGCAGACATTTACCACAGGCTATACAAGAAAAAGGCAGAGAAATTAGAACTTTTATGCCCAAATGGGGAAACATAAACGAGCGCAGAAATCAACTGCACGAAGTTATACGACTTTCCGGCATGAATTTAATCATTGACGATACCGACCATCCACTTATTATCAAAGTAGCTTCTATTCAATCCGCACGTATGCAGGTCTATTTCATTGATAATGACGACTATTTTCAAAATAGGCTGCAAACCGCAGATGAGAATGGTGTAGAATACAACGACAATGACAGCAGAGCCATATTCTATTCGAGGGGAGTATTGGAAACAGTAAAAAAATTACGATGGAACCCCGATGTAATACATTGCCATGGCTGGATAACGGCCTTAGCACCGTTATACATAAAGAAAGCTTATACAGATGAACCTTCGTTTCGCGAGACTAAAGTAATTTTTTCTATCTACGAAGATGATTTTAAAAGTAATTTTAAAGATGACTTTGCCACACAACTAATGCTGAAAAACATCACCGAAGAAGATATCGCAACACTAAACGGTCCAGTAGACTACGTGATGCTGATGAAACTGGCAATAGATTATTCCGACGGTGTTATACAAAACAGTCCGAATGTTAATCAGGAGGTGATGGATTATGCTCGCCAAACCGGTAAATTGGTACTAGACTACCAAGATTCCGAAACTTATACCGACGCCTGTAACGAATTCTACGATGCAGTGTAAAATTACCAATAAACAAACTAAGTAAACTATAAACTAAACTAACTCATACAAGAATCATGAAAGTGAAACACTTATGGATAATCACACTCATCCTAGCTTTCTTTGGATGCGATGACAATACCGGTAATTTAGGGCTCGGCATGCTTCCGGGTTCTGATAAAATAGCAGTAGCAACCACAACATTCGATGTTTCTACTCAATCCATATTGGCAGGACCAGTTTTTGCCAAAACAAGTTCCGGATATGTAGGTAAGTTTACAGACCCCGAATTCGGATTCTACGAATCAGGATTCCTAACTCAATTAAATTGTACGGATAGCCTAAAGTTTCCTTATAACGTAATGGCTGGCGACACTGCTTATGTAGCCGAATTGGTACTCTATTATTCCCATTACTTCGGAGATTCGCTCAACGCCTGTCGGATGAGCGTTTACCAGTTAAACAAGACACTGGATAAAAACCGCTATACTGATATTGATCCGGAAAAATACTACAGCAAAGACAATTTATTGGGACGAAAAGCATATACCGCAGTAGATCTATCCATAAGCGATTCTCTAAGAGCCACAAGCGACTTTTATCCGTACATACGCTTTGTGCTTCCTAAAAAGTTCGGAGACGATATCATCAAAAAAAACAAAGAGAATCCTGAGTTCTTCTACAATGCAGATGCATTCATCAAGAACATATTCAAAGGTATCTATGTAAAAAGTGATTACGGAGACGGAACCATATTGTACATTGATCAGGTGAACTTAAACATTGTATTTAACTGCCACTATACAGATAGTTTAGGCCATTTCCTGAAAAAACAGGATGGCACAGATTCTCTTTATTACGGCAAGCGAACATTTGCTGCAACCAAAGAAGTGATTCAAGCTAATCAGTTTACTAATTCGGACAAGCTGCAAGCAAAAGTAAATGAAAAGGATTGGACATACATAAAATCACCGGCCGGAATATTCACCGAAGCCACTTTACCGATTCAGGAAATAGATAACAAGCTTAGCCAAGACACATTAAACGTAGTCAAACTAAACTTAGTATATTATGCTCAAAAGAAAGAAAATCAATTTAGCATGAGCCCACCCGATTATCTATTATTGGTAAGGGAAAAAGACATGAAAACATTCTTTGAGAATAACCAGCTACCAGATAATGTTACGTCTTTCTTGGCTCAACGCAATACCTCGGGTACCAATCAATATACGTATAGCAATCTATCAAGACTGATTACTACATGCGTTGCCGAGAAAAATGAGGCCAAGAAAAAAGCCGGTTCAAGCTGGAATGAACAACAATGGACAGAAAGCAATCCGTTATGGAACAAGATCGTAGTGATTCCTGTCGCCGTAAACACAACTCAAGACACATCCGGTAATGTCACTATAGCCAGCATACAGAATGATATGAAGCCTAGTTACGTCAAGTTAAAAGGTGGTGCAAACACTAAACTTAAATTGGAAGTAACTTACAGCCAATTCAATAAATAAAACGATAGTCACAAGCATAAGAAAGGCTCGCACATATCATTGTGCGAGCCTTTCTTATGCTTGTGACTATTTGTTAAACAGACTTTAAAGTCCTTTCTTCTTTGTCACCTTTTTCTTTGTGGAAGCAACCTTTTTAGGCCCTGCCGCCACCGTCTTTTCGGGTACATCAAGCGAACCGTCAACAGGATTCTTTAATAGTAACTTTTCCTGTTTCATTTGCAATCCATCCAGCTCCCTGTGCAATTCCATTATTTCTTCACCCTGATTCCTGATAGTAGTAAGCAGCGAATTAAGCTCCTCATTGTCTATATCCACCGGATAAAGGGAATTCACCCTGTTAATGAAATCTCCGAGAATATTCATGTAGTTAGTAAATGCGTCGTATGGCGAATCATAAATACCCCGATAAATAGTAAGTCCCGTATTCTTTGTCGTCATAAAACGGAAGTTATTACTAGCCTGCAGGTAATCCCAATCTTGTTTAATGCGACGGTCATTGCACAAATGAACACGTTCGGCAACACTATAAAGCTTATTAAATGCCTCACGTTGAAGCACATTGCCCAACCATGGAGTAACATCTCTTTCTTCATCCACCCAAGAGATGGGATAAGGCACATCAATCTGAGAAACCGGCTTCAATTTCGTTACTATCTCTGTTGGTGTAGAGAAAGTAATGCCCCTATCCTTAGCACATGCAGGAAGTGCCTTGAGAAACTCTAAAATATTAGAAGACAACGGCTGAAACATACCCAATGCACACAACTCCATAAAGATATTAACCACGGCTTCTTCTTGTGGAAAAGCAGCTATCCAGTCCATATATCTATCGGCAAACAACGGATAATCACTCCATTCGGAGTTAGAGAAGCGCAAGCTTATATCATCCGACAACTTAAAATCCCGCAACAAGAGTTTAAGGCCGGGAGCCTGACTGCAATAATACATATAATGAGGGCTCTTCCAACCAAGTATATACTTAGCGCCTTCAGTAAGCATTCCCTTAAATCCCATGCTAGCTACCGTAGCGCCAATCTCATCAGAATAAATAAGACTAGAATTTCTAAATACTTTAGGCGCTTTACCAAAGACCTGTCTGATTTTCTCACATTGCCGGATTACTTCCTCCTTAAAACACTCCTCATTTGCCAAAGAAGACAATCCATGAGAATAAGGTTCAGCCAGAAATTCACAACAACCAGTATCATTCAACTGATGAAGTAAATCAATAACGGCAGGAGCGTGTATCTCCAACTGCTCAAGAGCTACTCCGGAAATGGAAAGAGCCACTTTAAAAGCACCATCAGAACTTTTGACCATATCTATCAGCGTACTCAAAGCCGGAATATAAGAGCGCTCGGTCACTTCATTAATACTTGTTTCATTGGCATAGTCATCGTAATAATAATGATCTTTGCCAATATCAAAAAAACGGTAACGCTTCAGATGAATAATCTGATGTATCTCAAAATAAAGACAGATTGTTCTCATATCTATATTATTTCATTGTTATCTATACTGTTTTAAAACTTCATCGTAAATACTACGAACCTTATACCCTACATTCTCCCATTTAATCTGGTCGACCTCTTTCTTCCCTTCATCCCGAAGATATTCATACAAGGCCGGATATGTGCAGATAGCATAAATGGCATCGGCCATGGCTTGAATGTCCCAATAATCTGTTTTTATACATTTATCAAGTATTTCAGCGCATCCCGATTGCTTAGAAATAATAGCAGGCACGCTACACTGCATCGCTTCGAGTGGGGAAATACCAAAAGGCTCGGACACAGAAGGCATAATATAAACATCACTCGCTTTCAGCACTTCATAAACTTGCTTTCCCTTCATGAATCCCGGAAAATGAAAGCGATCGGCAATACCCCGTTCAGCAGCCAGCCGAATCATCTGATTCATCATATCACCGTCACCAGCCATCACAAAACGAACATTCCGGGTACGTTTAAGTACCATAGCCGCAGCCTCTACAAAGTATTCCGGCCCTTTTTGCATCGTAATCCGTCCTAAAAAGGTTACGATCTTTTCTTTCGGATTTTTTTGTGCCTCTATTTCCATTATTTCTTCCGACAATGGAGAAACAGCGTTGTGCACGGTAGTTACTTTTTTAGGGTCCTGAAAATATTTATGTATCACTGTTTGCCGGGTCAACTCGCTAACACACATAATATGGTCCGCCTGATCCATGCCATTCTTTTCAATGGCATATACCGTAGGATTTACATTTCCCCGACTACGGTCAAAATCGGTTGCATGCACATGCACCACTAATGGTTTCCCGCTGACTTGTTTCGCATGAATACCTGCCGGATAAGTAAGCCAATCATGCGAGTGTATGATATCAAATTGTTGTTGGCGGGCTACTACTCCTGCCACAATGGAATAATTATTAATCTCCTCATAAAGATTGTCTGGATAACGCCCCGAGAACTCAATACAGCCTAAATCATTGGTATATAAATACCTGAAATCAGCATAAATATGATCTCGTAAGTCGTAATACAACTGCGGGTCCATGTAAGACCCCATCCGACTATTTACATGATCCCAATGAACATCCTTCCAAACCACCGGAGTATTATTCATTCCGATTATCTTCAAAAAACTCTGATCCTCGTCTCCGCAAGGTTTAGGTATACAAAACGTAATATCCAAATCTTCTTGCAAAGCCATACCCTTAGTCAGACCATAACTTGCTGTTCCTAATCCTCCTAAAATATGAGGGGGAAATTCCCATCCAAACATTAAAACTTTCATCTCTCCCCTCCTATAAATTATATTTAGACAACAACTTCAAAATCCGCAGAATTTCTGCCACATTCATGGCAAATGATACAGCGCCACGCCCCTTAAAAGGAGGGTTTCCATCAAATAATTCCGGCAATGATCCTATGCAATGATTCGTCATCTCATCTTCAAGGCCTATTAACTGGCGTTCTACAAAAGAAATGCCACTCATTTTATAAATACGCAAATAAGCTTCCATGTAAAATCCCATCAGCCATGGCCAGGCTGTGCCCTGATGATAAGCACAATCTCTTTGAGTTTGCGTTCCCACATAATTCGGATTATATCCGGCACTCTTGGGGCTCAGACTACGAAGTCCTTTGGGCGTAAGCAATTCTTTAGTTACAATGTCGAGCACTTGTTTTTTCTGCACTCTATCAAGAGGAGAATAGTCAAAAGCAACAGTGAATATCATATTAGGCCGAACGCTCCAGTCCATCATATATCCATCCACGTAATCCAGTAGGTACCCATATTCATTTCGGAATACCTCTACAAAAGACTTCGCCGTAATTTGTGCCTGAATATCAAGCGAGTCGGCAAGAATTGTATTTCCCCCTTCTCTGGACATATCTGCCACAAAGCGCAGTGCATTATACCATAAAGCATTAACCTCCACAACATATCCGGTGCGCGGCGTAACAGGACGTCCGTCTATCGTAGAATTCATCCAAGTTACTGCTTTCTCTGTTCCGTTTGTATACAACAATCCATTATCATGAAGAAATAAATTATCATGCTTGCGCTGACGGATAAACTCAACAATCTCCTCAAGCAAATCCCCATACTTCGCCCTACATTGCTCACGCGTAGTCTCTTTCGCATATTGCTGCAAAGTCCACACAGCCCACAAAAGCACATCCGGGTCATCCATCTCATAAACCCGGCAATCCTGAGGACGATCATTTATATAGTTACGTATCGCCCTTTGCGCAGTCTCCATCACATCTTCAAACTCCTCCGGTTCGTCAACGGCAAGTGTCAATCCCGGCAAAGCGACAAACATATCTCTCGCTCTACACTTAAACCAAGGATAACCGGCCAAAATATAATGAGAGTCTTCCTGCTTATTATGAAATTGATGAGCCGAATTCTTCAAGCAATGATAAAAGCTATCACGAGGGGTACGATCAGTTACTTCAACCTCAAAATTCTGTTTAAGCTTTCTGGTAGATACCTCCGAAATGCCCGCAGAGAAAACCACACTTTCCCCCTTTTTTATATCTACCTCAAAATAACCGGGAACATACAAATCCTCATTAAAATCATATCCTCTCTCCTGCTCCTTGGGATACTCTATTCCTCTGTACCAATCCGGAATAAAATGAAACTCATTCTTCTTATTCACTTGCATAAATAGCTCCGGATAACCCGGATACATACACGTTTTTATTCCATTCTCCACTTCCTGATATTCCCGACTGGCCCAGTCATTCTGATGAGTATACTGACGCACACTTCTAAAAGCCAAAAACGGACGCAATCGAAGTTTAGTTGCCGAATGAGCCTCTAACAACGTATAGCGAATTAAAATTCTATTTTCATAATGCACAAAGACTTTCTCCTTAGTAAGAACAACACCCCCGACACGATAAGTAGTCACCGGAACTTTTTCACAATCGAACTCGCGAATGTATTTATGCCCTTTAGGGCTAAAATTATTCCCTTGGTATTTATGTAGTCCCAAATTAAACTCCGCTCCGTGTTGAATAACTGTCTCATCCAGAGAAGATAGTAACACATGATTTTCATCGTCCAGATTGGGAACAGGGATTACTAATAAGCCATGATATTTCCGTGTGTTACAGTCCACTATCGTTGTACAATGATAAGCCCCCGATTTATTTGTCCGAAGAATTTCTCTTGGCAAAGACTCCTCCAAATTGATCATAAGGGTCTTGTCAAATCGTAAATAACTCATAGTTGTGCACTATTTAAAGGTTAATGATAATATAAACCATTTTAAAAACGTATGTATTGCCCAAAAATACAAATTAAAGGAAGAAATGGAAATAAAAAGCTATTTTATTTTTCGTTTTTATTGTAAATATTCGTAGCATTGCAACTTAATTAGTGAAAAAGATAAGAATGAAGTCCGATATAAAAAAAATCATTATAGCAATGGTCATTCCACTATTCCTGATTTTCATTCTATATACAATTAGAATACTAGAAACAGGCATGAATTGGGATTTTACTCACCTTGGAATATACCCGCTAAGCAGAAAAGGCATTTTTGGAATTTTTGCTCATCCACTAGTACATAACAATTTTCAACACCTGTTAGCAAACACATTTCCCCTGTTTTTCTTATCATGGTGTTTATTTTATTTCTATAAAGATATAGCTCCCTATATCTTCTTTAGCATCTGGATAGGATGTGGATTACTGACATTTATTATTGGCAAACCCGGCTGGCACATTGGCGCCAGTGGACTTATATATGGCTTGGCCTTTTTTTTGTTCCTTAGCGGAATAATAAGAAAATATATTCCGCTAATTGCCATCTCACTCCTTGTCGCTTTTCTATATGGCAGCCTCATCTGGAACATGTTTCCATTCTTTGCCAACGAAACAACATCTTGGGAAGGCCATCTCAGTGGTGCAACAGCAGGACTATTCTGTGCTGTTTTATTCAAAAACTATGGACCTCAGAAGCCGGAAACATTTACTGAAGAAGATACGGAAACCGCAGAAGGAGATGAAGAAGATGATGATATAATATCTGCAACAACAGAAACAGAGAAAAAAGAAAAAAACGCCGAATAAGGCACTCTTTCCATAAATATGATAAGATCTCGCTATTTATTCAGGGCACCAAGCAACAAAGATATATTTGCGGTAAAGAGCCTCACGGATATAGCCAGCAGAATAATCCCAAAAAATTTGCGAATAATATAAATGCCCCCTTTCCCAAGAAACTGCTCTACACGATCTGTCATGCGAACAACAAAATAAACCCAGACCATATTTAAAATTAACGCAATTACTATATTGACACTGGCATATTCAGCTCTGAGAGACAATAAGGTAGTGAAAGCCCCCGCACCCGCGAGTAAAGGAAAAACAAGCGGTACAAGGGTCGCTTCCTTTATAGGGCCCTGATTCTTAAAAATCTCTACATCTAGAAGCATCTCAAGCGACATCAAAAAGATAACAAATGCGCCGGCCACAGCGAAAGACGCTATATCTACATGAAACAATTTAAGCATCATATCTCCGGCATAGAAAAAACCAATCATAAGCAAAAAAGAAATAACCGTTGCCTTAACAGCATTAACTTCGTTGCCCCTATTTTTCAAATTAATAATAATTGGAATGGATCCTATAATATCAATGACAGCAAATAACACAATAAAAGCACTGATCATTTCCTGAAAATTAAAACCAGCAAGCATAGCTCCTCCTTTTTTATGCAAAGATAATCGTTTTTTATGCAAATAACAATAAGTCTTAATCCGAATCATCTCCATACTTAAGAAATAATAAAAAAAACAAAAAGAAAACGAACCTAAGATTGAAAAGAATCTATTATGATTACATTTGTCTTCAATTTAGAAAACCGCTATTATGGAAACAATGTATGATACATTACTACAACTACCTCTATTTCAAGGACTCTGCCACGAAGATTTTACCAATATATTAGAAAAAGTAAAACTCCATTTTACAAAACACAGAATGGGAGAAACAATAGTTAATAGTGGAGAGGTTTGCGACAAATTAATTTTTTTGCTTAAGGGTGAAATTATGTCTCTTTCTTCACCCGAAGAATGCAATTTTACTTATACCGAATATTTTGAGGCTCCATATCTTATTGAAGCATATTCTTTATTTGGAATGAGAGTTCACTACACGTCATCATATGTAGCCCGAACTGAAGTACAAACTATTAGCATCAGCAAATCCTTCGTGCTCAGCGAATTGTTTAAATACGATATCTTCCGCCTGAACTACATGAATATTATTAGCAATCGTGCTCAAATAGTTTATGATCGCTTATGGAAGTGTCCATCAAAAACACTTGGGGAAAAAATCATAGACTTCATTCTTTTACGCACTGAAAAGCCAAGCGGTGAAAAAAAATTAAAAATCAGAATGGAAGATATTGCTATTTACGTTGATGATACGCGCCTGAATGTCTCAAGAGTATTAAACGAATTTCAAGCAATGGGTTTGCTCACTCTCAGTCGAAAGATTATTCATATTCCCGAAATTAAAGCACTCATAGCGTGGAGTGCAAAGCAAAACCAAGACACAAAAGAATAACCACGAAAAAGGCTACTTACTAAATATCAGCGAGATACGCAAATAAGTAGCCTAAACGGTTGATTTAAAACTAATTAGATTTTAAATCTCTTCATTTTTCGGAATCCCGTACTATTCCCATTCTATAGTTGCAGGTGGCTTAGAGCTAATATCGTAAGTAACCCTATTCACCCCTTTTACTTTATTGATGATGTCATTAGAAACCTTACTCAAAAAGTCATAAGGTAAGTGAGCAAAATCTGCCGTCATCGCATCAGTAGAAGTAACAGCCCGAAGAGCTACGGCACTCTCATAAGTGCGCTCATCTCCCATTACACCAACCGACTGCACGGGAAGTAAAATAACCCCTGCCTGCCACACTTTGTCATAAAGTTCCCAGTCACGTAAACCCTGAATAAAGATATCATCCGCATCTTGCAGAATACGAACCTTCTCGGGAGTAATCTCACCAAGTATACGTACGGCCAATCCCGGTCCCGGAAACGGGTGACGAGTAATCAGATGTTCGGGCATACCCAGTTCCCGTCCCACGCGACGGACTTCATCTTTAAACAGCAAACGAAGTGGCTCACAAAGCTTAAGATCCATTTTTTCAGGCAATCCCCCTACGTTATGATGACTTTTAATGACTGTTCCGGTAATAGAAAGAGATTCGATACAATCGGGATAAATAGTGCCTTGTGCCAACCACTTAACCTCCTTTATTTTATGAGCTTCCTCATCAAAAACTTCAATAAAACCTTTACCAATAATTTTCCTCTTTCCTTCGGGATCAGATACTCCTTCTAATTCTTTAAAAAACTTAGTTTTGGTATCCACGCCAATCACATTTAACCCCAAACATTCATAGTCGTGCAACACGTTAGCGTATTCATTCTTCCGGAGCATTCCATGATCAACAAATATACAAGTAAGATTCTTACCAATAGCCCTATTAAGCAATACCGCAGCCACCGAAGAGTCTACTCCGCCGCTTAAGCCAAGCACTACTTTATCATTGCCAAGCTGCCTTTTCAATTCACTCACCGTACTTTCTATGAAAGAAGCCGGAGACCAGTCTTGTTTACACCCACACACATCCACCACAAAATTCCTCAGTATCTGTGTGCCGTCTTCCGTATGAAAAACTTCCGGATGGAACTGCACTCCCCATATTGGCAAATCCTCAACCTGATATGCAGCGATAGCAACCTTATCTGTAGATGCAATCGTTTTAAAACTATCTGGAACCGCAGTGATACTGTCACCGTGACTCATCCAAACCTGCGAATGGTTTCTTACTCCTTTAAAAAGAACATTCTCTTTGCAAAAAGTGGCCAGATGGGCTCTCCCATATTCGCGTGTGCCTGCCGGTTCTACTTTCCCGCCATTTGCATAAGACATAAACTGCGCACCATAGCAAATCCCCAAGACAGGGTACTTACCCCATATTTCGGACATATTTAATTTAAAGGCAGTTTTATCGTACACTGAGAACGGACTCCCCGAAAGAATAACACCTTTCACAGTATCATCTTCTTTCGGAAATTTGTTGTAAGGCAGAATCTCGCAGTAAGTATCCAGCTCACGCACTCTGCGTCCAATAAGTTGTGTGGTCTGTGAACCGAAATCAAGTATTATAATCTTTTCTTGCATTAGAAAATATATTTTGAAGTTTGCCCGCAAAAGTACGCAAAATATCACAATTTCATTTCTTTTCCTTCAGTAAATCACGAATTTCGCCCAATAACAATTCTTCTTTTGTCGGAGCAGGAGGAGCCGGAGGTGCCAAAGAAACTTCTTCTTTTTTCTTCGTTGCCATTTTATTCAGAAGCTTCACAAACATAAATATTGAAAATGCAATGATTATAAAATCGAATGTTGTCTGCAAAAAATGTCCATAGTTCAACGTTACGGCAGCAGCAGTTTCTTTTCCATCCGTTCCTACTTCCGCAGCTTTCATCACCCATTTAAGATCGGTAAAAGTAACTCCACCAACGAGTAAACCGATAGGTGGCATAATTACATCCGCCACTACGGAAGAAACTATTTTACCAAAAGCGCCACCGATAACTACACCAACAGCCATGTCAATCACATTGCCTTTCATAGCAAAAGATTTAAACTCTTGCAAAATGCTGTTCTTACCCATCTTTTTTCATATTAAATATTAATAATACGTGCGAATATAAAAACATTTTCTTAATTTTGCACCGCATTTAAGATAAATATGAAGTATTGCTACATATTTTGAACAAATATTATAAGAACCCTTAAAAGTTTAAACAAGATGATTAAAGTAGGTATTAATGGATTTGGCCGCATCGGACGTTTCGTTTTCCGCGCTGCTCAAACAAGAAATGACATTGAAATCGTAGGTATCAACGACCTTTGTCCGGTAGATTACTTGGCTTATATGTTGAAGTATGACACAATGCACGGTCAATTCGAAGGCACAATCGAAGCTGATGTTGAGAAAAACCAGTTAATCGTTAACGGTAAAGCAATCCGCATCACTGCTGAGAGAAATCCGGCCGATTTGAAATGGAATGAAGTTGCTGCTGAGTACGTTGTAGAATCTACAGGTTTGTTCTTAAGCAAAGACAAAGCTCAGGGTCATATCGACGCCGGTGCAAAATACGTTGTAATGTCTGCTCCTTCTAAAGATGACACCCCTATGTTCGTTTGTGGTGTTAACGAAAAGACTTACGCAGGACAACAGTTTGTTTCTAACGCTTCATGTACTACTAACTGCCTAGCACCTATCGCTAAGGTATTGAATGATAAATTCGGTATCACAGACGGTTTGATGACTACAGTTCACTCTACTACTGCTACTCAAAAAACAGTAGACGGTCCTTCTATGAAAGACTGGAGAGGTGGCCGTGCTGCTTCAGGTAACATCATCCCTTCATCTACAGGTGCTGCTAAGGCTGTAGGTAAAGTTATTCCCGCATTGAATGGCAAACTAACAGGTATGTCTATGCGTGTTCCTACTCTGGATGTTTCTGTTGTTGACTTAACTGTTAACTTGGCTAAGTCTGCTACATACGCAGAAATCTGTGCAGCGATGAAAGAGGCTTCTGAAGGTGAATTAAAAGGTATTCTGGGTTACACAGAAGATGCAGTTGTTTCTTCTGATTTCTTAGGTGATGCCCGTACTTCTATCTTCGACGCAAAAGCCGGTATTGCTTTAACTGATACATTCGTAAAAGTTATATCTTGGTATGACAACGAAATAGGCTATAGCAACAAAGTGCTTGATCTTGTCGCTCACATGGCAACTGTCAACAAGTAATTATAATAATTACAATAATATAAACTGCTTCGATTAATTTCGGAGCAGTTTTTTTTTGCAACAAACTAATACTTTGTTAAAAAGCAACCAATTACTCTACAAATAATCTACAATTTTAGTATGTTTGTAATCTGAAGAAATAATTATAACCGCTTATTCTACGGATTATATGAAAAAATTAAACCTAACATTGCTTTTACTTGGCACAATTATTAGTATGATACAAGCGCAAAATCCTTTTTTTGAAAAGTATAACACTCCGCACCAAACGGTTCCGTTCGACAAAATAAAAATAGAACACTATGAACCGGCTATTCGAGAGGGCATTAGCCAGCAGGCTGCAGAGATAAATGAAATAGCAAATAGTAAGGAAGTACCAACATTTGCTAATACCGTATTAGCCTATGAAAAATCGGGAAAACTACTAGAACGCGTAACCACTGTCTTTGAAAACCTCAGTAGTGCCGAAACGAACGATGACATGCAAGCCTTGGCTCAAAAAATGATGCCTTTACTAAGCGAACACAGCAATAACATCAGTTTAAATAAAAAACTATTTGAACGAATTAAAGTCATTTACGAACAAAGAGACAAACTGTCTCTCACTGTGGAACAAGCTAAATTATTGGAAGATGTCTATGACGGGTTTATTCGCAGCGGCGCCAACCTACAAGGACCCGACCGAGACAAATATCGCGAATTAACTAAAGAACTCGGAACACTTACACTCAAATTTAGTGAAAACAATTTGAAAGAAGTAAACAACTACCGGTTGGTATTGAAAGATAAAAAGCAGCTGGCCGGATTACCCGAAAGTGCTATCGAAGCAGCTGCCCAAACAGCCAAAGAAAAAGGAGTTGAAGGATGGGCATTTACTCTTCAGGCACCCAGCTATTTCCCATTTCTTACGTATGCAGATAACCGCGATCTCCGCAAAAAACTCTATATGGCTTATAATACGAAGTGCACACATAACAATAAATATAACAATTTAGAAATAATAAAGCAGATTGTTAATATTCACATGGAGATCGCACAACTACTCGGATACAAGAACTTTGCAGAATACACTCTACAAAAACGCATGGCCAAAAACAGCGATGCCGTTTATAAACTTTTAAATCAGTTATTAGAAGCCTATACCCCTACTGCCAAAAAAGAATATAGCGAAGTACAGACGCTTGCCCGTCAAATTGAAGGTAAAAACATCCGGGTAATGCCATGGGACTGGAGCTACTACTCCAATAAACTTAAAAACAAGCAATTTAACATTAACGAAGAAATGTTACGCCCTTACTTTGAGCTTAGCAAGGTGAAAAAAGGCGTATTTGATTTAGCAACCAGATTGTATGGCATTACATTTAAAAAAGATCCCGATATACCCGTCTATCATAAAGATGTTGACGCTTACGAAGTCTTTGATAAAGACGGCAGCTTCCTCGCTGTGCTCTACACCGATTTCTATCCTCGCGCAGGCAAACGTTCGGGCGCATGGATGACGAGCTTTAAGGGACAGTGGATAGACGACCAAACCGGAGAAAACAGCCGGCCTCAGATATCTCTGGTAATGAACTTCACCAAGCCTACAGATACCAAACCGGCTTTACTAACGTTTGATGAAGTAAAAACCTTCCTGCACGAATTCGGGCACAGTCTGCACGGCATGTTTGCCAACTCTTATTACGAAAGTCTCAGCGGTACAAGCGTATATCGTGACTTTGTAGAACTCCCTTCTCAAATTATGGAAAACTTTGCTATTGAGAAAGAATTCCTTCATACATTTGCCAAACATTACCAAACCGGCGAGCTACTCCCCGATACTTTGGTTCAGAGATTGGTCGACGCTTCCAATTTTAATGTGGCATACGCTTGCTTGCGGCAAGTAAGTTTCGGCCTCCTCGATATGGCCTGGTACACGCGCACCACACCTTTTGACGGAGATGTAAGAGCCTACGAACAGAATGCATGGGCTAAAGCACAAGTACTTCCTGTTGTAAAGGACGCCTGCATGAGTACCCAGTTCTCGCACATCTTTGCCGGAGGCTATTCGGCCGGATACTACAGTTACAAATGGGCCGAGGTACTCGATGCCGATGCCTTTTCACTCTTTAAAGAGAAAGGCATCTTCAACCAAAAAGTAGCCGAATCGTTCCGCGACAACATACTATCAAAAGGTGGAACAGAACACCCGATGGTTTTATACAAACGTTTTCGCGGACAAGAACCAACTATAGATGCACTGCTTATTAGAAACGGAATAAAAAAACCAGAAGAATGAAATACAACTATAAACATTTACTATTTCTGATCTTTATGCTCCCTGTGTTCAGCGGATGTAATGACACGGACGATGTTGTCAGAATTTTCACCGGAAAGACGTGGAAATTAACCGGCATTTACCTTACCAGTAATGACAAAGAATGCGAAGATTACTGGACTAATTCCTCTGGAGAATACAATGAAAACGCTTACAAGGCTTCACAAGAGCTAAGAGCGGCAGCAGGCAATTGTGTCGTAACATTCTCAGGAGTACTGACAGGTAATACCATAAGCGGAAACTTCAGCGGCAAGTGCATCAGCACCTCACTCAACGGAACCTGGAGGGCCGATGGAGAAAGTCGTTCCTTTAATGCAAGCACCACCAACCCGGGCTCCGAAAGCGATGTGTTAGGCAAAGCATACATTGACGCATGGGGCACAGCCCAATCATACAGCGGTGACCAGAACAATCTGTACATCTACTTCAAAGATGGGCAAACAAAGAAATATCTTCTCTTTCACGTCCAAAAATAAAGTCAAAACATGGATGCAACTCAAGTTAAACAATTGGAATTAGACAAGCGTTATATACGCATGGCAATAATATGGGCAGAAAACTCCTATTGTCAGCGGCGGAAAGTGGGAGCCCTTATCGTTAAAGAAAAAATGATTATTTCGGACGGTTACAACGGAACTCCCTCCGGTTTTGAAAATGTTTGTGAAGATGAGAATAATCTGACTAAGCCCTATGTTCTGCATGCCGAAGCAAATGCCATCACTAAGATTGCCCGTTCAAATAATAGCAGTGACGGTGCTACAATGTATGTCACCGCCGCTCCCTGCATCGAATGTGCGAAGTTAATCATTCAGGCAGGTATTAAACGAGTAATCTATTCGGAAAAGTACCGTTTAGAAGATGGAATAAATTTATTAAAACGAGCCGGCATCGAGGTTCTGTATCTGGAACCTGAAGTAACCGCCGAAAAACAAAATAAGTAACAAGAACGTTCAAAAATCAAAAAGAACATGAGTACGAAAAAGACTTCCCGATTCATACCTATCGTCATAGCAATCAGCGTGGTAATAGGAATTCTTATCGGTACATTTTATGCAAAGCATTTCGCAGGCAACCGCTTAGGCATTATCAACGGCTCTTCAAACAAGCTCAATGCTCTACTACGTATTGTTGACGACCAATATGTAGATACGGTGAATATGGCCGATCTTGTAGAAAAAGCAATGCCACAAATTCTCTCAGAACTTGATCCACATTCCAGTTATATACCAGCAAAAGATCTGGCTGATGTTAATTCCGAACTCGACGGCAGTTTTAGCGGCATTGGCATCCAGTTTACCATACAAGATGACACTATCCATGTAAACAGCGTTATACAAGGAGGCCCCTCAGAAAAGGTAGGATTAATGGCCGGAGACCGCATTGTCTCCGTTGACGATAGCACATTTGTAGGGAAAAATATCACGAATGAACTGGCTATGCGTACACTAAAAGGTCCGAAAGGCACTAAGGTAAAACTCGGTATTAAAAGGATGACTGAGAAAGATATAATAGAGTTTACTATTATCCGTGGAGATATTCCGCAAAATACAATTGACGCCGCTTATATGTTGTCCGATGACTTCGGTTACGTACAAATCAGCAAGTTCGGACGCACCACCCATATAGAATTACTAAATGCAATAGCCCTTTTGAGCCATAAAAACTGCAAAGGATTAGTCATTGATCTTCGCGGCAACACCGGAGGATATATGGAAGCCGCCATACGCATGGTAAATGAATTTTTACCCGAAGGCAAGCTCATTGTATATACCAAAGGACGAAAATATCCACGCACCGACGAGTATGCCAATGGCACGGGCAGTTGCCAAAAAATGCCTCTCATCGTATTAATAGATGAAGGAAGTGCTTCCGCCAGCGAAATCTTCACCGGGGCTATTCAGGACAATGACCGTGGCTTAGTGGTTGGCAGACGTTCCTTCGGTAAAGGATTGGTGCAACAACCTATTGATTTCAGCGACGGTTCTGCCATCCGTCTCACCATTGCCCGTTATTATACTCCTTCGGGACGCTGCATTCAGCGGCCATACGAGAGTGGCAATGATAAAAATTATGAAATGGACTGGCTTACGCGTTACGAGCATGGAGAGTTTTTCTCAAAAGACAGCATTAAACTAAATAAAAGCATACGCTACTCTACCGGATTGGGCCGTCCCGTTTACGGTGGCGGTGGTATTATGCCCGACGTTTTTGTTCCGCAAGACACCACCGGAGTAAGTTCGTATCTCACAACCGTAGTTAGCAAAGGATTAATCATACAATATACTTTCCAATATACAGATGATAACCGCGACAAGTTAAATCAGTATACAGATGAAGAATCTTTGCTAAACTATCTGCGCCGACAGAACCTGGTGGCACAGTTTGTACACTATGCAGACAGTAAAGGAATAAAAAGAAGAAACATTCTTATTCAAAAATCCCATAAATTACTTGAGCGTAACATCTATGGCAACATCATCTACAACATACTTGGAAAAGAAGCTTATATTAAGTATTTTAATAAGAGCGATGACACAGTGAAAAAAGCCATCGAATTACTGGAAAAAGGAGAAGCTTTTCCGAAAGCGCCTGTCAAAAACGTAAAAGAACCTGTCAAAAAGAATGAAGGAAAGAAAAAAAGAACTGCGCAAACAGATAGTACAAGAGAAAATGCGTTACAGTCGACCTGTACTGAAAGATCTTTCTGCTGATATCCTTGCGTTGCTCGAGAAACATCCTGTTTTTCGGGCAGCACATACCATTCTTATCTACCATTCTAAGGCAGATGAAGTGCAAACCCATGAATTCATTGAAAAATGGAGCAAGAGTAAGAAAATCCTCTTGCCCGTTGTTGTAAGAGACGAATTAGAGTTGCGGGTTTATTCAGGCCCGCAATCTTTGCGTACCGGGAGCTATGGAATAGAAGAACCAACAGGTCCACTCTTCACTGATTATGCATCCATAGATATGGCAATCATACCCGGCGTTGCCTTCGACGATTCCGGTCACAGACTTGGCCGTGGCAAAGGCTATTACGACAAACTACTGCCAAGCATCGCCGCTTATAAAGCAGGCATATGCTTCCCTTTTCAACTCGTTGAAGAAGTTCCGGCAGAAGCATTCGACATTCGCATGGATACAATCATCACAAGCCAAACTAGGATTTAAGCCAAAGAACATTGTTGATTCAGTAAATAAGCCGACCGGCTTTTACTACCACAAAGTAAATTAGCGGAAAATAATATTGGTTATTACCGTAGCTCCTACCCGTTTATTGAGGTTACGCACCATCAGCTCCCTGCCCATCATTAATTCCTGACGAAGTACAGAAGAAGTCAAATGCACATATAATATTTGATTTTTAATATAAAGCTCCTTGGTATAAGCATTAATGGTAGGCCCCAATACCTCTTTCCACGCAGCGATGAGCCGTTGCTCATTGAGCGGCGCTTCCAAGCTCTCCTGTCTCAGAAACTGTTGAATCAATTTCCCTATCTGCTCAGCATTATTCCGTTTCATCAATTCTCCTTCTCCATTTCATTGATTTCACCCTGCTCCACACGAAACATTTTATAATCACTCCCTACACTAAAGAGTATCCTGTCCAGATGCTCCCTGTTTGTGTCAGAAATAAATATTTGTCCAAAGTTATCCCCTGCCACCAGTTTCACTATCTGCTCCACACGAGAGGCATCCAACTTATCAAAAATATCATCAAGCAACAATAGCGGAACCGTAGTTCTTGTTCGCTTCAAAAAATCAAATTGGGCCAACTTCAACGCCACCAAATATGTTTTGTTCTGCCCCTGAGAGCCTTCACGTTTTATAGGAAAATCGCCCAATTGCATATTCAGCTCATCTTTATGAATGCCCCGCAAGGAATACCCCATAATTTTATCTCGCATACGGCTCTCTTTAATCACCTCTAACAGAGAAGCATCTCTGGCATGCGATTCGTAAATCAGCCCCACCTGCTCCTTATCCTGCGAAATGAAAGAGTAAAACGTCTGAAAAATAGGAATAAATTCACTGATGAACTCCTCGCGCTTACGAAACACCAACTCACCCGCCTGCGCCATTGCCTCTTCCCATACCAGAAACAACTCCTCCTCTATTGGCTGTTCGCTCTTTAGCAAAGCATTACGCTGAGTCATAGCCTTATTATACCTAATCAGCGCATCCAGATACTCTTTATCATATTGAGATATCACCACATCCATAAAGCGACGACGCTCCTCGCTACCCCCCGCAATAAGTTCGGCATCTGCCGGAGACACCATAACCAGAGGAATAAATCCGATATGATCGGACAAGCGGGTATATTCCTTTTTATTCCTTTTAAATTGTTTCTTCAGCTTGCGCTTCATACCGCAATAAATCTCCTCGGGCGTGCCATCTGCAGCTTCATAAAAACCCTGAATCACAAAAAAATCCTGCTCATGGCAAATGTTTTGCGAATCAATCGGATTTCCGGCACTTTTACAAAACGAAAGAAAATACACCGCATCCAGCAAATTAGTTTTACCCATACCATTTTGCCCGAAGAAACAGTTTAACTTGGCAGAAAAATGAAGCTCTACCTGTTCCAGATTCTTATAATTAAGTATTGAAATCTGTTTTAATATCATGATGCCTTTGGTGTTTGGTTACAAAAGTAGAAAGAATTTTGAGGTTTTAAGTGGCAAAAGAAAAAAAGATGCCTCTAAATTTCCTTTATATATATAAAAAAACTACTTTTGCTGACCAAAATATTTGCATAAGAAAAATAACGAAAAAAGTATTATACTAAAATGGCAAATCAAAAAAACCACCACGATTCATTAAATGTTGAAGAAGCACTCAGCCAGTCCGAAGCATTTATTCTTAAACACAAAACAGCAATCATCGGCTTTGTTGTCGGCGTTATTATCATAGTAGCCGGTGTTCTTATGTATAAAAACCTCTATCTGGCTCCGCGCGAATTGAAAGCACAAGCCGCTATCTTTAAAGGTCAGGAATACTTCGAACAAGATGCTTATGCACTTGCTTTAAACGGCGACAGTATCGGGTTCATCGGTTTTAATAAGATAGCCGATCAGTTTAGCGGAACAAAATCGGCTAATCTGGCTAAAGCTTATGCCGGAATCTGCTACAAGAATATGGGTAAATACAATGAAGCTGTAAAAGCGTTGGAGGGATTTGACGGAGACGATCAAATGGTAGCTCCTGCCATACTTGGTGCTACAGGCAATTGCTATGCAGAATTAGGCCAATTAGACAAAGCCTCTTCCACCTTGTTAAAAGCTGCCGACAAAGCAGACAATAATACATTGAGCCCTATCTTCCTTATGCAAGCCGGAGATATTTTGGTGAAACAAGGAAAATATGACGATGCTATAACAGCCTATACTAAAATCAAAGACAAATATTTCCAGTCTTATCAGGCTACGGACATCGACAAATATATCGAGCGTGCCAAGCTTCTGAAAAAATAAGCATATTTGATGAGGTAATAATATCACCTTCAAAATAGCGCAGATTTCCGCAGATACTGAATCTACGAAAATTCTGCGCTATTTCATTTATATCCTCTTAACAAACTAAATTTTATATACTTACACTTATGGCAACAGCTTATCATAACCTCTCTGACTACGATTTTAATTCTGTGCCCCGGGCAGAAGAGATGAAATTCGGAATCGTAGTGTCCGAATGGAATAGTAAAGTGACACGCGCGCTGCTAGACGGCGCACTGAGCACCCTCAAGAAACACGGTGCAAAGACCGAAAATATCTTCGTTAAAACCGTACCCGGCAGTTTCGAATTAGTATTCGGAGCCAACCAAATGATTGAATATAGCGATCTCGATGCAGTGATTATTCTTGGGTGCGTTATTAAAGGAGATACGCCTCATTTTGACTACGTATGCATGGGGGTAACTCAGGGAGTAGCCCAACTAAACGTAAATGGCGATGTACCAGTGATTTACGGTTTAATCACCACTAACACCATGGAACAGGCCGAAGACAGAAGTGGTGGAAAGCTAGGTAACAAAGGCGATGAATGCGCAATTACCGCTATAAAAATGATAGACTTTGCTTGGAGTTTAAGCAAATAGTTGTATCTTTGCACCGCATTAGAAAATAAAGGGCAAATACCAGAGTGGCCAAATGGGGCAGACTGTAAATCTGCTGTCTTTCGACTTCGGTGGTTCGAATCCATCTTTGCCCACTTCTAATTGCGGAAGTAGCTCAGTTGATAGAGCATTAGCCTTCCAAGCTGAGGGTCGCGGGTTTGAGTCCCGTCTTCCGCTCTACGAGAGAATCTGAAATCAGATTCTCTTTTTTTATGTCTCTCCGGATCTTATTCCCGTATTTGTACATAGCCAAATCTAGATGATCATCTAAAATCGTTCTGATCAATCCTTTTTCTCGATTTTTATATCTATCAACATTGCTCCATGTTCAATATGCAATATTAAAAGCCTCCGACCAACCACCAGAAGTTGCCGTTGTTATCCAAACATTTTTTTTACTTAACATCTCTTACAGACACGGATTTCACCTACAACATCATGGCTTTCGGCTTCTATCCATTAATAAAAATTGTAACGGAAGATAGATTTGAACTACTGACCTTCAGGCTATGATCCTAACGAGTTTCCATTACTCTATCCCTCAATATCAGCACATACACGTTTTTGCACATGCGATATACATATTAATATGTTTTCATGTTTTTTTAAGATATTCCCCCAAAGAAAATAAAGAAGAATATCATTTTTGGAATAAAAAGACACAAAGCCCTCCGCCACAGTACATCGTGACGAAGGGCTTTATTCCTAGTCCAAGAGAGAATCTATCTTTATTTTATTATTGTTTTAAAGGTTTATCCCCCATTGTCAACTCAAGGGTGTTGCCATTCATAAGTTCCTGATGGGTAAAGAAAGGTTTAGCCAGTTTTTTGCCATTCAGTTTGATATCCTGTATGTATTTATTAGTGCGGCTATTATGATGTGCCACGACGGTAAAATCCTTCCCATTTATCAAATGTATGGTGACTTCATCAAACAACGGACGTCCGATGGAATAAACAGGCTTCCCGGGACATACCTGATAAAAGCCCATAGCATTGAGCACAAACCATGCCGACATCTGCCCGCAATCTTCATTACCGGGAAGCCCGTTCGGATCATTCGCATAAAGCGTATATAACACGCGATCCACTAATTCCTGCGTTTTATAGGGCTGCCCCACATAGTTATAAAGATGCGTGATGTGATGACTTGGTTCATTTCCATGAGCATATTGTCCTATTAACCCGGAAATATCAACGGACGTTCTGGTTCCTTCCAAGGTAGAATCGGCCGTAAACAGAGAATCGAGCTTTCCAATAAAAGCTTTACGCCCACCCATCAATTTCACTAGTCCATCCACATCATGGGGAACAAACCACGTCCACTGCCATGCCGTGCCTTCACAATAATCATCATTACGATGATTGGAAGAACGAGGATTGAACGGAACACGCCAATTGCC
This sequence comes from uncultured Bacteroides sp., assembly GCF_963677715.1. Classification (NCBI taxonomy): domain Bacteria; kingdom Pseudomonadati; phylum Bacteroidota; class Bacteroidia; order Bacteroidales; family Bacteroidaceae; genus Bacteroides; species uncultured Bacteroides sp. Next base: position 1,227,530 of record NZ_OY782495.1, read on the forward strand.
CTTACTATCCAACCCTCTCATAAAGTGGGTGGAAGGATCAAAATAAATTTCGTAGCCCTTGGCAAAAGCCATGTACTTATCGTGAGTTTCTTCATCTCCCAACGCTTCGGCCAGAACGGAAATACACCAGTCATCATAAACATATTCCAAAGCTTTGGCTACCGACTCATTATCCTTGTCGCAAGGCACATACCCAATCTTATTTTTCCAGTATTTAGCCTTTGGCATCAGATGAGGCAACACCAACGGCGGACACAAGATCCCCACAGTGTCATATTCCGCAGCACGGAGACAAGCCTTGTAAGCTTCCTGCACGTCAAAATTGCGATACCCCTTCACATAAGAATCAGCAATCACCGAAGCCGCATGGTAACCGATCATCGTCCCCGTGTAGTTACCGGCAAGCTCCCACATAGGCAGTATTCCCCCCTCCCTGTATTTCAGGATCAGCGAACGGATAAACGCCTCGTTCAACTTGGGATCTATAATCGTCATCAACGGATGGTAAGCACGGAAAGTATCCCACAAAGAGAAAATTGTATATACAGGCTTATCCACACTACCCTGATGAGGCTTCAAATCCATACCCAGATAGCGTCCGTCCGCATCGGTAAAAAGATTGGGTTGCATCCCCGTATGATAAAGAGCCGTGTAAAACATAGTGCGCAAGCTGGTATCTTTGGTCTTGATATCTATCTTGGAAAGATAAGCATTCCACTCACTGCGGGCCGCCCGGCGCACTCCGTCAAAGTCCCATCCCGGTATCTCCGATTCCACGTTTTTCCGTGCACCGTCCATGTCCACCGCCGAGACTCCTATTTTAACCAATACCTGTTCGCCCGCTTTAGTCTGGAAATGCAACAGGACCTTAGCCGTGGGAAGCAGGGGACCACCCTTATCCAATGCCATGGAATCGGTGACCATAGTGTATGTAAACGGCTTTGAGAACTTGGCATAAAAATTAATATACTGGTCGAAAGCCCAGTACACCGTTTTCTTATGACCGCGTATTTCCGTATTACTAACCACCTCCAACTCCATCTCTTCGTTCTTCTGACGTTGCAAACTATAATCCAGATCAAGAATAAAGCCGGCATCCTGTGCCTCCGGAAAAGTATAACAGTGAATGGCCGCACGCTTGGTAGCCGTTAATTCGGCTTTCACCTTATACCGGTTCAGGAAAACGGAATAATACCCCGGTTCCGCAACCTCATTCTTGTGCGAAAATGCGGAACAATACGCCATTTGCTGACTTTCACTCCCCATAGAATGATAATCCTGACGCCCTACCGTGGGCATTAGCAGTACATCTCCGTAATCGGCACACCCCGTACCACTGACATGAGTATGCGAAAAGCCATTAATTGTGGTGTCCGGATAATAATAACCGGAACAGGCATCCCATTCATAAATACGCGTGTCCGGACTTGGCTGAATCATCCCGTTGGGAACTACTGCACCGGGATAAGTATGTCCGTGCCCGCCGGTACCTATAAACGGATTAACGTATTGTGCATAATCCGGGACGGTTGGAGTACAACTATAAATTAGTCCCAACAGTAAAAGTCCGTTTAAAAGCCTGTCATAGAATCTTGCTTTTTTCTTCATCTCTTTTTATTAACTTTTTCAACATCCAGTAAATAAAGCCCATCCATATACATAAATAAGAATACATCATGAAAAGGCTTTATTTAAGCAGATGTGTCAAAGTTCCAATCAAAGCCTTGACACACCCACCCTTCATCTATTCATTTCCTACCGCATCGCAGAAATAGCCGGCATATAGCTTTTCTTCCGCGTCATTGACATAAGAAAATATTCCCCAAATGTTCGTTCCGTCATTCTTCACAATTTTCAAAGTTACCGGTGTATTGACTTCACTGCTCCACGTGTGATAAACAAAATTACCATCCTCTTTATCCCCTACGAATTTATCTCCTGCAAAATCAACATAACACCAATAATAACCATAATAGTCCCAACCATACCGTTGCTTACCGTCATCAGTCTTCTGATTCAGATAAGTATAGTACGAGGCATCTATTCTGGAATTGTTATAATAATAACGTCTGGTGTTATCGCTCATGATGGTTGCCAGATCTTCATCCGAGAAAGGCTCTAGCGATGCGGTGACCTTAACGGCAATGCTGGCCGACAAACCCGAGCAATCCGTTACCGTGACATTGGCCGTGTATTCATCCTTCTTGGAAGTTGCCGCCATACTGATCTCTCCGTCTTCATCAACAGACACCGAAACCGCCGAATTATCGGAAACCGCCGCATAACCACCATTACCTAATACAACGTTGGCCTTTGATGTTGCGGAATTACCCAACGGAGTCACCAAATCGAAAGATACAGTACTTAACTTAAGTGTGTCTGTGGTATAAACACTGACAGGTACCTTGCGATAACGACTGTATTTATCCGAAACAATGAGTGAAGTCTGACCATTTTGCAGCCCTTCCACTTTAATCACCCCGTCGGTTACCTCAGCCGTGGCCACACTAGAGTCCAGAATAAAGGCGTTATATTCGCCTCCACCCTCTTTCACATCCACATTCACTTTATTATCAGGACCTATTTTCACTTTTATTAAATCCTGTGCAAGGACAAACTCGGGAACCTCGTCTTCAGTAGGTTTAGGCACATTATCATCGTCGTCACCACACCCTATAAAACTCATAGAGGAAAACACGATCATCAGTGAAAATATAATTTTATTTGCGATTCTCATAATTTACTTGTTTTAAGAGTTACTTTTATTTCTTAGTTCCAGTCTTTAGGATACTTCACACCGTCGAAAACCAATTCATCATCATAAAAAGCGCTTGCCACCCTTTGCATTGCAGGCAACTGAACACTTTCAAAGTTTGCACGATTAGGATCCAAAGAGAAAATCATGTGCGACAAGTAACCGTTATCCCGCATTTTCCTCAAATTCGCCTCAGTGGCCGTACGCCCCTGATAGAATTCCTGGGAATACTGTCCCATATTGGATTTCGGCATACCCGGGAAAGAGCTTGTCAAATCCGAAGCAACACCGTAGTCCTCCAATGCATAATCCACGAATTCCCCCGATTGTACCCCGTCAACAGAGGGCAAACTACTAGTGGTGCTATAAGCATAAACCACAATCCACCTATCAGGTTGTGCCTTTTTCACCTCGTAACAAAGACGGGCGGCGGGATCTTTACCAGGATATACAAATCCCGGAGTGATGTTACTATACTCATAAGAGGAATATTCATCATCCACAAAAATACCGTCCAAATGATATGCATCGCACATCGCTTTCACTTCCTTAGCAAAGTCCTTCGCCGTCTCATCGGACAGATTCGCAACACCGGAACGGTCATGATTACCCATTATTCCGAGAATAATTTTTATACCCCTATCCTGCAAAGGTTTCAGGTAATGATCGCGATGGTCGAGAATGGCCTGCACATTTTCATTATTGAATACATACACACGTCCCGTCTCCGGATCATAATTAATGTTGGCGGAGAAAAGGATTAAAGCATCAAACAGCGGTTTGCCATTACTCTTGAGCGTGAAACTCAAATTACCCAACGGATTGGCATCGTTTACCTCCATACAACTGAACACCTTTACACCAGGCTGTCCATCAACGTACTTCGTACAATCGGGTATTCCTGTCAGGTCTTTCACAAAGATCAGACGGGTCTGATCTTGTTCCGCCAGCTTGAAGTCACCGGAAGTGACCTTCATACGCAAAGGAATAACATAATCCTTATCGGAAGAAAGACTACCATCCGAAACAAAAGAGATTTTCATTCCGGGCGACTGAGCAATCCCTACAGGCAGGTTAATAGTTCCGTCGTTTTCCAAAGTCACTTCACTTTGGGGAAAAGCTTCATACGCCGTACCATTTTCGGCATTATAGTCCTTAAGTACGGTCTCGTCGTAAGATACGGCTACCGTAGCCGCAGCCCCCAACTTGGCTGTTGTTCTCAGGTAAAAAGAAATATCGCCGGTGCTCCGAAAGTCCACGTTCGAGAACATGCGCTTCCCGAAACTATCGCTTATGTATCCCATCACACTTCCGTCACCCGTTTCATATCTGCTTTCATCTACCTTTCCGACCACAATATCATCGGAACAAGAGGCAAACAAACTGCCTGACAACACGAATGCTGCAATCCAATATTTCAAATTCATATCATTAAAGTATTTCATAATTTATCCTTCTTGTGATTAATAAGGTTATCTGTTATTGGGGCAATGAAACCGTATCCCATCTCATATCCGCGTTTGCCACCACTGTATTCGCGTTTCCGGTATGGTCTGCTACAACCTTCCCACTACCTTCATCAAATCTCCAGTATGCGACCAGTCCTTCACTATCAGGTGCCACCACATAATAGTGATCTTTCGCTTTAATTTCATCAACCGTAAGCACACGGTTCCAGACGCGGACCTCACAAATATCCCCTTCCAACCAACGGGTATCATCATAAGACTTTCCGATATAGAAACTACTGGAAGCCCAATTTACTGAACTACGATAACTGGTATACTGTGTGGAACCTTTCCTCACCCCGTTCAAGTAAAACTCAACGGCTCCATCGGTAGAACTATATGTTGCTGCTATATGCACCCATTCGTTGATCGGTATCTGCCAAGATGCATCCGTCACATTTCCATTGGAAGTAGCCAGCTGAAGCTGGTTGTCGGATACTCCGGCATCACCCACACGGAACAGGAAGTTACCTTCAATTCCCATCACCGTACTGATGAGCTTTCCAAACTGATCTATCCGGACCAACGCTTCAATAGTCAATTGACTCAAGTTATTTAGAGTAGAGGATCCGGGGTTTTGCAAAGCCAGATAGTTGTTGGTGACGTTAGCAACCGTATTAATCAACGCCGCACCTTTAATCACAAAATAGGAAGTACGGGTACTTTTCAAGAAGTCGATATTCGAATCGCCCACCGTAACCGGCAAAACATAAACCAAATCACGATCAAGTTCGGATAAGTTTTTAAAGTGAACCACCACATCATTACCTTCCATTGCACCTGCTTCAATCACGGAAACATCATCGGATATTTCATAATTCTCACTCGGAACAATGATGGCTTGTTCACCATAAATCATATTATATTCATCCACCAAAGAAGAATCGGCCTTATAAGTCACTCTCACATCAGTAACTTCAGGCTTGGCTATCTGCGTCTTAATAACAGCATCTTCTACATCATTAGTCCCTTTAAGCAGAATCGTACCTACCTTGGATGAACTTGTAAAAGCCTTATTATCGTAGTTTTTCATATCATCACTGCACGATGAACATACGACCGATATGCCGAATGTCAAAAGTAACAAAATAGATAAATTGTTTATTATATGTTTCATAATAGCAGTTCCTCTTTTATTTAATAGGTTGATTAACACTTGAGATCAGTTGTCTCGTATAGTAATAACTCTGTGCCAACGTGTAATAATCTGTGGAAACATTGTAAATACCGACAGCTTCCAGTTCAATGCCATCATGAACCGCTGAGGCCCACTCAGCCAGTCCGGCCATTGCCAATGAACCATCAGATAAATAACCGATTTGTTTATTCGGATCGTTTAAATCAGTGGACATCACCGTCAGTCCGAAACGGTCTTGCGGAATGTCATCCCTGTCGGCCAACAAGAGGAGGTAAGTGAACTCATCCTCACTCGTCGCAGTCTTTCCCGAAACCAGAATAGACATACAGTCATCCAGTAAAGAAGGGTCTATCAAATTCTGGGGATTCCCTTCATAGGTTATCAACATATCCGGATTGCGTTTGTGCCAGTCTTTCATGATGTTGATAAAAGCCGTTTCATTCTCGGTATATTCCTTCAGTTCGTCGGGAAGCATATGCAGTCTTGATTTACCGGCATAGCCGATACAGATTCCGTCGTAATGATATTTAGTTGCAAGCGATAGAGCATATTGCAAAGAGTCTGTCAAGTAGTCAAGGAATTCTTCCGCTACCGGTTCTTCCTCGGTGGTAAGTTCCAGCTTGCTATTATAAGCCGCTTTTATTGATTCAAAATCAATGGTATAAATCACTTTCATAGCTTTCTCACTACGCACTTGCCCCATTTCGTTAAGTTCCCAATCAGCAAGATTGTCCGGATACATGAGACTTACCACATCAATACTATCCGGAAGATCGGTCAAATGGTGGGCACAACTAAACGGTACTTTCTGAGTGTTGTCGAACCATGTATACACCTTTTTATGATCGGATTCTTTGTATTTGCGCAAATTTTGCAAATACTTGGCATAAAGTTCCGGATTCTGCTTCGTGATATTCGCCTGGTCAAGACTAATGGCCTCCGTATCCGTCCAGTCAGAACAAGCGGACAATGCCAATACAGAGAAAGAGCCTATAATGAGTCCTCTTAAGGAATTCTTATCTATTTTCATAATACACTGTTTTTCAATTGTTACTTACGTACCCACCATACATCAGTACCCATATTATCCGGTCCGTCCAGATAATGTTCTACTGCATACTGTACATTTTCGGTGTTGCTGGTATATTCTTCAGACGGGTATGGCATACGGCGTGCACCTCTGTTGCTATCTACCACACCTCCACTACGATTGCCATCATCAGTAGCCGGGAGCAATTTAGGATAGCCCGTGCGACGGTAATCGGCCCAGGCTTCATTACCTAAAAGCCAGTTTGCAATCCATTTTTGCGTGATGATGCGCTCCTGTTTTTCTTCCGGGGTAGCAGATTCATCCCATTTTATGGTGACTTCCGATAAAGTTCCTTGATAGGTATATAATCCCGAAGGATCTTTATAAGTTGTAGGTTTACTTACATCATCAGTCAAATACTTTTCGACACCATCGGCTCCCCATTGTTCGAATGAAAGACGGATACCTTCATTGTAGAAGTCGGCGGCTTCTCCCCCCATATCAAAGTTGAATACCGCTTTACCCTCGGCGCGTAAGAAAGCCACTTCGGCTGCATTCATCCAAAGCACAGGATCGGAAGCGGACATCTTTATGGTGGAGTAATTATCGAAATAGTTGCCCATCTTGGCCAGATTGATGCTGCGGCGCAAACCTACATAAGGCTGTCCGTCCCATTTGGATTGTTCAAAATAGCTGGCCCGGCGATTATCGTTATAACCATTCATATAACAGATAATATCCGCAGCAGCATGAGTATCTCCACCAGTCTTTTCTTCATTGTACCTCACAGCTGTAAAAATGGGGTTCGATAGGGTTCCGAAGTATTTCCACGTTGCATTATCCTCGTTAGATTCAATGACTCCAAGTTCCTGCTTCACGGCGCTTTCGCTCATTTCTTTTGCCTTCTCTGGATTGGCATAGGCTATACGCATCGCTAACCTCAGCTTTAAAGAGTTAGCAAATTTACCCCACTTCACCACATCACCTCCATATACAAAATCGGCACTAGAAACGAGAGCTGCACTTTTATTGGCTGTGAGCACCGCAATAGCTTCATTCAGTTCGTCAAAAAACTTGTTGTAAACCTCTTCTTGAGAATCATACGGAATAGAAATCTTACCATCCTCACCAATTTTAGAATAGGGAATTGCTCCATATGTATCGGTGACACGACTCATTGCCGCCACTTTAATAATTTGTGCAATGGCATAAGGTACCGGATTATTAGTATTTTCAGATACAATTTTTACCGTATTCAAGTTATTATACAGCGTAGATATAATTCTATCACTTATTAAAAACACACGCGTCCAGTCATTTTTAGCGTCAAAATTGGAGATGGTGTTCGACCAACCACTATTTGAATCGGCAAAATACCCCCCCATCGGGCCGCCTAACAAGCAGTCGGTGAATTGTGCCGTATTAACATCCGAAGAAATCACCGTACTCGCCAAGCTACTCATAGCCGATCCTAATGCATAATCATCGGCACTCAAATCACCCGGCTGATATGGATTGGAGTTTATATCCATGTACTTCTCGGTACATGAGACAAAACCCAAAATGAACAAACCCGCAATCAACTTATTTATTATGTTCCTTTTCATATTGTTTATTATTAAAATTTAAGGCTCAAGCTGAAACCAATATTACGCAAAGAAGGCATTATAAAATAATCGATTCCTTGATAAAAATTATCGGTAGATGCTACACTTTCGGGATCAAAAGGAGCCTTATTGTAAATCATCCAAAGATTACGTCCAATGACTGATACTTTCAGATCACAAATGTTGTGTAGCATTTTTCTTGGGAATGTATAACCGAGAGAAACTTCCTGCAAACGAACATTGGTAGCCGAATAAGTATAATATTGAGGAATAGAAGTACCGCTACCTACTACAGTGTACCATGTCTCAGGATTAATGTAGTCATTGCCATTTACAAGCACGTAACCAAGATCGCGTGCATTGGCCGATGCTTCAGACACTCCGTAATAATCGAGCATGGCCTGGGTTCGCGAATAGACCACTCCACCCAGACGAGCAGATACTAAAAAACCTGCATTGAAATTATTCCAGCTAAAGTTATTACGCCATGCTAGATTCCCTTTAGGCAGCACACTTCCCAATTTAATATAATTATTGGGATTTTGAATGGTTTCGGTAGAAATCTGTTCATTCTGATTAACGAGAATTTTTCCATTATCATCCCGTTTCAAGTCTATCAACGAATATAAATCTCCCATACTTCCACCTTCTTTCAGCAAGAATCGTGCTTCGCCCAAGCCACCCATATTCAAAACATTGAGTGAGAAACGTTCACCTGTTGCGGGGTTAATTACATCATCCGCCAATACAAGAATCTTATTTTTATTAGTCGAGAAAGTAAAGCCGGTATCCCAGGTAAATCTTTCCCAAGTCTTCTTATATCCTAATGACAGTTCAATACCGGAGTTACGCACCGCACCCGTCTGGATGTACATAGCAGACCAGCCGCTTACCGGTAATTGCGGATTGAATGTCTGGTTCATGGTCTTAGCATTATAATAGGTGACATCAAAGTCAAAATTCTTAAGAAAGCGTATAGACAAACCCATTTCCCACGAATTGGTACGTTCGGGCTTCAAATTATACAAAGGATACTGGGTGGTGATACTCCACTGGCCGGAACTTGCATTCCATTCGTACCGCGGATTGGCCAAATATCTTTCAAAAGCACTACCCACTGAAGCCCACGAACCTCTTATTTTCATAAAAGATAAATAGTCTCTATTCAGATCAGGTATCAATTCTGACAAAACAACAGAGCCACCAATCGATGGATAGAAGAAAGATTTGCTTTTGGAGTTGGGTCCGGCCAATTGTGAAGGCCAGTCGTTTCGGCCTGTTAACGTCAAGAAATAAGTGTTTTTATAACCAAGTTCCGTCGATGCAAAAACAGACTGAGTTTGTTCACGCCACCCATCCTGCAAACGTTGCGTTTTGCTGGCACTCAAATTCTGAATGGCAAAAAAATTCGTCAATCCTACAGGCTCTCCCGTAAAAGAGTCACTGCCGTCGGCAATAGGACCGCGCACCTTCATAGCATCGGAACGTACATCAGAGAAAGAACCACCAATATTGGCTTGTAAAGACCAGTCTTCACCAAAATACTTATTAATATTAATCAAGAAATCGGCATAGAGTTGCTTATCTTGTGATTTGGTGATGCCATACAAACCACGTGACGATTTTTCCGTTAGCTGAGTATTGGTAGAAGCATAGAACTTCTCAGTATAGTCATTGTTCGAGTTATCCAGACGAATACGTCCCGATATATTCAACCAATCCAATATTTGATAAGTCAATCCCGCATTCAACATGTAGCGGTCTTTTTTATTTTCACGTAGATTTCTGTAGTTAATCCAATATGGATTTTGCATGGCCATGGCTTCATCACCTATCGGCCAGTATTGAGTATAAATTTTGCGGGCAAGATCATAACGTTCGTACATTTGAATGTCTTGCCAGTCATTGCCACGCGGAAACAGATAGGCTCCCACCAAAGGGTTATTGTAAGAACCTTGATTCGTCATGTTCCTGTCGTTTTGCAGAATATAATTGGCACCCACGTCCAACTTCATCTTATCATTCAGGAATGAAGTAGTGTTACGTACTGCAAAATTATAGCGATTATATTCGTTGTTGGGCACGATGCCTTTAGAGTTGACAATTGCAGCCGATGCATAAGTCTGATTCTTTTCGGTACCGGTAGACAGGGAAATGCTCTCGGTGCCAATAATACCCGTTTGAAAATAATCATCCTTCGGGCTGTAACCATAATTATTAGCTTTTGTCAGAGGTGCTCCCCAACTAAGGGCTCCTGAAGGACTTAACACCCCTTCTGTACCTGTTCCGTAACGATTCTGGAAACTAGGCATCACGAACGGAGTCATAAATTCCGTATTGCTATTGACCATCAAGCTTAATTTGCCTTCCTTGCCCTTTTTAGTAGTAATGACAATTGCACCGTTGGCTGCTTCCGAACCATATAATGCAGCTGCGGCCGCACCGGTAAGTACGGACATAGACTCAATATCTTCAGGGTTAATGTCTGCTATGGGTTCGGAAGCCCCCTGTGACTCAAATTCCGTGCCGCCGGCAGCCGCACGTCCCGAGAAGATGGGCATTCCGTCAATGACGTAAAGTGCATTCGAAGACTGCATAATAGATTTAGTGCCTCGCATCACGACTTTAGAAACTCCGCCTACTCCTGAAGAGGAAGCATTGATATTAACACCGGCAACCTTGCCACTCAGTGAATTGACAAAGTTGGCATCTTTATTTGAAGTGATTTCGTCGGTGTTGATCTGCTGCACGTTATAAGACAAAGCTTTCTCCGAGCGTTTGATACCCAGTGCGGTCACTACAACTTCGTCTATCATTTGTGTATCGCTCTGCATCACCAAGTTAATGGCGATTTGTCCTTTCACCGCAACTTCCTGAGACTTGTAGCCTATATAAGAAAACTGGACAACCGGATTTGTTCCTTTTATCGTCAAAGCAAAATTACCGTCCACATTGGTAATAACACCGGTATTTGTACCTTTTACCAACACGTTTACACCGATCAAAGGCTCCCCCGTAGCATCGACGACCCGCCCGGTAATCTTTCGTTCTTTGCCTTGTTGACTGGTATTTTGCGGCGAATGGTCCTTTTCTGAGAGATAAATGATATTATCTTCTACTTTGTATGAAATATCTTTTCCTTTAAGAATAACGTTCAGGGCATCTTCGATGGACACATTTTTTACTTTGATATCCTCTACTGACAGCCCAGCCAGTTTATCATCATAAAAGAATTGATATTTGGATTGAGATTTAATTTGTTCAATGACTTTTCCTAATGTAGCATGAGACACATTTAAATTCAACTGGGCAAAGCCCCATTGAACGGAAATTATCATGAACAACAAAACGAAAAAAGTTCGCATGAAAGTCGAACTAGAAGCATAACTGTCCTTCATAAATAAAATTTAAAGGTTACACATTTGTTAATTCTGATAAACCGGGAGTCTTATATTCCCGCTTTACGTATATAGAACAACCACCCCTCGAAATACACTTAATGCAAAATGGCGTTTTTTATTGAAAACAAAAAAAAGGAAACAGTTCATTTCTATTTCCTTTCACTATTTATTTTACCCGAAAGCTTTCCACTACTTTCTTAGTGAAATAAACACACTGTTTCCTACTATTTTATATTTAATAGGTATTGTATTCTCAATAGATTTCAAGACACTCTCCACGTCCCCTTTTTTGGCCAGTGTCCCAGAATACGTTTTCTTGACATCAATATCAGGTGATAAAATGATCTTCATCCCGTAAGATTTTTCGAGTGTCCTGGCAATGGCATAAATATCGGCCTTTTCAAACACAAATTCATTACTATACCAGTTTTCGGTGCCGGTATCAACTTGCTTCACAACCAGTCGTTGAGCCATACCATTCAATTCCGCTTTCTGGCCGGGTGATAAAACAACCATACCTTCGTCGTGATTGCCTTTCACCTCTATTTCCCCTTTAATTAGAGTGGCAACCGCCAATTTATTCATTTTCTCACTTTTCAGATTAAAAACCGTTCCCAACACCCTTACTTGCACAACCTCATTCCTTACAACAAATGGTTTTTCCGTATCTCTCTTTACTTCAAAGTAAGCTTCTCCATCCATGTAGACGTTCCGTTTTTTTCCAGAAAACTGGCGTGGATACTTCAGCACTGTATATTTATTGAGCCAGACTTTTGTCCCATCAGGCAGTTGTACTTTTTTGACCGCATCCTGGGCGCTCACAATGACCAGCTCTTTTTCTTCTTTTTGAGCTCGATAAATATAGAGAGAGGCGCTCAAGAGAATAAAGACTCCGGCAAAAATGGCTGCATAAAGCATCCATCGGAAAAGTGTTTTCCGTTTATATGAGTTTTCTTCTTGTTTCAATCTGTCAAACAAAGCCCGTTCGGCTTTGTCCACTTTCTCTTCTTCCGCCCATTGATCAGATTTCCCCAAAAAATATAATTCTTCCATCTTAAAGAATTCGTGAGCGTGTTCACTCGATTCTTTCAACCAGACATTCAGTCTACAAAGCTCATCCTCCGTACATTCTCCCATCAGGAATTTCGCCATTATAGCCTCATCCAATTTATCCATATTTTTACTTATCATAATACAACGCCCTCAACAAAACATTTATCATATTAAAAAAACAGAACTAATAGAAGATTCAGATATTTCAATTTTTCCCGCAGAAACTTCAAAGCATTATACATATGAGCTTCTACCGTTCGTGACGAAATATTCATTGCCTCGGCTACATCTTTACTTTTCATATGATGCAAGTATTTAAGTTTAAATACCGTTTTGCATTTAGCCGGTAATTCGTTTATTGCAGCAACAATTTCCGTTCTAAGTTCCCTATCTTCTATTCTTTTCACCACATCATGGTCGTCCGGGCCATAACATTCAACCCTTTTCTGATTTATTTCCATCATGACGGCTTCGTAAGAATCTCTCACTTTACGATGTTTCAACACATTAAGTGAACGCGTATACACAGCCCGGTACAAAAAAGCTCGTGCTTCTTCCCCAAGTATCATCGTGTCTTTCCGACGCCACAAATCCACAAATACTTCTTGTACCAAATCCTCAGCCTCTTCTTCTCCGACAATACGTGTGGCATAAAAAAGCAAATTAGAATAGTATTTATGAAAAAGAGACTTATAAATTATTTCAAACTCATCGTCCATAACTCCATGTTACATTTCTGATACTTTTTCCCTTTTCTTATCTCTCTTATTTCTTTATTTATCGGCAGAAATACGTACATCCAAAAGAGTATTATCAAACAGCTAAATTTTAGTGAATTCATAATATTATATAGTTAACGTGTATATAAAACAACTCAGGAAAAGAAAACACTTAGAACTTCTTTAAATTTATTGTGCCTAAATTTAATTAAAGAATGGACCGTTTAAAAATGCAAGATATGTAAATGAAGTAATTATTGCAAGCGAAGAGCGAAAAAAGTGAGTATACTGCCAATTTCATAAAGGAGAAGTAACCTAAATCGGGACATCACTAGGCACAAGTGTAGGAAAAAACACTGAGGGCTATCGAAAGTAAGCGAACTCGCAACTACCGTGGTGGTTCGCAAATAGATTTTGTTATTTGCTCACTTATCAAACGGCGTTCAATCTCCGTGCTGATCGGCATTGTATGCGTATTCTTCACCCATTTGCATTACATACAAACGTTCTGTGCCCCTTACCCGACTACTTTCTAACGAAGCTTCTTGTATCTTGTTGCCACACATACACCAACGGCGAGCGAAGAAAAGGCTTTAGTTTCTCTGCTTCATCCTTCTCCATATAATCTACCGTAGCAAAAGTAAAAGTCAGCGTATCATTCGCTTTAGAAAAGTCCGCTTTGAGCAACAACATATCCGCCTGCGAGCGAAGACGATTATATTTATCCATCTCCGTAGAGTCGGGCACCTGAAAGAAATCATCCATTGCCGGAACAGTCAGAAACTTCGAAGCCGGCAGTTCCTTCCAGTTGGTCGTAAAGAAACGCACCTCACTATCACACGCTGGGCCGCAGGCAGTGGCAACGGTACAGATTACTTTCGTAGAATCCGTAGTAGCCAGCAACTTCATCTGCCAGTCACTTCTATCGCTCATCTTCATACGGATATAGTCGGGTGCCAATTCAGTCATTTCAGACATATTATCAAACTTGTTCTTCACCTGCGCCTTCATCTTGCTATTCAGAAAATCAATGCAGTCGGCACGATTCACTGCCGTGAGTATCGGACTAAGCGAATCGGGCATGTTAACGAACAATGTTTTAGCCTCCTGCCCCTTCACGAAGATAGCCGGCAACATAAAAAACAGCAGCAATAGATTCTTTTTCATATTTTGTAGTTATTTTGATCCCAAATATAGGAATATCATTCCTATTAATATCAGAACAAGGTCAATAGCCTTGCTTTTTAAATTCTTTTCACGGAAGAGCATCGCGCCGAAAATGAACGAAACCACCACACTCCCCCTACGCACCATCGACACAATGGATATCATCGAACCATCAAAGCTGAGAGCATAGAAATAAACAAAGTCCGCCGCCGACAGAAAAATGGAAATCAGCAAAATGCTCCAATCCCATCTGAAAGGCGTGTTATTTTTTCGTTTGGGCCACCACAGCAACAGCAAGATGGGGCACATGATAAACATCTGATAAATATTATACCACGCCTGCACCACCATCGGAGCGAATTGTTTCATCAGGAACTTATCATACAACCCGCTAATGGCACCCGTTATGGCAGCCAGCACAATAAAAAGTATCCATTTGTTGTGCACAAAGTCTATCCCCTCTTTCTTTCCCGAACGGCTCAGCAAGAAAAAGGAAAACACGGCCAGCATCACCCCTATCCATTGATACAAATTGAGCCGCTCACCAAACAGTAACATAGCCCCCACCAGTACCATCACCGGGCGTGTGGCGTTGATAGGCCCCACAATAGTCAGCGGCAAATGCTTCATGCCGAAGTAGCCGAATATCCACGACGAAAGAACGATAAACGACTTAAGGATGATAAACTTATGCACCTCCCACCCCACTAACGGCACATCAAACATGGAACCACCCAGCAAACGGGGCACAAAGATCGATAATAAAATAAAAGGTAGGAAAATCAGGCTAGAAAACAATGTATTCAGAAACAACACCGGAAGAACGGCATTTTCTTTCAGCGAATGTTTTTTAAACACATCATAAAACCCCAGCAGGGCTGCCGAAAAAAAAGCAAATAATAACCACATCTCTCTATCCTTATTTTTAGATGATACAACTTAACAGCACTTACTCTGCAAAAATATCTTCACCATACTCTATATCCACCAAAAACAAACCATTTCCGGGAGCCGAAGTGCCTGCCTTGCCACGATCTTGTTGCTCTATGATGGTTCGAAAACCCTCTATACTGAGCTTGCCCCGCCCCACCTCAACGAGCGTACCCACTATGGCACGCACCATATTCCGCAGAAAGCGGTCGGCACGAATGGTAAACACCCACGTCGTATCGTCCACCTGTTCCCACTCAGCCTGCATAATTTCACAAAGATTCGTCTTCACATCCGTATGCAGCTTACTAAAACTGGTAAAGTCCGCATAACGAAACAACTGGCCGGACGCCTCGTTCATCTTCTCAAAATCGAGTTCTCCATACAGCCTCCAACGATACTGCCGATTAAAGGCATGCTTCGCCGTTGTTATGTAATACTTATACGTACGCGATCTCGCATCAAAGCGTGCATGCGCATCGGGCTTCACCCGCTTCACACTGTACACTGATATATCCTGCGGGAGCAAACGGTTCAGCTTTTCGGCCATAAACTCCACATCCATCGGTTCATCATCAAAATCAAAATGCGCCACCATCAACGAAGCATGTACGCCAGCATCCGTTCGCCCGGCACCCGTCACCCTCATTTCCCGTTGAAGAGAAACAGAAAGCGCCTTCTCCAGACATTCCTGCACGCTAATACCGTTTGGTTGTATCTGCCAACCGTGATAGTTTGCACCGTCGTAAGCTAAATAGATGAAATATCGTTGCACAATTATTGTTTCTTGGTTTTCAATGTGCAAAGGTACTACTTTTTGAGTTATCCATGCACGCCACGCGCAGGCTAATGTCAATTAACAGACGTATTAGTTGTTTTCTTCCCATAAGCTAAGCGTTTTTATCAGGAATAATACGTCGTCATGCATATGGAGGATCTTCATCACACATCTGCGTGACGAAGATCACTCAATTGAAGTATACATATCACCCAATTGTGTGACGTAAAAGTTCTCTCGTAGAAATAACTTAAAGAACCTGTAGAGAGCAACTAATTACCCCATAAATCAACTATAACAAAGCCGCAGCCTATGGCAGCCATGTGTATGAGATACACACAACTTACCCGATTGCTAAGAGAAAAGCCTTGCAAAAATTAAAAAAAGTGCAGAAAAAGGAGTACTTTGTACTTCACGGACGTACAAGCCACGTAGGGTAGTATATTAAGAATAGCTAAGCCAAATGACCAAAGAGCTTAATAAGGATGAAATTCCGCATAATCGCCATCCAGATAACCGGTTAAGAAATCAGCACCAACAACAACATTATCAAAATAAACACGATCATCAGAACCGTATTCTATGGCAATAGCATTAAAGTATCCTGAAGTCCAGTTCCAATAAAATGAATACTTTTCGGTATAAGTATGCCCGGGATTATAGGTAGTAAAAAACTCTACCCCTGTTCCGTCCTTATCAAACAAAAACTCCTGTTCGCACTCCACCCCATTGGTATTAGTAAAGGAACTATCCCAATGTGTTTGGCACAGATAGTAAGTTGCCTCATTGGCATCAACTGTATCATCTGTTGGTTCGCAAGCCGTAAAGAAACTGAGACTCATCAATAAAAAGAGTAGTTTAGTTATTTTCATTTTCCAAGTTTAAGCATTTGCTGTGCAAATATAAGCATAATTTATGAAACGTAACAATATTTGCTAAAAGCAAGAACTAAAATCACTGTTGTCCGCTAAACCAGAATTATTATTTTGGCCTACAAATAGAAGTATTCAGACTGAATTTATGTTATTTTTTAGAAGTAAGCCCCCTCTCAATTAATGCAAAGTGAATTTTGATTATTCATTTTGCTTTCCTTTATTAGTTCCTGTCCGCCAAACAAGGAGTGCGTTGATGATATGTGTCATAGCATATTTTGGCAAACAACTCTGCAGACCGGCGAGGATTTGCCTCTGACAAGGTACTGCGCTTAACCACGTAATACAACCCTAAATTCTGGAGCTTATGAGTATTGGACGCAGGCCTTGAACCAGAATAATGATAACCTTCAAAGGCTACAAAAAACAGAACTACAACATATTTGTAACCAGTAAACCTCGGAGCAATTTATTAGAACTTGATTTTCTATTTATTAAAAGCACATTTTTAAGCGTAACTATATTTAAACAGTAATACTTCAGAGAAGCAAGGCTTTTATTATTCAAATAAATATTGAGTAAATCCCTTGGAATATTCAGTACATAATTTACCTTTCTTGTCGGCATATATAATAAAATATTCTATACAAGGAGCTTTCTCCTTAAGTAATTTAGCCTTCTCCATCCCCATAGCCATAAATGCAGTGGCGTAAGCATCAGCTGTCATACAATTATCTGCAATGATGGTGGCACTCAATATATCTTGCTGGGCAGGATAACCGGTTTTCGGATTAATGGTATGGCCATATTTTACCCCATTATTTTCATGATAATTACGATAGTTGCCCGAAGTGGCCAACCCTTTCTTCCCACACAAGCACACCACTTGTTGTAACTCCTGATTCACTCCAAGAGAATCGTAAGTTGGCTTAACTATTCCCACATGCCAGCAATCTCCTTTAGGATTTACCCCTCTAGCCATAATCTCCCCTCCTATCTCAATCATGTAGTTTTTAATGCCCTTCTTCTCGAATAAATTGGCTACCACATCGCACATCGTTCCATCTCCAAGAGCCGAAAAGTTGAGCAAAATACGGGGATCTTCTTTTACCAACATTCCATTTTCAATCTTCACTTTATGAAAGCCTACAAATGAACGGATACTATCAATCGTTTGTGGAGTAGGGTCATTCATCTTTTTAAATCCAAATCCCCAAAGATTGATAAAGGGAGCACAAGTCACATCAAGCATTCCATCCGTTTTGCTACCTACCTCAACTGCCTTAGCAAACACTGCATTGAACAAACTATCGGTACGCATATCTTCATTGCGGTTAATCATGGAAATGACAGACAACGAATCAAATGGATTTATTGTGTGATAACAGCGATGAAGCTCCTCTTTAATAGCGCCATCAAGAGATTCAGTATATTCAAGTTTAATATGATAAAGAGTATGTAAATAAGTTCCTGCCACCTCGTAATATTGCATCCGGCCATGGCAACTACATAAAACACACAATGCAAGCATCCAATAAATTATCCTTGTTTTCATTTTTGTATATCATTCTGTATTTAAAGCCTCAAAATTAAAGATATTTTTCTTTATTACTGCTCAGTATTTCGTTTTATTTCCTCTTATCCATCATACAGCATCTTAAGAGCCCAAAAGAGGACTAAATGGTTTGGTACTCATCATACCTTTACAAGAATGATCACAAGGGGGGAATATAATTTTGTTTTTAACCGTTTAGAATTTAATTTTATCATGGCCTTAGTGTCTCTAGTAACAAAAATTGTGCAACCGTCAATCTGGTGATATCCAAACTAATAGACATGATGCCTGATGATATTAACAATAGATCCGTGACAAAAATATCTCTACTAATTTTTAGAGAAATAGTTGTAGCAGCAAAACTTTTGTTTTCACAATTTACAGTCGATTCAAAAGGACTCACTCTCTGCGCTACCATTAAATTGACGTTATTAACGATAAATGGATAGCTTACTTCTCCATAGGACAAATAAGCATTTTGCATTTCATTATCATTTCCGGTTTTCTTATCAGATCCCAAGAATTTAGTATACCACGCTTCGTATCCTTCGAGTTCCATCAATCAAACCAAAAGTTTTCGGATTTGCGCTTCGTCGTCAACGATAAAAATTTTATTCATTTTTATATAATAATTCATCAAAACAAGTTGTCTGTATGCATTTCTATATTGCGATTAATCATCGAAATAGCAGAAAATGACGTTTCTTCTCGATTATATAGTGTCATCTATATCTTTCCATATTAAAATTTCTTTTGCATCTATAGCTGTACCGATTAATAACGCACAAGAATCACTCTGTTCTGCATCCATAATATCAATTTCGCCATCAACGTTAATGCAGATATTTCCTTGAATGACAAAACAAGAAGTTTTTTTGTAAAGAAGAAAATTAGCCCTTAACTTTGTTCTAAGATCTTGCATATCGGGCTCCATATTGATGTCCAACTTAATAAAATCAGTAGAAGAAAGCAATGCATTGTTAACTCCTTGATCTTCAAGACAAAAATGAATAAAAGAGGCGGCAATAAGCTCTCCTTGTGCTAAAATTATCCTCTCTTCAGCTGAGGTAAATGTACTCTTCGTTAAATTCCATATAATTGCAAATCGGTCCAAAATATAGCCCACAGCCAACTTCTTTATTTCATCATTTATTAGTAAAGAATTTAATGTGTCAATAAAATTAAATTCCAATCTAGTAATTGCATCCCGAGATTTTTCTATTTCTCCATTAAATAAATAAGTAGATATTCTATTCAAATAACTAACTGTTTCAGGAGACGCTGAAATAATGATGACTTTGGGAGTGGCATCATTACTTAAACTCACAACTCTTCTTATTTTTTTTATGGAACCCATGGATGCCCCTACGAACTTTAAAATCTTCATATCCTTCTATCATTAATCTATTTATAAATATAATCCCTTCCAATATTGCAGAGTATTTATCAAAATGGTATGCTATCTGCTATTTTTTAGATTATCCAGAATCATCTAATATACTGTAAAATAGGCATATAGCAAGCTTATCAAGTATGCTCACAAATATAATAGTTCAAATGCTATGCCAATAAATATTGTTTAATAATTGAGATGAACGAATACAGGCATTGCCCTAATAAGATCCAACTTGTGGGTGAACAGCAGGATCTTCATATACTTTGCTGATAGATGCCTGAAATATTTTAGTTTTCACACGTTTGGCAATCCTAATAACTATTCAGCGCTCCATAAATGAATGCTATGGATTTAGTTATGAGAGAAAGAATGTGAGTGATTTAGCCTGCGAACTAGGTGTAAGCGCTACCTTAATTGATTGATTGTTAGTAAGAAGAATATATCCAATAATTAGGAAAGGAAGAAACCGATCAAGGCTGTAGGTAGGTATTGCTGTTTGCTATCCTCGTATGGTAAATGAAGTCACCTGATTACGGCAAAAAGATCTTCATAACTATCACTTGTTGCAAACGGGCGATTTCCCGCTTTAAGGCAGCGATCTCATTCGATGGATTTTGATCAGGAGATTTTTTTGTCCTCATATAGGCTGTCATTTCAGAGTTCGAACTCTCAAAGGTATGAATCCAGCGCCATAATGTAGTACGAGAAATCCCTTTTTTTACAGATAATGAACGGAGAGATTCAAGATTAGCAAAATACCCCGAAAGAATCTCTAAACGAAACGAATCTGAATAAACGTCTGACTATACTTTTATAGGGTGATTATGAAGTCAACCTTTTCCAAGATAAAACACAATTAACGGACAAAGCTAGTCACTTCGCTCACTGCTTTTTCATGAGCTTAAATAGTGAAAAAGGAGCAAAAAACCTAAGAACACACCCCCTCTTACTATTGCAGTATTACAACAGTCCTCGATGGAATCGTTAATTATTACAGTCCTAAAACATAATTTAACAATTAATTTTTAGCTTAATATTTCTTCAATCCAAATAGAAAATGTATTTTCGCACATTAATATTACAGAAAATGCAAGGATACATTAGCCCTAAAGCTATTGCTGGAACCTTTTCCAGTTACTCTATCTCACTGAGAGACGGAGAAAAAAAACGCATATTCCAACTTAAATACCGAAAAAAAATTGTGTTGTCAAAAAGACATGTAACACACAATATATTTATTCTGTAAGAGAATAATCTATTCTTTTGCAGACTTTTTACGTTTATATCCTTTGAAAAATAAGATCTAAAACAAATAAAACAAATAAAACAAATAAAACAAATAAAACAAATAAAACAAATAACCTATAATTCTCGCAATCTAGTTGCGGAATTATCAGAATAAGCCGAAAGAGCTTTATTCTCTAAATTATTAACATAATACTATAATCGAATGAAATCCACTTTTTCACCGAAGGATATAGTATTAAATACAAAGAGTTGTCGCTGGATAGCATAATCTTGTATTTATGTAAATTGATCTGATACCTGTTGTTTGATGCAATAGGGAGATTCTTTTATACCATAATCCTCACTAGTATCCACTAGAAATATTCAGTATCCTCTATAATCAATTATACATATACAACAGTGAATTGAGGCAAAGAAATTACTCTTCACTCTTGAAAAGACTATTTTGCTACCAATAGAAAAATGTCACATAATATTTAAAGTCAGTATATCTTCACCCAATTCGGTGAGTTTATTCCTAAAATTAATTTGACTTATCTATCAAGAAACATTACGTGAAATCATTTACCTTCTGGAACTATTTATTAGTTATGGCCTTTGGTCAACTACCCAATCGTGAAAGCTTAAGATATCTCATGACTATACCGAATGCGCACCAATCAAAGTTTCATCACTTGGGCTTTAGCGATAACACGAACCACAACAATTCGTCTAAAGCTAACAAAATATGTGAAATAAATATTTCCGAAGACTTCGCAAATGTTTTGATTCAGTCAGCTCGTCAGAGGCATAGTCTGGCACAAGACTTCTTTATAGATGGTATTGTCTATGCTTTTTCATTATGCCCCAATACATTTTGATGGACAAAACTACGCCATGATAAAGGAGGTGCGAAATTGCATACACTTTATAATGCCAAGACAAATATACCGGCATTCAATATCATTACAAATGCAAGTTTACATGATTCATCTGGCAAGAATTACAATAATCCCAAAACATGCATCATGACTGATCAAATTATAAAATTTGATGGCAAAGAAACTAAGAAAAACATATAAAACAAACCTCCGACGCATAGTCTTTTTCGACAAAGACAGAGAATAAAACATTTATCTTCTACGCCAATAATTTTCATATAACAGCAGAAAATGTTGCATTGCTTTATAAAATTAGACAACGTGTCAAATTGTTTTTCAAATGGATGAAGCAACATCTTAGGATTAAAAAATTTATAGCACTTCTGAGAATGTTGCCAAAATTCAAATCTATTGCGCCATCATAGCCTTACTGTCTTATTTCTATCATCGTATGAATTTATATTTATCTATTTATAATGCGTTACGAACTCTAAATGTATCGCTCATCGAGAAAAGGCCATTGAGTAAATTCTTTGTTATGGCCAACTAAGAGTTAAACTATCAACGGAACACACAACAAATGTCTTTAGTGGACACAAACACCTAATCTTATATGTACGCTATTCAATCCGCTCAATGGTTTGTTTTAAGGACAAATTATAGTCGTGAGCTTAAAGTGATGAAACAACTAGCAGATAAAAACATTCAATGTTTCATACCCATGAAGTATAAAAACATCATTAAAGACGAACAGAGGAAACGTATAAAAGTTCCCTACATTCACAATATGGTGTTTGTCAATATTGCACGTAATATATTGGATTCATTTATAGCCCAATCAGATTTTAATTGCCCAGTTAGCTATATGAAAAAAAACAATTCAAATGAACCAATAATCATACCCCAGCAAGAAATGAATAATTTTATGCTAGTCGCAGGATGCAATCAAGAAAATTTAATCTTTTTGAATGACGGAATTGAGAAGTTTGCACAGTCTGATCAAGTTCGCGTAATCGGAGGTTTATTAGAAGGTTTGGAAGGTTATGTTGTACGTATTCGTCGAGATCGGAAAGTCGTCGTTTCATTACAAGGTGTAGTAGCCGTAGCAATTTCGGGCATACACCCCTCTTTATTAGAAAAAATACATTGAAAAAATTAAAAAGTGGATAAAAAACAATTATTAGACAAAATTCACAACCGACAAATCATTACTGGAGTTGTAGGTTTGGGGTATGTAGGACTTCCTTTATCAGTAGAGAAAGCCAAAGCAGGATTTAAAACCATAGGTTTTGACGTGCAGAAAGAAAAAGTGGATATGGTGAATGCCGGTCATAATTATATAGGCGATGTGGTAGATTCCGAATTATCAGAGTTGGTGAAAGAAGGAATGTTGTCAGCAACAACAGATTTTTCATTTGTCAAAGACGTGGATTTTATTGCCATTTGTGTGCCGACCCCATTGGATGCTCATCAGCAACCAGATATTAGTTATGTTGAATCGTCAGTTAAAGCTATAGCTCAGTATCTCACTCCAAACACAATGGTTGTTCTCGAATCGACCACCTATCCCGGAACAACAGAAGAATTAATAAAGCCAATATTGGAACAGGGTTCTGGCTTGAAATGTGGAGAGGATTTTTATCTCGGATTCTCGCCTGAGCGCGTTGATCCAGGTAACCTTATTTATAAGACAAAAAATACCCCAAAGGTCGTTGGTGCAATAGGTAAAGATGCGCAAGAGGTGATAAGTGCTGTATATGCCGCTGTATTGGGGGATAATGTACATGTGGTGTCTTCACCAGCGGTAGCCGAAATGACAAAAATATTAGAAAACACTTATAGAAACATAAACATCGGTTTGATAAATGAATTAGCCATTCTTGCCAATCGTATGGGTATCGATATTTGGGAAGTAATAGAAGCCGCCAAATCAAAACCATTTGGCTTTACGCCATTTTATCCCGGTCCTGGGTTGGGCGGACATTGCATTCCCCTGGATCCTTATTATTTGAGTTGGAAAGCACGCGAATATGGTTTTCATACTTCAATGATTGAATCGTCCATGATGATTAATGACCGAATGCCGGAATATGTAGTAGAACGTTGCAGCATCGTATTGAACCGTTTCTGTAAATCACTCAAACAAGCCAGAATATTAGTGTTGGGGGTAGCCTATAAACAAGATATTGACGACTATAGAGAAAGTCCAGCTCTTCGAGTAATTGAAGAATTGCAGAAGGCAGGTGCAATCGTGTCATTCTATGATCCATATATTCCTATATATAAATATAAAGGAATAAATCATGACGGAGAAAAGAATCTGACGGAAGATTTGATAGAATCAGCCGATTTGGTTGTCGTTACTGCTGCTCATATCACTGTAGATTATGATTTTGTACAACAACATGCACGTGCAATCTTCGATACAAAGAACGTAATGAAAAAGGTAGTAACCAGAGAGAATATCGAAGTTTTATAAAAGAAATAAGATGGAAAAAAGGATATGCGTAATTGGTGGAGGCCGATGGGGTAAAAACCACATCAAGACACTGAGTGGTATGGGATGTTTGGCTGCGATCGTAGAGAGCAATGCCGAGCGATTAAACAACTTTTTGACACAATACCCATCGGCAAAAGGATTTACCGACATAGATGAAGCAATTGCTGAGCGATATGATGGCTACACGGTAGCGGTACCTGCCGAGTTGCACTTTGACATAGGTGAAAAGCTATTAAAAAAAGGCTTGAACGTACTTATGGAAAAGCCAATGACAATGACTGCTCAAGAGTCAGAACAATTAGTAAAAATCGCTAAAGATAATAATGCGAGATTAATGGTTGGACACGTATTATTGTTTCATCCTGCTATTCGCAAAATAAAAGAATTGATAGGCTGCAAAAAAATAGGTAAACTATATTATATCTACTCCAATCGCTTAAACCTTGGCACAGTGCGTACGGAGGAAAGCGTTTTTGCAAGCTTTGCCCCTCATGACATTTCAGTTCTAGACTACCTAACAGATAGCCATGCAACCCAAATTGAAGCCAAAGGCGAATGCTTCTTGCAGAAGAATGTGTGCGACTGTACTGTCACGCAATTAGAATATCCTGATAACGTACACGGACATATTTTTGTTTCGTGGCTGCACCCGTTTAAGCAACAATTATTGGTAGTAGTTGGCAGTGAAGGTATGATTTCTTTTGATGATGCCACAACAGAAAAAGAAATCCATTTCTATAATAAGAAAATAGAATTTCAGAATGGTATTCCCGCTAAAGTGGAGCAGCCAGATGAAATCATAGCTTATGAAAAGAAGATGCCACTTGAAGAAGAATTACACTATTTCGTGTCTCACACAGATAGTGAGATAGAAATAAATAGTGGAAAGGCCGGACTTGAGGTGGTGAGAATCTTGGAACAGGTACAAAAACTGATAAATAAATAAACCATGGAAACAAAAGATTATTTTCTGCATGAAAGCAGTTATGTTGACGAAGGTGCCGTAGTGGGAAAAGAATGTAAGATATGGCATTTCTGTCATGTTCAAAAAGGTGCAATCATCGGAGAGAACTGCTCGTTAGGTCAGAACGTAAACATCGCCAACAATGTAAAGATAGGCAATGGCGTTCGTGTTCAGAATAACGTGTCGATTTATGAGGGAGTAGAGTTGGAAGACAACGTGTTTTGCGGACCGTCTTGTGTCTTTACCAATGTCACCACTCCGCGAGCACATTTCCCTGTACATGGTGTATATGGTAAGACTTTAATTAAGGAAGGTGCCTCTTTAGGTGCCAATTCCACAGTAGTTTGCGGACATACCGTAGGGCGAAGCGCATTGATAGCAGCCGGTGCTGTGGTAACCAAAGACGTGAAAGATTATGCGTTAATGGCAGGTGTACCAGCACGCCAAATAGGTTGGGTGTGCGAATGTGGCGAACGATTGACAAACGCGTTGAAATGTAAGTGTGGTAGAAATTATCGGGAAGAGAATGGAACATTAACAAAAATCGGATTATAAATTATTTTATTACTATGCAATTCAGAGATTTAAAGAAACAATACCAAGTATTGAAAAAAGATATAGATGCTGCCATGATGGATGTAGCCGCATCATCAGCCTATATCATGGGCAAACCGGTAAAAGAGTTGGAAACCGAACTGGCGGAATATGTAGGAGTAAAACGCTGTATTACATGTGCTAATGGGACAGAAGCATTAACATTAGCTTTGAAAGTATGGAATATAGGTTCTGGTGATGCTGTGTTTGTACCTGATTTTACATTCTTTGCTTCGGCAGAGGTGATTTCATTGGAAGGTGCTACTCCTGTCTTTGTGGATGTAGAAAAAGAGACATTCAATATCTCTGTCAGTGATTTGGAAAAGAAAATCGCAGCTGTGAAAGCCGAAGGGAAGCTCACTCCTAAGGTAATTATAGCAGTAGATTTGTTTGGACTTCCTGCTAATTATATTGAATTGCGCAAGACTGCGGACAGGCACAAACTCTTAATTTTAGAAGATGGCGCGCAAGGTTTCGGCGGATATATAGGCGAACAGAAAGCGTGCAGTTTTGGCGATATTTCCGCCACTTCATTCTTCCCGGCCAAGCCGCTGGGCTGCTACGGTGACGGAGGCGCAGTATTCATGAACAATGACGATTGGGCAACCTTGGCGGAATCTTTCCGTGTACACGGAAAGGGCAGTTTCAAGTACGATAATGTGCGTATTGGCATGAACTCTCGTTTAGACACCCTTCAAGCGGGCATTCTGAAAGTAAAGTTCAAAGCTTTCAAGGAGTATGAGTTAGAAGACATCAATAAGGCAGCCGCTAAATATACAGCTAAGTTGCAAGGACATGTAATTACACCGGTTATCCCCGAAGGGTTCTATTGCAGTTGGGCACAATATACCATCCGGCTTGCCAATAAGGAGCAACGTGATGGGCTGCAAGCCGTACTAAAGGAGCAGGGTATTCCGTCTATGGTTTATTACCCGACACCAATGCACGGACAGACTGCTTATCAGAACGTTGGCGATAAGTATGGTGTATGTCCCAATACGATTGAACTGTGTGAAACCGTTTTGTCTTTGCCCATTCATCCTTATATTACAGATGAAGACATAGATACTGTTTGCAACCTTATTTCTCAGCAATAAATATATGGCATTCTTGAAAAGAGAGAGGATTCTCATTGTATTCTTTGATTTATGGTTCTCTCTCTTCTCTTTTTGGTTAGCTCGCTATTTTGGCGATTTGCCACGATGGTATTGGTTGGTGCTATCAGCCGTCATTTGGGTGATAATTGGCATCTTGTCCGGCAAATTACAATTCGGGGAATATAAAAGAGTACGGTATGCGTGGTTGGGAATTATCTCTGTTGATGCATTGACAGGTGGCTTTCTGTATTTATTTTATAAATACTTCATACCAACCTATGCATATGATAATTCCATCTTGCTTGCAAGCGGACTTATCATATGCCTGGAAATATCGCAATATCATTTCATCCGAAAAATCTATTACCGCAACATCCCCTATTTTTATGAAGAGACTCCAATCACGGATGTCATAGAAAAAGGATTGCATTCCCCTTTAAATATTCAAGAAGAGATATGGAATAAGGATTTATCTTTAGTTACCAATATATTGCAGAATAAGCAAGATGTAAAAGAATTCAAACGGAGTTTGAAGGAAGCGGATTTATCGGATAAAACGGCCATTATAGAATCGACTGCTCCCGAAAGTGTTTTGAGAGACAAAGTGCAAGCCCCGTCTTTAATTATTTTACTCAATAAGCTTAACGATGCCAGATACCTGAATACACTGCTTTCATACACCAATTATTGCTTGCCTGATGGTGGTTATGCCGTTTGCCATTGTACCATAACGTCCTTGCACAAACAACGTATCATGCGGCAAACTCCGGTGGGAATAAACTATGTCATTATTTTCTTGGATTACTTGTTTCACCGCATTATACCAAAGATTTCTTTTATGAAACCTCTCTATTATTGGATCACTAAAGGACGTAACCGTGCTATCCACCGTGTAGAACTCTTAGGCAAGCTTTATCGTGCAGGGTTTGAAGTCATTCATGAAGAAATCAGTCTCGGAGAATTTTATGTAATAGCAAGCAAGCAGAAAGCACCCATCCGATCTGACAAACCCAATACGGGCACACTGATACGTCTGAAGAGAATAGGTAAGGATGGTAAAGAAATTGGTGTCTATAAATTCAGAACCATGTATACCTATTCAGAATATCTGCAACCTTATATTTACAAGCAGGAAGGTTTATGCAAAGGAGGCAAAATAGCCGATGATTATCGAGTCACTCCCATCGGACGTTTCCTGCGCTGTACATGGCTCGATGAACTTCCCATGTTGATAAACTGGATAAGAGGAGACATGAAACTGGTGGGTATCCGACCGTTAAGTCTTCATTATTACAGCCTGTATAGCAAAGAAGTGCAAGAGCTACGCATAAAAACGAAACCCGGTTTGCTTCCTCCGTTTTATGCGGACATGCCGGAAACGCTGGACGAGATACAGGAGAGTGAAAGAAGGTATCTGAAGGCTTATCTAAGCCACCCGGCAGCTACGGATTGGAGGTATTTTTGGAAAGCGTTTAGAAATATAGTGCTTAGGGGGAAAAGAAGTAAGTAGAAAGCAAATGAACGAATCACTAAAACAAAAGACAATATCCGGAATGATATGGAATGCAATAGAAAAATTCGGATCGTCATTCTTTTTATTCATATCCAATCTAATATTAGCCAGATTATTGTCACCTAATGATTTCGGATGCATCGGCATGTTGATGATATTCATCAGTCTTTCGAATGCCATTATAGATGGAGGATTCGGTAATGCGTTGATACAAAAGAAAGAGCCCACACAAGAAGACTATTCAACCATATTTTATTGGAACATTTTCCTATCTATAACAATGTATGGTTTATTATATATTTCAGCACCTGCGATCGCTGAATTTTATAAAATACCTTTATTATCAGATATATTACGTGTTCAAGGAATAGTGTTAATCTTTAATTCATTGACGTTAATACAACTTAATATTCTGAAGAAAAAAGTCGCATTTAAACGTATTACTAAAATAAATCTGACAGCAACAGTAGTTGGTACAATTTTAGGTATAACATGTGCATATACAGGATTGGGGGTATGGAGTTTGGTTGTTAAGACTCTTACTACAGCTGTTATCGGCTCTCTGCTTTATTGGAATGCTTGCTATTGGAGAGCGACAGGAGCTTTTAGTTGGAAGTCATTCTCGGAACTATTCAAATTCGGGGGCTTTATGTTTCTGAATACAATAGTCGTAACCACCTCTTCAAATCTTATGCAATTGATAATCGGAAAAATATTCTCTGCGTCAGTACTAGGTTATTATACACAAGCGAGAAAGATGGAAGACTTACCGCGCGGCTCTTTTTCAGCAATAGTTACTAATGTAATCTTTCCTATTTTCTCTTCCATCCAAGATGACTTATTCCGAGTAAAGAATGCTGCAAAAAAATGCATGAAAGCAATCGCATATATCAATTTCCCATTAATGATTCTATTGATAGTTATTGCTCGCCCTTTATTTTTTATACTCTTTACTGATAAATGGGAACAATCAATACCCTATTTTCAACTCTTATGTATATCTGGTATTGTTTTAACTCCTATAGAAATGAACTGCAGATATATAATATCTTTGGGAAAGAGTAGTATAAATCTAAGAATCGTCTCTGTACAATGTATTTCTGCCATTGCATTAATCTTTTGCGGAATGCCTTGGCAAATGACAGGTATTTTGACAGGGTTTATTTTGTCATATTATATCACTTATGTTATTTCGGCCATTTATACAGGCCGATTATTAAATTATGGATTGTTAGAACAGATCAAAGATTGTTCACCAACACTTCTATTGTCTTTATTTGCAGGTGTAGTATCGTATTCCCTTTCGTTTCTTATTGTTAATTCGATATTGTTATTAAGCTGTCAATGTTTAATGTTTGCTATCATGTATATATGTTTATCTTACCTATTCAAATTGGATACATTTCTATTGTACAGTCAGATTATAAAAAAAATAAAGTTTACAAATGAAAAAAAAATCAGAAAAATATAAGTTTTCATTTATAGTAATAGGGAAAAATGAAGGATGGAAACTATCGCAATGCTTTCAATCCATTTTGTTCTGCATTAAAGAAAACAATATTCCTAATTATGAAATTATTTACGTAGATAGCCGTTCTACAGATGACAGTCTTGAGAGAGCAAAAAATATTACTAACATTAAGGTATTCAGTATTACCGGAAAATGCAATGCTGCGATTGCCCGAAATATCGGAGGCAAAGAAGCACAAGGAGATATTCTATTCTTTTTGGATGGCGATATGGAACTTCAGGCCGATTTTATTCCAGCCATATTTGATGAAAACGGCATGATAGTCCATCCATTTATCTCAGGAATTCATTGTCATTGGTATTATAATAAAGAATGGAAGTTTTTTAAAACAGGATTATCTATACGAAAAGAAAATAATTGGTTCCGTTCTGTTACGGGAGGCTTTTTTATCATCACAAAAAAGCTGTGGAATGCCGTTGGAGGTATGGATTCAAGATTAATCGCTTATGAAGATTTGGACTTGGGGCTTAGAATTACAAAAAAAGGGATTCGCCAGCTGGTAATAGCTAAAGTTGGGATTAATCATCATACTATCGCATATAGCGATTCGTCCAGAATATGGAAAATGTTTCAAAAATATAGATACATTCCTTTGCCAGTCAGAAACAATCTGCTAAATCGCTTTTACATTCCGTTGCTATTAAGAACACATTACACAGCTCTGCTCCTGCTTGTATCCATTATTCTTTTTTTGCTCGTATCTCACTATTTCATACTCCTTTATGTAATTGTTGTGTTAATTCGTGCTCTATCTAAAGGTATTCAATTGTTTATTAGAATGGCCACTTTCTATGTTGCCAGAGATGTTGTTTTTTGGTGGTCAATATTTACGTTTTTTCCTAAAAAATTAGAATGTAAATACAAAATAATAGAATAAGTAAACTATGTTATTGGCAAATATTAATCGTTATTACTGGTACATAGGATTTATCCTATTTATTCAATTATCGGCATCTGTAATGCTAAATGTTGATTTTACGTTTGTGCATTTTATTTCTTTTTGTACCTTCATAATATATGGTATAGTAATTGATAATTCAAGTCAGCAAGTCAATATTTTTTTCACAAAACGTAATTTAGCCATTATAGTCTTTTCTGTTTCAGTTTTAGAAGTTGCGTTATTTCAATTGTTATCGTTTTATATAGATGGAGACACTTTCGTGTTTTCAAAAGCAGATGCAATACAATATTACACAATTGGATATAAAATGAGCGGGATGTCGATGATTGACGGATTTCACTATATGGCTGATATATTAGGATATGGATTTGATGATTGGGGGGCATTCATTTGGATCTCTTGTATTTTCAGAATTATTCCGTCTCAACAATTTCTAAGTTTTAGTTATTGTATTATTGGCACTCTTTCCTCATTGATGTTGTTTGATATTGGCAGAAATTTTATGCCCCGCAGATATGCTTTTATTGCTGCACTTAGTTTTTCACTGGCTTCGTTCATGACTTCATTTTATGCACAATCTCTTAAGGAACCGATTATGATTTGCATCATCATTGCATCTTTCGACTGTTTTGTTACTTATACGAGAAACAAAAAAGAAACATATTTAGTATCGGCATTGCTATTTGTTTCGTTGGTGCTTTTTTTTAGAGTACCCACAGCATTATTACTTTTATTCTCCTTCGGATTAACCTGGACGCTATTAAGAGTAAAAGGTCTTACAGCTATCGTATTAACCATTCTTTTTACAGTGGCAATATGTGCAACTCCTTTTTTCTCATCCTCTTATGACAGATATTTGAAAGGTGGAGATACCGAAGCTATCATAAAACGAAAGAATAAAATGGCAAAAGAAGGAGGTTTTGTTAATCAGATGGCCGACCCCATTGCTGCTATAGCAGGTCCATTTCCATCTATCAAGATAAAGACAATTAAAGCCACTCCGCTATATGCTTCAGGCTTATTGTACCGCTTGCTTTTATCTGTCCCATTTCTCCTTGGCTCTTTTTTTATCATAAAGGAAAAATATTTCAAAATGTATCCATTAGTTTTTTTTTTTATAATGAGTGCTTTAGGAGTAGCGATTAGTGCGAAAGGTCTGGAAGTACGGCTCACGACACCTCATCTCGCAGTTGCATATATTGTAGCCTTCTGGTTTATCGCAAAATGTGATTACGGGCAATTTTCGTGTAAAATATCCCCGAAACTTTTACATATTTATTTTGCAAGTATTGCCCTTCTATGTTTAATATGGAATTTGAGATAAAAATTCAGAAACGGTATTATGTCGAGATTAGTAAACAAACTCATGAATTTATACTCACGCCTATATTGTAGATATAAGCTTGGATTTGGGGTTAGCTGCAAGGTTAACAGGAAACCCATCATTCAGCTATATTCAAAAGAGTCCATTGAATTGGGAAATAACGTGTCGCTTAATTCTAATAGATACACTTATCATTTAAATATGCATTCTCCGGTTAAATTGATGGCAGATACCCCCAACGCCAAAATAATTATCGGAGATAACACCCGAATAAACGGTGCTTGTATTCACGCGCAAAATAAGATCGTGATTGGGAAAAACTGTCTGATTGCAGCCAATGTACAGATATTTGATTCTAACGGACATTTGCCTGCCTTTGACTGTGTGCAACTTCGTATTAACACAAGGGATATTCCAAAGGAAATTATAATAGGTGACAATATTTGGATTGGAGCTAATTCCATCATTTTGCCAGGTGTACATATAGGAAATGGTTCCGTTATAGCAGCTGGAAGTATTGTAACCCAAGATATTCCTGCGATGGTATTGGCCGGAGGAAATCCGGCTAAAATAATCAAAGAATATTAATGGTAATGTAGCTTATAAAAAATGTGATATGAATTATATCATCACACCTAATAAATAATATCATGAGAATCTTATTTTCCGGAGACTTTATTTCATATCCTGAACTCGATGCTTATTGTACGAATAACCCGAATCGAGAAAATATTTTCGGAGATTTAGTAGCCGATATAAAAAAAACTGATTATGCTGGGATTAACATCGAATTTCCGATAACAAAGAATAAAAAGGTAATTCAAAAAATAGGACCAGCACTTAAGGGACACGAATTACCATTAACCGATGTTGAAAAAGCTGGGTTTAATATCGCATATATGGCAAATAATCATACTCTTGATTTTGGGACTGAAGGTTTACAAGATACAGCTTCCACTCTGATCAATCATAAATTGAATATAGTCGGAATAGGAAATAATAGAGATGAAGCGAGAGAAGGGTTAAGACTTGATAAGAATGGAGTATCTGTCACCATCTTGAACTTTGCTGAGAATGAATTCTCAATAGCCACAGAGACATCTCCCGGAGCAAATGGACTGGATATTATAGACAACATAAATGATATAAAAAAAGCCAGACAAGATTCAAACCATGTATTCGTTGTTATTCATTGTGGGCAAGACTTCAATCTTTATCCCCCCGCATTTTTGATAAAGCAACTTCGATTTTATGCAGAGAATGGAGCTTCCGCGATAATTTGCCATCATAGTCATTATATTGCCGGATATGAAAATTGGAAAGGTGTCCCTATCTTTTATGGATTGGGTAGCGTTGTGTACCCAAAGATATATGAAAATGAAAGAAATAAAACAGTGGTACCCATATTTGATATAAACAAAGAATCTTTATCCTATACTTATAAACTAATGTATTTTGAGATTGATTCCATGAGATTGATAGAAGTTAAAGATACAAAGTATGATTTTTCAGTGCAGTTTGAAAAGTTGTCTTATTTGATAGCTAATGATTTGAAAATAAATCAGGAACTATGGTATAAAAAATTAAGCAAATTAGAAAGATACAGATACATATCGCTTATATTAGGGTATAATCAATGGATTTTTAGGATTCTGAAACGGCTTAAATGCCTTGTTTTTTTTGATTTGGTTTTCAAACAACAAAGAAGCAGGCGTTTGGTCTTGTTGAATCTGTTACGAAGGGAGGTTCATCGGGAAGCATTACTTGAAATCTTGAAAAGAGAAAAATAATGAGAACAAATGTGTACATACTTGTAGATTATAAGAATAAATTTTCATCCAATTATGGCGGCCAAATATATAGAGGCGGCTTAAATCATGATTCACTAGAAAATGCTTTTTCTAAATATGGCATGAATATTATTTGGAAGACCTTTTCGGAAATTGACTTTACGAATGATTGGAGCGGTAAAATAGTGCTATATACAAGTTCAGAAGACAATAAGATCTTATATAAATCTTATATCGAAGATATTATTTATGGACTTGAATTGCATGGTGCTGTTGTTATTCCTAAGTTCAAATATCTTAGAGCACACCATAATAAGGTCTTTATGGAAATTCTACGTTCCAAAATAGATTCAAACAATCATTCGAAATCACTGCTTTTGGGAACTTTAGAGGAATCCATAGATGCTTTAAAAGCAAATAAAATAACTTTTCCTTGCGTAATTAAAGCCGCTGCCGGTGCAATGAGCAAAGCCGTTGCTAAAGCTACAAATAAAAAAGAATTCATCGCGGTCGTTTCGGATATGAGTAAAACGCCCAACTTAAAACTTGATGTGAAGGACTTTCTTAGAACCTATAAGCACAAAGGTTACATTCCGGAATCTACCCACAGGAACAAATTCATAGTACAGCCAATGATTCAAGGGTTAGAAAATGACTGGAAAGTATTGGTATATGGAGACAAAATTTTTAATCTTAAACGTTTTGTCAGAAAGAATGATTTTAGGGCAAGTGGAAGCCATGTAAACTATAAAATTGGTTCGGAATCAGGATTAACTTCTGAAATGATGGATTTTGTTTTTGACATTTATAAAAAAATGGATATCCCCATGCTGTCATTTGATTTAGCATACGATGGAAAGAATTACTATATGATAGAATTTCAAACATTATACTTTGGAACGAGCACCTTTGCATTGTCCAAGGATTATTATGAAAGAGTTGGTTCTGAATGGGTTTTAAAACCAAAGGATGAAAACAAACTTGAAATGTTGTTTGCTTATGCTATCAACAAATATATATGCGAACATAAACGATGAAGAGCATGAAAGTTCTTTTTATTTGTAGCGGAAATAGAGTCGGAGTTTCTCCAATCATAAAAAATCAGGCGGAATCTTTGATTGCAAAGGGCATAGAAATTGAGTATTTTACGATTATAGGCAAAGGATGGAAGGGGTATTTCAATAATATAAAAAAAATACGACTCTATTTAAAAACTCACAAATACGATATTGTTCATGTACATTATTCATTGTCCGCTTTTGTAACAAGTTTGGCAGGTGCCAGGGCACTTGTAGTTTCATTAATGGGTAGTGATTTAAAGGCTGCAAAATGGTATAAATATATTATCCTATTATTCCAATTTCTCTTTCAATGGAAAGCAGTAATAGTAAAGTCACAGGATATGTATAATGAGTTGAATCTTAAGTCAGCCCGAATCATTCCGAATGGAGTTAATACCGACAAATTCAGACCAATGGATAAGACTGATTGCCAGAAACAGCTAAATTGGGACAGTTCAAAAAAGCACATATTGTTTCCGGCATCCCCTTATAGAAGAGAAAAAAACTATTCTTTGGCTTTAGATGCTGTGCATACATTGAGAAAAGAAGATGTAGTACTGCACTATTTTGATAATATACCCAATTCAGTCACTCCAATATGGTACAACGCCGCCGATGTAGTTATAATGACTTCTTTGTGGGAAGGCAGTCCCAACGCTATTAAAGAAGCGCTGGCTTGCTGCCGACCGATAGTGACAACGAATGTGGGCGATGTGAATTTCCTTTTAGGTAATGTAGCAGGCACTTTTATTTCTTCTTTTAATAAAGAAGAAATATCGTCGTGTTTGAATAATGCTTTGCAATATAATGGCACAGATGGATTGAAGCATATTCAATCGATTCAAATCACTTCATCAATAATCGCACAGAAGATTATAAATATATACACCAACCAATGAAAATATTAATTACAGGAGGCGCAGGTTTCATAGGGAGTAACTTGTGCGAATACTTTAGAAACAAAGGGCATGAGGTTACTTGTTTGGATAATCTCTCTACCGGATTCGAGCATAACATAAAAGATTTGCTCGATAAAGAAAACTTCCACTTTATAAAAGGGGATATATGCGATTTAAATACTTGTAAAGATGCGGTAAAAGGAATGGATGTTGTGCTACACGAAGCAGCATTAGGTTCGGTTCCACGCTCAATAGAAGATCCGGTTAAGACTAACAGAAATAATATTGATGGATTCCTTAACATGTTGGTGGCTTCGAGAGATGAAGGCATAAAACGATTTATTTATGCGGCAAGTTCATCTACTTATGGGGACAACAAGGAATTACCCAAGATAGAACATAATATCGGTCGTCCGCTTTCTCCATATGCTATCACTAAATTCGTAAATGAACTGTATGCAAATGTTTTTGCTGATTTATATGGGTTAGAAACAATTGGTTTACGTTACTTTAATGTATTTGGTCAGAGGCAAGATCCGAACGGTGCTTATGCTGCAGTTATTCCATTATGGGTAAAGGAACTTATTAATCATCGGTCACCGGTAATAAATGGAAACGGTACTTATTCAAGGGATTTCACCTATATAGACAATGTGATTCAGGCAAACGAGCTGGCAGTAACTTTGTCAAAGGAAAACATTATAAAGCGAGCATCATTGTATAATATGAATCTTCCGGGTAATGCTCCCCTAGACTTAGTTTTCAATGTAGCATACGGCGGAAATACGACTTTGTTGAATCTATTTAAATGCCTGCGGGAAAACTTATCAAGATATGATTCCGAGATAAGTACCATAGAACCTAAATTCAGGGAGAACCGGAAAGGAGATATCCCCCACTCCTTGGCTTCAATTGAAAAGGCGAAAAGGATTTTGGGCTATTTGCCTCAATATAGTGCTACGGAGGGATTTGAACAGGCTTGCAAATGGTATTGGAAGAACCTTCAATAATAATTGATAAAGAATTTCCCATTTATTCAATAACATATCATAGTTTTAAAAGTTGTTTTTTATGAAATGTATCAAAATATCCTTTATTATTATTATTGCTGCATTCATCTCATTTATTAATGTAAAAGCTGGAAACATCAATACGGATTCATTATCTATCAGATACAAAATCGATGAAGAATGGTATGTACAAGCACAAGGAGGCATAAATTATATGGCAGCAGAAAACACCCGTTTTGTGAATTTCTGGGAAGTGCTTTCACCGCAAGTATCCCTTTCATTAGGCAAGTATTTCACTCCGGTGTGGGGAGCACGATTACAGTTCGTAATGGGGAAAAACAAAGGCGTTTATTATGCCCATGATGCAAACAGCCCTCTATATTCGTTCAGCCACTATGGGATACTTGGAATAGGTTCGTTCAACATAACAAATTTCCTCAATCGTAATAAGAGCAGTTATAACCCGAAGTCTTGGAACATAAGTACTTTATTGGGGCTAGGTACACTCTACACTTCTTTTGGATTTGACAAAAACATATCTAGAGCAAATGTCATTGACTTAGACAACGAGACTTATCTATCGGCATTTGCAGGAGTGGAAGCGACACGGAAAATATCCCGCAATTGGGAAGTGAACCTGGAGCTAAGTAGTAATTGGATGGATAATAAATATAATGGACAAACGTCTATCGGAAGCTCTAAACTGAATTTCGATGGTATGATCAATCTGCTTGTGGGCGTTCGTTATATATTTAATCGCGCAAAAAGGATAGAAAAAACAAGCACTGTAACCCATAGAAGGGAGGGACCTTTCATCCCTTCTATGCAGCAAAGTGAACCGGAAATTCAGCAGAGCATAGTTTCAGATAAGGTCAAACATGATACAATAAGACAAACAGTGACATACTACAGCGTTGAGGAACTTCTTGAAATGACAGATAACCACAAGTCTATACGAGGAAAGCAATTTGCGAAAACAGAAAGTATAAATTTCGATTATGGAAAATACACCATAAAACCTTTCAATTCCATTTATCTTGATAAGATAGCTGAGCTAATGAAAAAGACGAACATCGTACTGTTAATAAGAGGATTTGCAGTAAAAGAATCCGTTTTAGATGATCAGTTAATGGGGAAAAGGATAAATGCAGTCAGAGACTATCTTCTAAAAAATAGAATCAAGAGAGACCGTTTGGTATATCAAAGCATAAAAAGTGCCGAACTTTCACTCGAGGATAAAGATAAGGGACAGACGGTGGAACTTGAAATTCTGCCACTATAAAACGATCTTAATATTAGTATATTATGAGAAAAAGCAGATATAGATTACTCACCCTATTTATGCTCTTTTCTGTTACCGTAATGAAGAGTTATGCAACGGATGAAGTGCAAGATTCTCTGCGGAAATCATACGATTGGAGTGAAAAATGGTATTATCAAGTTCAAGGCGGAGTCAATCATTTACTTGCGGAAAATATTAGGTTTGTCAGCTTTGGTAAAACTTTATCACCATCTTATACTTTTGCAGTAGGAAAAAGATTCACACCACTATGGGGTTCACGAATCCAATTCTTATACGGTAAGGATAAAGGGGTTTATTATGATCATGACAAAGATAGCCCGATGTTTTCCTTCCGTCATTATGGAATAATAGCGGAAGGGACTTTCAACTTTGCCAATTTTGTACGTGGCAACAATATTGTAGGAAGAGAAAAGAAATGGAACCTTGATTTGAAATTCGGGATTGGCTTTATTCATAGTGCTTCCTACGAATTAGCAGATGTACAGAACTATAATTTGTTGAATCCTGTACCAAGAGATAATTTCACATTTTATGCCGGAGCAGAAGTTTCTAAAGTCGTTTGCAAAAATGTGGATGTCAATTTTGAATTAAGTGCTAACAGATTAGGTAACAGATATAACGGACAAATATGCGGTAATCAAAACACAGAGGTGATTGGAGACATTCTGACTACAGCCCTTATCGGTATACGCTATACAATCCCTTGCAAAAAACCGTGTAAAAGTACATTTGTATATGTAAATGCCCCATTACCTGCAATACCGATTAAAGGGAATGTGCCTACAAAGAAAGAAGCGGAAGTAGTGAAAGAAGTCGAAACTGCTGTCCCCCCCCCATGTTATAATATTGATGAACTGCTGTTGATGGTTAAGCAAGGCAAATCAATCAGAGGGAAAAGACTTTGTGGCATCGAAATGGTACATTTCAATTTTGACAAAAGTGATATAAAACCTGAATTTGCTTTATATCTGGACAAATTAGCTACTCTTATGCTGAACTGTCCGGACATCAGGTTGCTGATAATGGGACATACAGACATTAAAGGATCAGTAGATTATAATTACGGATTGTCTGAACGCCGTTCAAAAGGGGTTATGGAATATCTAAAGCGGAAAGGGGTGAATTATAACAGAATGATTTATTCTTACTATAGTAAATTGAATCCAAGAACAGAAAATGTTACGGATTTTGGCAGAAGTGTAAATAGACGTGTGGAATTTATGATATTACCTTAAAGCTGGTATTTCCACAACCAAGAAAATAACAGCCGCGGAATTTCATATTTAATATAAGATATAACAATGCAATCACTTCCTAATACAATGAAAATTAGCGGAGCTATCATTATAGAAGGCCATGTACAAGGGCTTTCTAATGTCCGCTCTCTTGGAGAAAGGGGCATTCCGATATACGTAATAGACGTAAACCATTGTTTGGCTCAGCATTCCAAAT
Source organism: uncultured Bacteroides sp. (assembly GCF_963677715.1). Taxonomy (NCBI): domain Bacteria; kingdom Pseudomonadati; phylum Bacteroidota; class Bacteroidia; order Bacteroidales; family Bacteroidaceae; genus Bacteroides; species uncultured Bacteroides sp. The sequence goes on from NZ_OY782495.1 coordinate 1,267,486, forward strand.
ACTGTAGAAAATTTTTTAGATGTCCTGCATTCAGTTCGCCACAGTTCATCGATTTCATATTAAAAATAGGCGAAAACGAACAATTGGATGGATGGGTTCTCATACCGAGTAATGACCATATTGTAGAAAATCTGTCTCACAACAAAGAAAGATTAACGCCATATTTTAAGACGATTGTTCCATCTCCGGATATTCTAAATAAAATTATAAATAAAAAGAATTTGCTTGATGTTGCATTGCAATGTGGAACACCATTTCCAGCGACATGCTATCCGGAAAATCTAAAAATGGTGAAATCGTTCAATTTCCCCATTTTGCTTAAAGGAAATTATGGCTTGTCTTTTTATAAGGCCACCCATGCTAAAGCCATTCAAGCAAATAACATAGAGGAACTTCATTCCTTATTATCTGATATATTGACTAAAGTTGAACCCAAAAATATAATGATTCAAGAGTTAATACCATTTGATGCAGAAAACAAAGTGGTCTCTTTTACTTGCTTTGCTGAACAAGGTGAAATAAAGACTTACTGGATGGGAGAAAAATTACGTGAACATCCCATAAAATACGGTACCGCGACTTATAGCAGAAGCATAAACATACCACAAGTACTCCGTGGTGCTGTTCCTTTGGTAAATAATTTAAGCTACACCGGCGTTTGTGAAATAGAATTTATGCGTGATCCAAGAGACGGAGTTTACAAACTAATTGAAATAAATCCGAGGACATGGCTTTGGGTGGGTCTTGCCAAAACTTGCGGTATTGACTATGCATACATGGTTTATGCTTATTTGAATAAGCTTCCCATAAATTATGGGATGGAATATACCATAAATATAAAATGGATTAATTGGATCACTGATTTAGTATTCGGCATGGAGTCTATCGTTAAGCATAACATTACGCTAAGAAATTATTTAAAATCGCTGAAAGGCAGAAAGGTGAATGCTATTTGGAACTGGAATGATATTATGCCAGGCATTGCATTTCTTTTTTTGTTACTCTATATAGCTAAAAAAAGAGGTTAGAATATGAATATACTCATAGCAACAGGACATCCTGCACAGATCCACAATTTCCGTTTGGTTAAGAAACTGTTGGAAGAACATGGACATCAAGTGTTTTGGTTATCAACGAACAAGGATATTAGTTTATATTTATTAAACTATTATCATATAGACTATCAACTGCTTAAAAGACCTAAACGAAGTTTTTTTTCAAAAATAAAAACATTATATAATAATTGTATTACCACACGCGTCCTGATAAAAAAACGTAATATTGATTTTGTCATTAGCCGTATAAATCCGGCAGTAGTATTAGCCGCATTTATGTCTAATGTTAAGCAAATAGGATTAGCAGATACAGAAGCGTCCGGTATTTATGACGTAGTATTTTCAAAGTTGCTTGGGGCCGTATTAACCGGAAACTCTTTTGAAAAGGATTTTTCTAAAAATAAGCATATTAGATTTAAAGGTAATATAGAATTATTTTATCTGCATCCGAACAGATTTGTCACACGGCAAGAAAGCGGACATCAAATTTTAGGAATAGACGCACATACGCCATATATTATTCTAAGATTTGTCGCATGGGAAGCCTATCATGATGTTGGACATCATGGCTTCTCTGAAGAAAATAAATTAAAAACTGCAGAAGTTTTTTCACAATATGCCAAAGTCTTTATCAGTTCTGAAAAGCCTCTTGCTCCAGAACTTTCAAAATACCAAATAAAAATTCCTTTTGAGAAAATGCATACGGTTTTGAAAGATGCTACCATGTTTTTTGGAGAAGGTGCTTCGATGGCTTCGGAAAGTGCTGTATTGGGAACCCCGGCTATTTATATAAATGATTTATTGGCTGGCTGTACCAACGAAGAAACAAAATATGGAATTCTTTTTTCCTTTAAACAAGATGTAAACAGCCAAAAGTTGTCTATCGAAAAAGGAATTGAATTACTTCAAACAGAAGGTTTAAAAGACATATGGAATATAAAGTTACAATCTTTCTTATCTGACAAAATAGATGTAACCGCTTTCCTCGTTTGGTTTGTAGAAAAATATCCGGTAAGCAAGAAAATAATGAAACAAAATCCGGACTATCAAAACCGTTTCAAATAATGGATTTTACACTTAAAACTTATCACAGTCTTTTGACTGTACTACTCAATGCCGGTTACACCTTTTACACTTTCGAGCAATTTATGTCTGTTCCTCCAAAAGGTAAGATAGTTGTACTTCGACATGATATTGACAAAAAGCCACAAAATGCTTTAATATTAGCAGAGATAGAACATCAATTAGGCATAAAAGCTTCTGATTATATCAGAGTGGTAAAAGGGACTTGGAATGAGAATATTATTAGGAAGATTGTAGCCTTGGGACACGAGGTCTCTTATCATTATGAGGACTTAAGCATTACCAAAGGTGATTATAAAAAAGCATGGGAACATTTTAAAGAAAACATGGCGAAAATTCGTGAATTTTACCCTGCCAAAACAATTTGTATGCATGGCAGTCCACTCAGCAAATGGGATAATCGCAAATTGTGGGAGAAGTATAACTATCGAGAAATCGGTATTATCGGTGAGCCTTATTTTGATGTGGACTATTCAAAAGTGCTTTATATCACAGATACCGGTAGAGGATGGAGTAATGCCAAAGTAAGTGTAAGAGATAAAATTGCAAACTCAAATAAGACACTACAGCTAAACATCAAGAACACTCAACAAATGATTGAAATGATTGAAAGCAATTGCTTCCCTAATTATATTATTATCAATACCCATCCGCAACGTTGGTTTCCTTTTGGAATAAACTGGATGAAAGAATTATTGCTCCAAGCATTGAAAAATAGAGTAAAACGAATATTGATTTTAATACGCACAAATTAAACAATAACAATCAATGAAACAAATCTTTTATATTCTTATAGTCATCACACTATTTTCTTCTTGTACCTCGCAAAAGCAAATATCCTATCTGCAAGATATTCAAGGAGATTATTCAATGAAAATTGGACAAAAACAAGATGCTACCGTGCAAACAGGTGATTGGATGTCTATTATAATTAGCAGTAAGGATGCTGAGTTGGCACAAATGTTCAATCTACCTATTGTTAGTAATTCGATAGTAGGTAACGAAATCTATTCAGGAGGGACAAACCGCGTGTCAGGCTATTTGGTGGATGAAAACGGTTACATTGACTTTCCGCAATTGGGAAGCATTAAAATACAAGGAATGACACTGATAGAGATTTCCTCATTAATAAAAAGAAAACTTATTGATAGAGGATACCTAAATGATCCGACAGTAACAACACAATATATGAATTTCAAAATATCAGTGATGGGTGAAGTTGCTCATCCAGGCACATTTAGCATTTCCACGGGAAGAATTACCTTATTAGAAGCATTGAGTATGGCGGGCGATCTCACCATATTCGGAAAACGGGAAAATGTAAAGGTGATACGTGAAGAGAATGGGATACGAAATGTAGTTAATATGGATTTGAGAAGCAAGAAGATTTTTAACTCTCCCTATTTTTATCTGCACCAGAATGATATGGTGTATGTGGAACCGAACAAAGTAAGAGCGGGGCAACGGGAAATAAATCAGAACCGTAGCATAGGAACGTTTGCTTCTATCATATCCGTACTTATTTCTCTCTCTGTCCTAATCTTCAAATAACGCACAAAAGGAATGAATGACGATAAATTCGCAGACTACGATCTGGTTGACATAAAAAACAAGAAGCAGCCGGAATCGGCTTTGCTAGCGGATGCACTAACCATCTTGCTGAGGTATAAATTTCTATTTGCTTTTTGTCTGATAGCTAGTTGCACATTGGGATATGTATATATTCGTACTACTCCGAAAATGTTTATGCGCACGGCTACCATCATGGTGAAAGATACTCAAAAGGGCACAGGGTTGATGGAATCACAGACTTTCAATGACGTGTTGACATTGGGTAGCAACTCTGTAGCTAATGAGACAGGCATTCTTAAAAGCCGGAGGTTGATGTATAAAGTGACGGAACGATTAAAACTGAATGTAAGCTATCGGGCTTTGAATCTAAAGAAAACAGAGCTATACTCCAGCTCACCGATAAAAGTACATTTCATGAATGAAAATGAAGAGTGTAGTATGGTGGTAAAATTGGCCGGAAACGATGTAATAGAGTTGAGTGAAATCAACGATAATAGAATATCTGCCATAAATGTGACTGTAGGCAAAATTACAAATACACCTATAGGTAAGATATATATAGAGATGGACTCTATAGGAAAAGCAGAAAATAAGGGGATGGAAATATTGGTAAGCAATGCCCCATTAAAGATCACGGCAAATGCTTTCTGTAATCGATTGAATGTAGGAGCAAATGAAACTCAATCATCATTACTAAATTTGTCTATTGTAGATGAGAATCCACAACGAGCGGAAGATGTATTAAACACATTGATTGATGTTTACAACCAAGATGCCATAGATGATAAGAACAAAGTGACAATCAACACCGCTAACTTTATAGATGAGCGTTTAAGCATAATTGAAAAGGGACTTGGGCTGGTTGATTCGGAAATAGAAGAATACAAGAAGCAAAACAGATTAACTGACCTATCTTCTGAAAGTGATGTTTTTCTGAATAATTCCAATAAACTGGACAATGATGGACTGAGTATAGAGAACCAGTTAAATATGGTAGAATACATGAAAGCCTACCTGCTAAGAAATGGCAAAGATACAGAAATGATTCCGGGAAGTATTGGTATACAAGACAATGGTATTCTGAAACAAATAACGGATTATAATGAGATAGTGGCCAAAAGAAACAAACTGCTAGCAAACAGTAGTGAGCGTAATCCGTTGGTGAAAGATATGGACGCTACTCTGAAGTTACAACGGAATTCCATTGTCCGCGCGATAGATAATTTACAGACTTCGTTGAAACTTCAGTCCATGAATATGAAGAGTAAGGAACAAGAAACGTATGACAAGATAACGAGTCTACCTACCCAACAGAAACAGATTGTTAGCATAGAGAGGCAACAGAAAATCAAAGAGGAACTGTATCTCTATCTGCTGAATAAGAAAGAAGAAAATGAATTGCAGCAGACCATTGCCGAGAGCAATTGCAAAATTGTAGATGTGGCAGACGGTCCTTCATCTCCTGTATCACCCAATAAAATTCAGGTTATATTGATTTGCCTGATAGCGGGATTTTCTATCCCCTCTTTGTTGCTTTACTTGAGAATGCTACTAAATACGAAAGTATATCTGAAAGAAGACATCAAGGATAAAGTGTCCATTCCATTCCTGGGCGAAGTACCTTTTGACAAGGTTAGTGAAGAAAAAGATATAAGGATTTCGGAAGATAGTGCCCACGAACACCTTAACGAGGCTTTGAAAATAGTACGTGAGAATCTGAACTTTATAAACGGAAAGCAAGACGAAAAAGGAAAAACGGTTCAATTAATCTCATTCAACCCGTCATCGGGAAAAACTTTCATTACCATAAATCTTGCCGTCAATATAGCAAGCTCAAATGCCAAGGTGATAGCACTGGACTTGGACTTACGAAAAGCATCATTGAGCAAGCGTTTAGGATTCAGCACAAAACAAGAGGGAATATCAAACTATCTGTCAGGAGATGCAAATAATATACAGACATTGATACATACTGTTAACGCAGATAATCTGAGTTTTGACGTGATTTCTTCGGGAGTCATTCCGCCGAACCCTTCCGAACTATTGAAAGACACACGACTGGACAAACTGATGGAATTTCTAAAACAGGAGTATGATTATGTGCTTTTCGACAATCCGCCTTACGGATTGTTGGTGGATGCCTTTGTCTGTTCGCGCCTCGCCGACCACTCCATCTATGTCATCCGCTCGGGCATGTTTGACAAACGTCTGCTACCTGATTTGCAGGAGTTGTATGATTCCAATAAACTAAAACACCTAAGTATCATACTAAACGGAGTAGACTATAAAAAGATGGCATATAGCTATAAGTATGGCTACAGTTATCACTATCACCACTACAAGAAACAACATGAGAAGCAAAGAGGATGGAAGAACCTTTACAGTAAGCTTTTTGGAGATAAATATTAAAACTGTCACCGATGAAACGCACTTTTCATGAAACAGTATTGTTTGATTTGCTGAAGATTTCTCTTTGGAACCAAGGGGCGATTATCAATTATGCCAATCTTGCAGAGGAAGACTGGAAAGCAATTTATCAACTTGCAGCCGAACAGGGAGTACAAAGCTTAGTATTTGATTCTATAATCCAGCTTCCTGAAAAGTGGCGGCCAGAGGATACACTACTGTTAATGTGGGCAGCCAATACAAAACTACAAGAGCAGAGATTTATGCGTAATGTAATGGCGACAAATCAGTTGAACGAAATTTTCAAAGCTCAGGAATTAGAAATATTGCTGCTCAAAGGAGTAGGATTGGCGATTTTCTATCCGAACCTTTTATATCGAGAGTTTGGAGACATCGACATCTATACGAATGACCATAAGAAAGCAGACAACATCTTGCTGCAATACGGTGAACAGACACGAGAACACCCGAAACACAATGTTTTCAAATTTAAAGGAATTCCGGTAGAGAATCACAGAAATTTTATCACTTTAATAAAAGGTACAGACCTTTTCAGCAGGAAGCGAAGAAAGGCATTTGAAACAGTAGAGAAAGAATTGCATGATATTCTGAAAGATGAAGGGAGTTTCCTCTTCAGAACTTACGATAACTTAAGAGTGCCTTCCGCTACATTCAATTTTCTCTTTTTGCTGATGCACACCGGAACGCATTTAGGAGGAGAATTAGTCATGAGGCATTTATGTGATTGGGCTTGTTTCTTGAGCACCAATCAGGGAAGATATAATGAAAAGCGAATTGAAACAACACTGGGACTATTGAACTTCCGGAAGATATGCTTTCTGATGACGGATACGGCAATCCGATACTTGGGAATGCCTCCTGAATTTGCTCCTTCTTTTTATCGGAAAGAGAGCCGGGCAAGACTGAATGAAAGGTTTATGAACAGCCTATTTCATAGGTTCCCTGGTTCTAAGGAAGTAAGAAAGAATACATTATGGTGTAAGTGGAGAAGGTTTTATAGCAAACAATGGAAATATGATTTGCTCTATTGTGAGTATCTGCCTGAAAGGTTGGTACGCACTCTGATACTTTGGTATCAAGGATATAAAGGAAGAATGTTTAAATGATTAATTTTAAAAATTACAATTATGGAAAAAGAAGATGAAAAAAAGAAGGAAGAAATGCTGCAACACGCCCAAAAGAAAGAAACTTTTGAACCGTTGGAAATGAAAATAGTAGATGTGAAAGTAGAAAAAGGTTATGCTACTTCAGGGCATAATGATCCTGTCACAATTCAACAGTGGAAAAATGGTAATTGGTAATAAAAAAAGCAATTATGAGAATAAAATTATTATTAGGCTTGAGTCTGTTTGCTATCTTGGCAATGGACTGTATATCTGAAACGGACACGCCAAAGAGTAATGATAAGATTACGCGCATCTATGTAGGAACGGCTAATGCTAAGTCGAGAACCTTAACCGATGCTTCTACAGCTGAAGTGACTTGGAAAGATGGTGACGAGATTGCAGTGTTCCATATAAATGGTAGTGGACGAAGTGATTATAAACGCTTTCTATTATCTTCGGGTGCCGGCGAACAGTCGGCCTATTTTGAAGGCGTTACAGCAGATGACTATCTTACAGCTGGAGAGACGTATAAGGTAGCTTATCCTTATTCTTCAGTAGAAGAGTACGATGGAGATAACAATATCTTTAATATGCACGCTAATATAAGTGCAAGCAACAACACTGACCATTTGGCCAATCACAATTGGCTTGTTTCCGGTAACCGCGTCATACCAACGGATGGAACAATGCCTTCTTTCTCTCTTGCACAAATCACAGCTCTTGCGAAAATTCGTCTGGATATTGACAACTTTACGGTAACAGGTCTAACTAACAGACGTTATTTGACTAATGTAAACTTCACAATAGCAGATGCAACAAAGGCATTCTATAATTATATCTATTGGAATGAAGACTTAGACGTTACAGCATACGAACGTTCAGAAGTTGCTACGGCAGGATTTTCAAATCAAGTCCAAATCGTTAATAATAGCTCCTATTATTATTGGGTGCCTATTATGCAAGAAACTTCAAGCGGTATTAAACAGTTAGACCTGTCTGTCCATTGGAGAGATGGAAACAATGTAGATTATTCAAGCGTTGTAGAGTATACGCCAAAGAGTATGTTTGTTCCGGGATATATTTATAATGTACATTTAATTCTGACTTTTACAGAAAATAGTGGAAATAGTGGCATACTAAGTTTGGTAGAGTAGTGTAATTATTCGATCATGTCAAATTATGTATATTAGAAAAGAATACCAATTGCAGACCATAGCCAGCAAGAATTTTATCTTTCTTCACAAAAGTGGGGAAGTGGATATGACACGCATCTTGTCGTTCAACAAAACATCTGTCTGGCTATGGCAACAATTGTCAGAAAAAGAGTTTACCGAAGAGGAGGCATTGACTTTGTTGTGCGAACACTATGAGGGAGACATTTCACAAATAAAACAGAATCTAGAATGGTGGATAGAGTCGTTAATAGAAGAAGATGTCATTGTGAAGTAGCTTTTTGACATGCTGATAAATACATTCTCAATCTTAACTAGGAGAACTGGTTTTCGTTGTTTGTCCCTCGATGCACATTAGTCCCTTTTATGTTCTAATATCAAAAGATGGAAAACTATTATAGTATAGCTGGGCATTTAGTTTGTATTGTTTGTGAAAGCCCTACGGTGATGCTAGCCCTTTCAGAATTTGAGGCGTTTCAGGTTTCGGGTTCCGAATCAGAATCGGGTAACACGGATATAATCGTGACTTTGCAAGAAGATACACCTCAATCTGTTCAGGGCACTCTATATCACACACTTGTGACCGATGTTGCGGTTTCTCGTTTTTACAACTCGGCAGAGGTCTCAGGAATGGAAATTTGGCAGTGTGAACGATTGCAATTAACAATGCGGTTCAAACATGGCAGTCAAGAGTGTTTCATACAAGGAAACTTGTCGCCATTGTTACTTCGCTTTGCTTTGTGGGCCGCTTTCAATATAGCGGTCATCGGTCGTCAGACGGTGGCTATTCATGCTTCGGCAGTTATCTATCAAGGCCGGGCATTCCTGTTTTTGGGTGAATCGGGTACAGGTAAAAGCACACATACCCGACTGATTTGTCAGCATTATCCCCAAGCGGAATTGCTGAACGACGACAGCCCTATTCTTAGGATTGAGCACGATAGATGTATGGTTTACGGTTCGCCTTGGAGTGGAAAGACATCTTGCTATAGACAGTGTAAGGCTCCTTTGGGTGGAGTGGTTAGGCTTCATCAGTCGGTAGTAAATAAGATTTCACGATTGCCTGTACATCAAGCAATCGGTGCTTTATTGCCCTCTTTCCCCCCAGAATTGTATTTATGCTATGGTAGTCAGTCCAAAGTCTTAGCTATCATTTCGGAAATCATAGAGCAAGCCCCTGTTTATTCCTTGCAATGTCTTCCTGATAAAGAGGCAGCCGAAATGTCAGTTGAAACCATAACGAAATCTTTGTGAATATGGAAGAAATCGATAACAATTGGTTGTTCCGGCAGGTTGAGATAGCCTTGAACACTAAAAAACGAGTAAAAATCCGTTTGATGGGAGAAAGCATGTATCCTTTTCTAAATTCAAGGAGCGACATATTGGTCATTGCCCCATTTATTTCAGAAACTGTGCGCGTGGGCGATGTGGTATTGGCTAAGGTCAACGACCAATATGTTCTTCATCGGCTTATTGAAAAAAAAGAGCAGGGATGGTGTAAGTTGCAGGGTGATGCAAACATGAAAAAACAAGAGTTGGTGCATGTGGGAAATATTATTGGACGATTAGTACAGATAGAACGAAATGGGACACAAACGATAGATTGTCTCTCTAAAAAGTGGCAGTGGTATGGACGATGCTGGATAAAATTAAGATTCTGCAGAACCTATTTGTTGAAAATTATTTTATGGAAACGCCGTGCCATAAAGAAATGAAGTGGTAATGGGAAAATATGAAAAAATAAGAAGCATATATCAGGCATTACCCGATAAAACTCGTGTATGTGGTATTTGGGTGCTAATCTGGATTGTGATAAGATCCTTGTTCGATTTTATAGGAATAGCAAGCGTCCTATCTGTTGTATATTTCTTGATCAGAAAGGAATATATGAATTATGCGCTATGGGTTATAGCATTGTGCTTTGCGATTTTGCTTATTAAAATGGTCGCATTACATTACATCGACAAGTATTGTATGCAATGGTATTTATCCATTTATAAGTATTTTTCAACGTCTGTTTTATTGAAGTATTATCAGAGTGGTTTGCTATTTATCCGAAAACAGGGTATCGCAGATTTAACTTATAACACAAACGGTATCTGTTATGCTTTTACTACACTTGTTATTCCATCCATTTTACAGTCGGCAGGCAACATCTGTTTGATCATTGTTTTTATGATCTGTTTTTTGATCTTTTCTCCTTATGTAGCTTTATTGTTTCTGTTTTTTGTCAGTTTGTTTATCGTGGCTTATGTGTGGCTCGTAGGGAAAGACATTTCGCAAATTGGTAAAGAGGAGATAGAGGCAAAAAAAGGGCAGTGGGAAACCGTACAAGATTGTTTCAACGGGTATGTGGAGATGGAAATATATAATGCTTTCCCTTATTTCATGAAGCGTTTTATAAAAGGCATTAATGCGATTATCTCCTGCCAAAACAGGATGAAAATAAAAACAGAAATACCCGCTTATCTTCTGGAAATGATGATGCTAGTACTTTTGATAATTGTCTTTCTTATTAGTCACAGTACAGAAGAATTAGTCCTGTTGTTGAGCGCTGTATCAATAGGTGTTTTTAAAATATTGCCATCCATAAAGCAAATTATATCGGGATATAACACGTTGCAGAATCATTTATGTACGATCGATATTCTTTACGATGCCATAAACCTACAATGCGAATCTTTGAAAAGAAGCAGAAGTGTAATCTATAAAGATACAATAAAGTTCAATGATGTTGATTTCTATTATGATAAACAAAATCAAGTGTTGAACAGAGTGAATATTGAGATAAAAAAGGGTGAGCGAATAGGAATTCAAGGTGAATCAGGTTTTGGAAAAACAACATTGCTAAACGTTTTGCTCGGATTTCTTGATCCCAACAATGGTCAGGTGTTGATAGATGAGACCAATTTGGCAGACATGAATTTACAGATGTGGCATCAACAGATTGGCTATGTTCCGCAAGAGGTGTTTATCGCCGATGATACCATCGCTGGAAATATTGCATTCGGATTATCTCATGAAAAAATGAACGAACAAAAAATATATGAGGTCTTAAAAATAGTGCAACTCTATGATTGGGTAAAAGCTTTACCTCTTGACATAAATACACGCATTGGCGAGAATGGCTGCTTGGTATCGTGCGGGCAGAAACAAAGGCTTGGAATTGCACGGGCGTTGTACAAAAAGGCCCAACTACTGATCCTTGACGAAGCTACTTCTGCGTTAGATGAGGTGACTGAAAAAAATATATTGAGTATCATTGATAGATTGACGGAAAAAGATTCGGGACGAACTTTAATTATGGTTTCACATAATAAATATTCAATGAAAATGTGTGAAAGATTTATTAACATATAGTTGAAACAATGAAGAGAGCGGGTGATTTTGATGGGACAATCGCTCATTTTACATACCCTAAGATTGGTAAAGAAATAACATTCGCTATAGAAACACTTAAACTTCTACAAAGTGAGTATCACCAGATCATATTATAGACAGTTCGTGAATAATTTGTTGTATCATATCATTACTATCTCATTAAAAAAACACTCCCCAATAAATTGTGTAAATGATAACTCGGGTCTTTAGATTCGAGTTATTTTTTTATATTTTTAAAACGAATAATTCATGGACTGGAATAGCTAACTTTAGCCGAACATTGAGTTAAGCATAAAATTTTAGTTTTTCTGATGAAAAAAGGAAGAAACCGATCAAGTTGATGTCTATTACACTTTTACAAAATCAGACAGCATACTTTCAATCAATTTTTCATTAATCCCCAACTCCTTTGCATACCCTTCAAATTGTGCAATTGCATTGGCAACAGTATCGAGCAAAGCTTTATAATCTTGTATGTCATTGTTTAGACCTACTGTTTCTAAGTCTTCACGGGTAATATTTTCGTTCTTGCCATTCACTGTCAATGAATGCGTATTGGAATAAGCTGGCGCAGTGGGGTCGACACTATAGGTTAGATCGTAGGCAGGTGATAACCGCCAAGCTCCATCACGATTCATGCAGAATGAAAAATTCTTTGAATGGTCATCTACATTTCGGGCAATAACGTTAAACACCATCCGTAGGTATTGCTGTTTGCTATCCTCGTATGGTAAATGAAGCCGTCTGATTACGGCAAAAAGATCTTCATAGCTATCGCTTGTTAGTGACATGGCAGCTAGCGTTTGCGTATGCACTTTATCGTTTCCGATACGGTCGAATCGTTGAGTCAGAAAATGTGTTACGTTGCCGTATGTACGGAGTTCTGAAGGCATCATCTCAATTCCGGCATCCAAAGCCATCCGATAATAAATATATTCTAGTTTGGCGAAAGGATAAGCAGAATTATCATCATATTTAAGAATATAATGTTGAAATCCTTCTGGAATTACTCCTTGGCCTGAAATGACTTCTTCTGTGGTTTGGTTTAACGCTACAATGGCTTTCGGACGTTTTCCTCCGGGTGAAGAACTTAGCTCTACTAAATCTTGCCACAAAATAGAATTTTCCTGATTTAAAACGGTTGTCTCTCTTTCGTTCAGCACTTGCTTAGCAAATGCATATAGTTTTTGAACATCTACGGCAAAAGTAGAGTTATTGCCCAGCTTATGGGCCGGCTCATATTCTAAAGCTCCCATTGCCCGACTATCGATAAATGAGAGATGGTCTACGGGGGTGGTTGTCTTTATCGAAACATGATTGTCTCTTAACCACGCCTTGAAAAGTGAGTTGCCCCATTTGTCGGGTAGCGAATCGGCAATCATTGGCGGAAGTCCTTGATAAAGTTTCTCTTTGTCACCTGTCCATGGCAGTTGCTTTTGGCTGCGGGGAGAATTTATAGACATCGTTAATGGTGCAATATCTAATCCTCGCTTAAGGAACGAAGGCTCATATTCAAAAACAGCTACTCCTGCTTCCTTATCCCATGAAAGATAACCAACATCCATTCCCCATAACTTGACTTTTACCACATTTGTTTCCATATCTTATTTTTTGTTTTGCTTCTTGAATAGTTCTCGTGGGCTGGCAGGTAATTCGGGCAATAATTTTTCAATCTCTTCCAAGCTGTCTATTGCTCGAAGTAGTTTGATGAATGAGGCCAAAGTTATTCCGGTAGAAGAACCATTCTCAAAAGAGCTGATAGTAAATATACTCAAACCGGATTTTTCTGCAACTTCTTTTTGCGTATATCCCATCCGCTTTCGGTAATCAGAATATCGTTTACCAAATTCCCTAATTATATCGCTCCCTGATTTCTCGTATAATTCTCTGTACATACCTTTAGATCATTTATTATACAAATATAGATAAATCTATAATAATAACAACAAATAACCAAATAATATAGTTTTATCTATACTAAAAATCCTTTTATGGAGTTTCAATCGAGCAACAAAGATAGGGAAGGCTTGGCTAGTTGTATGGAGCAAAACAGCTGATGACTATGAGGAGTTTTATCCTGAATATTCATACATCTTCGCTAAAAACCGCACAAAAACCGCACAAAAAGATACCGATCTAAAGAAAAAGGTTTTTTAAATTTGCCCTCAAAAAATAGTTAAACTTAATTTATTATGAAATATGAGAAAAATAGTACATTGTTTTATAATCATGGCTTATGCAACAACTCTATATGCTCAGAACTATACAATAAAGGGACGCGTTATAGACCAAAATAAACAAGCTATATCTTACGCTTCTATAGCCCTTCTTGCGTCGGATAGCACTGCATTGGTGACAGGTACGATCAGTGATGATAAAGGAGAATTTCGATTGCCCGGGATAAATAGAGGGAAGTATTACATTTCATTGAGTTTTGTAGGTTATAAGCCTATTAAAGAGTTTGTACTATTAAACTCAAATATAGATCGAACATTTGTGCTTGCAGATGATGCCGTTGCACTGAACGAGATTGTTGTCAAGGCAAATAGGAGCAATATTATTAAACAGTCTGCGGCGGGTCAAACTTTTATGTTGTCGGAAAGTGCATTGAAGAAAAAAGATGTTCTTGATGCACTACAGGAAGTTCCTTCTCTGGCTATTGATCCGGGAACTCGGAAAATAACGTTGAATGATGGTAGCAATCCTCTCATTTTAGTTAATGGAATAAGAAGAGAAGGCGGACTTTCTGCTATTAATCCGGAAGATATTTTATCGGTAGAGGTGATCCCAACCTCTTCTGCGGAGTTCCTAAGAGAAGGTTATACTAGCGTGGTTAATATTAAGGTGAGAAAAGCAGATCGATCTTATACTTCGTTTAATGGTGGTATTAATTCTAATCCACTTCTTCAATTTGGAATAACCGATGCTTCACTTGAATTTGGGAATAGTAAATCTTCATTTTATCTGTCGGGACAAACTTTTACTTTTCTCAATAATAAATCGGATATGCTAGAGAGCAGTAGAACTTCCGAAAGTAGTAGAGAAGTACGCTATAAGCGAAAAGGGGATTATACCGATACAAATTGGGCAATGGGAGGAGATAGAAATTGGTCGGCATCAGACTATACTTCATTTGGTTTGACATTCGATTACATTCCGCAAAATAATAATGCCGATGGTGAAACTGAGATAAGAGATCTCACGGCGGATAGAACTACCCGTTATGATTACACGAGAGATTATGATGATAAGTCTTGGACAGGTACAGCAAATCTCTATCACAGACATACTTTTTCGGCATCAACGTTGGATTTTCTGTTTCAGTTAAATCGAAGTAAAAATGAGAATAAAGTCAATCAGTTGGAGAGCGGTGCAACGAACTTAGTTTATGATTATGATTTTAGAAATCATCATACGGGAATGGCATTTACGCCTGCATATCAGTTTGCTTTTTCGAATTTTAAAGTGAAAACAGGCATAAACAATTACTATCAGTATAATAAGATTTATCAGAATGAAGGAGTTAGGTCTGAATTTACTCACAAAGAATGGAATGAGTATCCTTATTTGGATATAAATGGATTGTGGAAGCATTTCTCATTAGCAGTATCTGCCGGAGTCGATGCAGTGTTTAGGAGTATTAATGACTATTCCGATCATTATTTTCGGCTGAGACCGGTAGTAAATCTGAATTATAAATTTAATACTCATCAGGCTATTACGTTGAATTATAGCATGCAATCTACTTCTCCTGATGTTGTGCAACTTAATCCTTATAATACGTCATCGGATACCTTATCTATTATTACAGGAAATCCTTCTCTTCGACCTTTCAGAACCAACCAAGTGAGATTTAGCTATTCTCTTTCAAAAGGGCCTTTTTTTGTGGAACCGGCTGTAAGATATAAGAAAATAACGAATAGTATTGTTACTGTTGGTGAAGATTCTCCGGAAGGGTATATACAATCGTTGGCAAATGCGGGAACGTGTGAGGTATGGTCTGGTATGCTTACCTTTCGCTATACGATTGGGAAGTATGGGTTTATCGGAGGAAATATGGAATATAGCAGGCAGAGATTTCCTGATATATCGCAAAGTGATAACTTCTTAAACGGAAGGATTAACTGGGGACTAAATTGTAAGAAATTTAATTTGTCAGGATTTTATGGGCTTCCAAGATATTCGTATGATATGTATAAACACACTAAATCATCTCCGGAGTCATGGTGCACGCTATCTTTTGCTGCATCTGAAAGTTTAAACGTTTCAGTAGGCATGCGTTATATTGGGAATCATAGCCATGTTCAGCGATGGGTTGATATGCCCGATTATTCGTCTTATTATGACAATCGGTTCACGAATAGAGGTAATACTATTATGCTAGGCATTCGTTATAAGTTTCAAAGTAGAAAACAGAGCCGTTCTATTGAGAAATTACAGAATAATGATAAGGGATTTAGGGTAATCAGTGAATAGGTTAGATTTCATATAGAGGCGTATAAAAAGGCTAATTCTTATAAAGGACAGTGTCGGTTTTAGCGACATTCCTTTTACTTTTCGTTGTTATTCCGCTTAGCTTTTGCTGTAAAGTCGTATCTTTGTTTTTCCAATCAAATGCAAAAAAGTTATGGCTGATAATTATTTAGAAAAACAACATGAGGAGTATGAAGCCCGGAAGGCAGCTTGGGAAAAAGCTCGTAAGCTAGGAATAAAGAAACCGTTTACCCCTTCTGTACGCAAAACAGAACAACCGGATAAATCGGCCGTTCAGCAACCTCCTAAGCAAAACGATTAAGACTGATTTAATCCTTCATTTATTCCGGCTGATTATAGCGGCTTTGCCGTTTCTCTATTTCAGCGTTTCCACAACCACTTATCGAGTTCCGCCAGCCATTGTTATTTGTAGACATAATCGTCTTTAAAGCCGAAACGATGACCTCCGGAGAGATAAATGTGCAAAGATACGGGGATCCCTGTCTTTTTGTAATTGAGCTTCATATAACATGACCCGGAGGGAGTATTTCCGGATCATCGGCATTGGCTACAATAAAGACGGAGGAAGTTCCCATGACTCCTAACTTTTCGGTCTGTGAGGAGAATTTTATTCTCATGGACTTGCAAACTTATACAAATTCCAAAATTCAATAATGGTGAGATTTTCAACTACAGCGGAGAGCGTAAATCAAGCTAAAAAATTAGCCTTATTTGCTTTTTAGTTTAAAAAACATAAAATAGGAACATGTTATTGAATTACTTGCTACTTTTGCCACAAGATTTTCTGTCACTCTAAATGAAGAGATTAGATGAACTTGCCTAAAAGATTTATAATGCTTTTTATCTTTTCCATACTAGCTATTAGTATGAAAGTTAGCGCTATATGTTCTATTGGAGTTTCTAATTCATTTTCTGATTCTTCTTCCTTTACATCAGACGTTACAACGCAGGACTCTAACAATATACACAAGGCTTTATCTTTGTCTTTTGCCGAAATTGCAGGGAAATCCATTACTGAATCTTTTTCTTTCACTAATAATGTGCGACTTCGTAGATCGATCGTTGATTATTTTAATATTATTAAAAAACACATGTCGTTGCTATGTATAAGAGAAAGTTTGTTAGTATCCGACAGAAGTAAATTATTCTATTCAAATATGTCCTCTCACTGCATGCAAACGTGCAGCGATTATTATGTCTTTTCGTTAAGGCACATTCTTATTTAAATCCTCTTTATATACTCTGTTTTATTTTCATATAGGCTTACTTTTTTGTGAGTTTATGGGGGATTGTTTTGCCCTCATCGGTATGTATCTAATCAATAAGAATATATTTAATAATGTTTATTATGGAAACTAATAAAAAAAAGTCTTTCTCTTTTACTGGCATCAGATCGGCTGGTCTTGTTATTATTTGTTGCTTTATTATAGCAGTATGCATTTATAATTTCATATTTGGAAATCCATCGAACTTTATGCATAACGACCCGAATAATCATCCTCTTCCAGAAAACTTCTTGGGTACAATATATAAAGGCGGAGTAATTGTTCCGATTATTCAAACCTTATTGCTTACTGTTCTTGCATTGAGCATTGAACGATATTTTGCTATTCGCACAGCCTTTGGCAAAGGGCCACTAGTGAAGTTTGTGAAAAGCATAAAAGAGGCTCTTACGGCAGGCGATATTAAGAAAGCTCAGGAGATTTGCAATAAACAACAAGGATCTGTGGCTAATGTCGTTATTTCAACTTTAAAAAAATACGATGAAATGGAATTTGATACCGCTTTGCCTAAAGATCAAAAATTACTTGCTATCCAAAAGGAATTGGATGAAGCTACTGCCTTAGAATTGCCTATGATGGAACAAAATTTACCAATAATTGGAACGATCACTACGTTAGGAACTTTGATGGGATTGTTAGGCACCGTTATCGGTATGATTCGCTCTTTTGCAGCTTTGGCTGCCGGCGGGTCGGCAGATTCAATGGCTCTTTCTCAAGGTATTTCAGAAGCATTGATTAATACGGCTTTTGGTATACTTACCGGTGCATTGGCTGTGATTTCTTACAACTATTATACAAATAAAATAGATAAACTGACCTACAGCCTTGATGAGGTGGGTTTTTCTATTGTACAAACATTTGCCGCAACTCACAAATAATATATTGAAGTTAAAAATGCGGATAGAATTATGAGTAGAGCAAAAATCAAGAAAAAAAGCACATTCATTGACATGACTGCAATGAGCGATGTTACCGTACTGTTACTAACCTTTTTTATGTTGACGTCTACGTTTGTAAAAAAGGAACCCGTGAAGGTAACTACTCCGGCATCTGTTTCTGAAATCAAAATACCGGAAACTAACATTTTGCAAATATTAGTTAATCCGGATGGGAAAATCTTCATGAGTTTAGATAAGCAATCAGATTTAAAGGCTACTTTGGAAGGCATGGGGAAGGAATATGGAATGGCTTTCACACCCGAACAAATTAAAAAATTTATGCTTTCAACGACATTTGGTGTGCCAATGAAAAGCATGAAAACTTATTTGAATTTGCCTGCGGAGAAACAAGATGCTGTTTTGAAAAATGAAGGGATTCCTTGTGACAGTATTGATAACCAATTTAAAGCGTGGATAAGGAATGCACGTATGGTAAATGCAGATTTGCGTATTGCAATTAAAGCTGATCAATCTACTCCTTATTCCGTTATAAAGAGGGTAATGAATTCACTTCAGGATCTTCGGGAGAATCGATATAACTTGATTACTTCGTTAAAAACGACTTCTGAAAAATAAAAACGAATAAATTATGAGTGCTGAAGTACAAGAAAGTGGCAATAAAAAAGCCGGTAAAAGCAAGCAGAAGAAAATAGCAGTTCGCGTAGATTTTACACCAATGGTAGATATGAACATGCTGCTAATTACTTTTTTTATGCTTTGCACCTCGTTGAGCAAACCTCAAACGATGGAAATAAGTATGCCGAGTAATGATAAAAATATAACGGAAGAACAGAAAACGAAAGTAAAAGCTTCTCAAGCTATAACATTATTATTGGGCAGTGACGATAAGTTGTTTTATTATGAAGGGGAACCTAATTACAAAGATTATACCTCATTGAAAGAAACGACCTATAAACCTGATGGCTTACGTGCTTTACTTCTTAAACGAAATAAAGAAGCTGTGCAAAAAGTAAATGATTTAAAGCAACAAAAGCTGAATATGAAAATATCAGATAAAGAATATATGGACAAACTCACTGAAATAAAGAATGGAAAGAATACCCCTGTGGTTATTATTAAAGGAACGAATGAGTCTACCTATAAAAATCTGATCGATGCTCTAGACGAAATGCAGATATGCAATATTGGTAAATATGTAATTACAGATATTGCAGATGCTGACAAATTCTTATTAAAGAATTTTGAAACTCAGGGTGGGCTCTCAAGTAAAATTGTTGAGTAGTAATACCACTTAAAAACAAGAGAATAAAGATGGCAAAAATAGATTTGGCCTCCCTAGAGTGGTGTGAATTGGTCTTTAAAGGCAAGAATAAGTCTTATGGCGCATATAAACTACGCATAGATTCTCCTAAACGTCATAATCGGGCGATGTTTATTGTTCTTATTATTGCTTTAATAGGTTTTAGTATACCGGCGCTCATTAGAATGGCAACTCCAAAGCAGAAGGAATTGATGACTGAGGTTACTGCATTATCGCAATTAGAAAAGCCTGATGTGAAGCAGGATGATATGAAAAAAGTGCAGCCCGTGGCTCCTCCGCCTCCTGCGCTGAAAAGTACCATTAAGTTTACTGCTCCTATTATTAAAAAGGATTCTGAGGTGCGCGACGATGATGAAATTAAGAGTCAGCAAGAATTAGCTCAGACTAAGGTATCTATTTCTATAGCCGATGTAAAAGGTAATGATGAAGCCAATGGAAAGGATATTGCTGATTTAAAGCAAGTTGTTACGCAAGCTCCGGCTGAAGAAGATAAGGTTTTCGATATGGTAGAGCAAATGCCTACATTCCCGGGAGGACAGGCTGAACTACTCTCTTTTATCGGAAAGAATTTAAAATACCCCACTATTGCTCAGGAAAATGGTACGCAAGGGCGCGTCATTTGTCAGTTTATTGTAGGGAAAGACGGAACGGTGAGAGATGTGCAAGTTGTTAAATCTCTCGACCCTTATTGTGATAAAGAAGCTGTACGTGTTATTCGTTCAATGCCTCGGTGGATTCCCGGGAAACAAAACGGTAAAACTGTAACGGTAAAATACACAGTGCCCATCGTATTTAGATTACAGTAATAATGATGAAAAAAGAATGGCTAATTGTAATGTTGTCTTTAGTTGGATTTTCTGCTTGTAGCCGGAAACCGAAAGATGGATTGACGGATACTTATACGTCGGGCGTAATAATAATTGCTGCCGATGAGAGCTTTCAGCCCATTGTTCAAGAAGAAGTAGATGTGTTTGAGGGCATCAATACGTTGGCCGGAATTGTTCCCCGTTATACTACTGAAGTGAATGCAATTAATTTATTTCTAAAGGACAGTGTGCGCGTGGCTATCGTTACACGCACACTGACCCCGAAGGAGATTAATTCATTTCACAGCCGTAAATTTTTCCCTCAGGAAATAAAACTGGCTACAGATGGATTGGCACTTATCGTAAATCGAACGAATACGGACTCGCTGATTAGTGTACGTGATATTCAACGGATACTAACCGGCAAAGTGAAGGAATGGAAAGATATATATTCTGCTTCACATTTAAAAAATATTCAGTTTGTTTTTGATAATAAGAACTCGAGTTCGGTTCGCTTTGTTGTCGATTCTTTATGCAAAGATAAGCCTTTATCGAAAAATTTGAGGGCGCTAAATAATAATCGGGAGGTGATAAATTATGTTGCTAATACTCCGGAAGCTATAGGGATAATTGGAGTTAATTGGTTAGGTAACCGTAGTGACACAACGAATCTCTCTTTTCGAAATGAAATAAGAGTTATGTCTGTTAGTTCGGAAGATGTGGCTACACCGGATAATAGTTACAAGCCCTATCAGGCATATCTCTTCTATGGAAACTATCCGCTGGTTAGAAGCATCTATGTTTTACTTAATGATCCTCGTAATGCATTGCCTTGGGGGTTTACTTCATTTCTTACTTCTGACAGAGGACAAAGGATTATTTTAAAATCGGGACTGGTACCTGCTACGCAACCTGTGCGTGTGGTAGATGTAGAAAATAAACAATAATTTAATATAAATTGCTATGAAACGAATTCAACTGTTAATGTTAGTGATGTGTGTAGCCGTTAGTCCGCTTCTGGCCCAGTCAGTAAGTACTGATCTACAAAGCAATGTAGCTCGGATAAAAGAGCTTGTACAAACGAATGCTCAACAAGCAACAGAAGAAATTAACCAACTACTTAAAGGAAAAAACAAAAAAGATCCTGATTTATTAGTTGCTATCGGCCGTGTCTATTTAGATGCAGGAAAAAGTTCTGATGCGGAGATTTATCTCGATCAAGCGAAGAAAGTGAATAATAAATATCCGGCTGTCTATTTACTTGAAGGAGATATCGCCTTATCTAAAAAAGATGGTGGAGCAGCCTGCCAGTTTTATGAGCAAGCCATTTATTTTGATCCTAATTGTAAAGAGGCATATTTAAAATATGCTCACGTTTATAAGGAGGCAAATCCGGAGCAGGCCATAGAAATGCTGTTACGTTTAAAAGAAATTGCGCCGGATTATCTTCCAGCTGATAAAGAATTGGCTGATGTATATTATAAAAGTAATCAATTTGCTAAGGCTATCGAAGTGTATGCTCGTTTTATTAATAGCCCTGAAGCAACTGAGGATGATATGTTGAAGTATGCTTTTGCACTTTTTCTAAATCATGATTTCACTAAATCACTTGAAATTACTCAGCTGGGGTTGCAACGCAATAGTCACTATGCTCCTTTTAACCGTTTGGCAATGTACAACTATACTGATCTAAAGCTTTACGAACAAGGGCTGAAAGCTGCCGATGATTTTTTTAATCATTCTGATAATCCCGATTTTTCTTATCTTGATTATATGTATTATGGCCATTTGCTTAGCGTTTCGAAAAAATATGATGAAGCAATAGTTCAATATGAAAAAGCATTAAAGTTGGATAGTTTGAAAACTGATTTATGGCGCGAAATTTCAAATGCTTATGAGAACATGAGCAATTATGTAAGTGCTATTGATTCTTATAAGAAATATTTCGCATCATTTACAGCTGATCTTCAGACGCCCGATTTGCTGTTTCAGTTAGGGAAGTTATATTATGAAGAAGGGACAATGCCTGCTTTGCAAGATCTTGCGATAAAAAAGACGTCCCTTGTTGAAGCTGATTCGGTCTTTTCTATTATTGTAGAAAAAGTTCCTGAAAGCTATCTTGGCCTTTTTTGGCGTGCACGTGCCAATTCGGCTTTAGATTCCGAAACGACTCAAGGACTTGCAAAACCTTATTATGAGGCAACGCTTTCGCTATTGGCCGGCAAAAATGAAGCTCGTTATAATCCTGTTATAATAGAATGTTATAGCTATTTAGGATATTATTATTTGATAAACAATAAATTACTTCAATCCAAAGAGTACTGGACTAAAATTCTCTCTATTGATCCTACTAATTCTACTGCGAAGAAAGCATTAGCAGGTATTAAATAATCCAAATGCATTGCATTTATCTCGCAGTAATATGAAAACAACCTTGCTTTAATTCATACTTTACATAACATTTATCGGCTTTGCGCACATCACGCAGCACTTCGGAAAGAACCAGTTTTAGAGTCTCGGCACTGACATCTTCCAAAGGACGTCCGTCTTCGTCTTCTACCTTGGTAAATCGTTTCCAACTGACATCAAACGTAGTGCCATAGAAATGGGTGGAATTCTCGGAAGCATTACCGTTACGACGGCGCAGACGATCGACATCATAGCGCGTACGAAGCATAGAGGTAACCATTATACGGTTAGGATTGAGGCCTTTAGAATGCAAAGAATCGAGGAAATTGGCGCCTATGGTGCTCAAGAGCTCACTAGCACGGGGTACTAAATAAGGAACAGAATGGGTAAGAGAATCTATAGAGTAAAATTCGTTATTTGATAAGTGGACCACCTTATCGCCCAACGCCTTTAATTCTTCACGCGTATTGAGCGGAGTTATTCCATTGACCATAGCAGAGACAAGCTGAGTATCGTTTAAATCGCCAAAAGAACGTCTGTAACTGATTACACCATGTATATTGTGCGGATGATTTAACTTTAAAGACATATTTTTGCTGCTTTCACTGCTTGGAAATATCAAAAGAATTATACCAACAAATAGCACAAAGAGCAGCAGATAGGCAATGTTACGATAACGGGGTTTTAACTTTCGCATGTTTCTATTCTTCAGTTTTCTCATGCAAATATAACTAAATTGACTCTTTCACAAAAGTGCCCTGCAAATTAATTGGTAAAAAACCCTAAAAATATTCAGCCGATTGATTAAATTTGCAGGCGTTTAACGCTGAACACTTCCATAACCCGGCGAAAAAATAGTTCGGCAACCAAACAAATCAACCCTTAAACTCATTTAATGATAGAAAAACTAATTGTTCTCGAGGACATTGATCCTGTTATTTTTTACGGTGTTAACAACACTAACATACAACTGATTAAAGCCTTGTATCCCAAGCTGAGAATAGTAGCCAGGGGTAATGTAATTAAGGTACTTGGAGACGAAAAAGAGATGTGTACTTTTGAGGAAAACATCATTGCATTGGAAAAATATTGTGCGGAATATAATTCCCTCAAAGAGGAGGTAATCATTGACATTGTAAAAGGAAATGCACCACAAGCGGAAAAATCCGGAAATGTCATCGTATTCAGCGTTACAGGAAAACCGATCATTCCACGTAGTGAGAATCAATTAAAACTGGTGGAAGGCTTTGCCAAAAATGATATGATCTTCGCCATCGGGCCTGCCGGTTCGGGAAAAACTTACACAGCAATAGCGTTGGCCGTAAGAGCACTGAAAAATAAGGAAATAAAGAAGATAATACTCAGCCGTCCGGCCGTGGAGGCCGGCGAGAAGCTAGGTTTCTTGCCGGGAGATATGAAAGAAAAAATAGACCCGTATCTGCAACCGCTCTATGATGCTTTACAGGATATGATTCCGGCAGCCAAACTGAAAGAATATATGGAGTTAAACGTGATACAAATTGCCCCGTTGGCTTTTATGCGCGGAAGAACGCTAAACGATGCGGTGGTTATCTTGGATGAAGCGCAAAACACGACCGTACAACAAATCAAAATGTTTCTAACCCGCATGGGCATGAATACAAAGATGATCGTTACGGGTGATATGACGCAGATTGACTTGCCTGCTTCGCAAACATCGGGTTTGGTACAGGCCATCAGAATTTTGAAAGGGGTAAAGGGCATCAGTTTTGTGGAATTAGGCAAGCGAGACATTGTACGCCACAAATTGGTGGAACGAATTGTAGATGCTTACGAAAAGTTCGATAAAGAACAAAAAACGGAACGGGACAAAAAGAGAGAAGAAGAAAAGACAAATAGACAGAGTGAGGTAAATCGTAATTGATAATTGATATGAAAGCATTAGTAAAAACAGATTTCAACTTTCAGGGACAGAAAAGTGTGTATCACGGGAAAGTACGTGACGTGTACAACATAAATGACGAACTGCTCGTTATGGTGGCAAGTGACCGTATTTCGGCATTCGACGTTATTTTACCGAAAGGTATTCCTTTTAAAGGACAGGTATTAAATCAGATAGCTGCAAAGTTTCTGGATGCTACGGCAGACATTGTTCCGAATTGGAAAATAGCCGCACCGGACCCTATGGTTACCGTAGGCATCAAATGTGAAGGTTTTCGTGTGGAAATGATTATTCGCGGATATCTGACTGGAAGTGCCTGGCGCGAATATGAAACCGGATGTCGTAATATCTGTGGCGTAATATTGCCAGACGGGATGAAAGAAAACCAAAAATTCGCTACTCCTATTATTACTCCTACAACGAAAGCAGACGAAGGGCACGATGAAAACATCTCGAAAGAGGAAATTATCGAGCAAGACATCGTTAGCAAAGAGGATTATGAATTGATGGAAAAATACACGTATGCTCTCTTTCAACGTGGTACAGAAATGGCTGCTGAAAAAGGGCTGATATTGGTAGATACGAAATATGAATTCGGCAAGAAAGACGGTAAGGTCTATCTGATTGACGAAATACATACGCCGGATTCTTCACGCTACTTCTACGCCGATGGTTACGAAGAAAAGTTTGCTAAAGGTGAAGCTCAAAAACAACTTTCAAAAGAATTTGTACGCCAGTGGCTCATTGAACATAACTTCATGGGCAAAACCGGCCAACAGGTTCCTGAAATGACAGACGAATATGTAACTTCTGTTTCTGAACGATATATTGAACTCTACGAGCACATTGTAGGCGAGAAATTCAATAAGGCAACAACGAATGATCTGGCTGCCCGCATTGAAAAGAATGTAACCGAATTTCTAAAAAAATGAACTATCCCCAGGAAAACATCAAACCTTATGAAAATGACGGACAGAAAAGTCCGCAGGTAGAACAGATGTTTAACAATATTGCACGCAAGTATGATTTGTTGAATCATGCGTTATCTATGGGAATCGATAAGAGTTGGAGGCGAAAAGCAATCAAATGGCTTAAACCATTTGCCCCACAGCACATTATGGATGTGGCCACAGGAACAGGTGATTTTGCCATTCTATCCTGTCGCAAACTTCAACCCAAAGAGCTTATCGGGACGGACATTTCGGAAGGTATGATGAATGTGGGAAGAGAAAAAGTAAAAAAGGAAGGTCTCTCTGGCAAAATCAGTTTTGCCAGAGAAGACTGTACCTCTCTATCATTTGCGGCAGACCGTTTCGATGCCATTACGGTGGCATTCGGCATTCGTAATTTTGAAGATCTGGATAAGGGATTGGCCGAAATGCATCGGGTGCTTAAAAAAAACGGACATCTGGTTATTCTCGAATTGACCACCCCCGAAGGCTTCCCTATGAAACAACTGTTTGCCGTTTATTCTAAAGTTGTGATACCTGCTTTAGGCAAGTTATTGTCTAAAGACAAAGGTGCATACACTTATCTGCCACGTAGTATTCAGGCTTTTCCACAAGGAGAGGTAATGAAGAAAGTGATAACAAAAGCCGGCTTCACCGACGTTAGTTTTCAAAGACTAACATTCGGTATCTGCACATTATACACAGCGACCAAATAATCAAAATTTAATACAATCCCCTATGCAAAAGTACGGCTTAATAGGATATCCGTTGAAACATTCGTTTTCTATCGGATATTTTAACGAGAAATTTAGTTCGGAAAATATAAATGCTGAATATGTGAATTTTGAAATTCCCAATATCAGCGACTTCATGGAGGTAATAGAAGAAAATCCGAATTTATGTGGACTGAACGTTACAATCCCCTATAAAGAAAAAGTAATTTCTTTTCTTGATGAATTAGACAAAGACACAATAGCCATCGGCGCAGTTAACGTGATAAAGATTATCCGCGAAAAAGGGAAAGTAAAATTAATCGGTTATAACTCCGATATCATAGGTTTTACACAATCCATACAACCTTTGCTGCAGCCTCATCACCACAAAGCCCTGATATTAGGTACAGGAGGAGCATCAAAAGCTGTATTCCACGGCCTGAAAAAATTGGGTATCGAAGGCAAATTCGTATCACGGACTGCCAGATTCGGCATGTACACTTACGAAGAATTAACTCCTGAGATTATAAAAGAATATACGGTTATTGTGAATTGTACTCCGGTGGGAATGTATCCCAAAGTGGATATATGCCCGAATATTCTTTATGAATACCTTACGCCTGACCATCTGTTATACGACTTGTTGTATAACCCGAATGTAACGCTTTTTATGAAAAAAGGACAAGCAAAAGGAGCTACTACGAAAAACGGGTTGGAGATGCTGCTGCTACAGGCTTTTGCTTCATGGGAAATCTGGCAGAAATAAAAGAGTAAAAAGGCTATGGGTACTAAAAAGAAGAGCAGATCGATAGCATATAGTATCATTATCACGTTTCTACTACTGGCAGTGGGAATAGTGGGAGGTAGTTCTTATATGCTTCACTATTCACTAATACCGAGCAATAACCGGGGAAAAGATGAGGTAACATCATATAAATACATGTACGCCAATTATCCGTTTATAAAAAGCTGGATGGATAGTTTGAGACAAGTTTCTGCCCTGAAGGATACGTTTATAACCAACAAGGCAGGTATTCGTCTGCATGCTTATTATGTTGCCGCTTCGCATCCTACGCCAAAAACAGCTGTAATTGTACACGGATACACAGACAATGCCATCCGCATAATGCAAATAGGCTACCTCTACAACCATGATTTAAAGTACAACATTCTGCTGCCGGACTTACAATATCATGGGCGGAGTGGAGGCAATGCCATTCAAATGGGTTGGAAAGACAGACTAGATGTGATGGAATGGATGGATGTAGCCAACCATTTATACGGTGACAGCACAAAGATGATTGTGCACGGCATCTCTATGGGGGCGGCTACCATCATGATGGTTTCGGGAGAGAAGCAACCGTACTACGTAAAGTGTTTCGTAGAAGACTGTGGATATACCAGCGTATGGGATGAGTTCTTAAGAGAAATCAAAGAACAGTTTAACTTACCTGCTTTCCCATTGCTCTATACTGCCAGTGCCTTATGTAGCATAAAATACGGTTGGAACTTCAAAGAGGCTTCAGCACTGAATCAGATAAAGAAGTGCCACTTGCCTATGCTATTTATCCATGGTGATAAAGATGCGTATGTACCGACACGGATGGTATACCAACTGGTAAAGAATAAACCGGGCGCCAAAGAATTATGGTTAGTGCCCGATGCCATACATGCGGTTTCTTATAAAGAAAACCCAAAAGCCTATACCAACCGGGTAAGAAATTTCGCTAATAAGTATTTGCAATAACAACACATCCGCATAACACTAAATAAGCCATTTCTTCGCAACAATATTTTTATCACTCCATGCGATATTCAATATTTTTATGTAGGTTTGCAAAAACAAATCGAATTGTAATGAAACAGATCACCACTTTTATGTTTTTTCTGTGCTTATTTTTTTCCGTGCAAGCTCAAGAAAAAATATATACCGTAGATAATATTCCCAAAGTACATTTGGAAGACAGAACACGATATGTTTGCAACCCGGGAGGCATTCTGTCGCAGGAAGCATGTGATTCTATTGATAGAATGTTGTATAACCTTGAAGAAAAAACAGGAATTGAAACAGTTGTGGCTGTGTTGCCTTCCATCGGAGAGGCCGATTGTTTTGATTTTTCACATCAATTGTTAAACACTTGGGGAGTGGGCAAAAAAGGAAAAGACAATGGATTGGTGATTTTATTGGTTACCGATCAGCGTCGTATTCAATTCTACACGGGGTATGGACTTGAGGGAGATTTGCCTGATGCCATTTGCAAACGCATTCAAACAAAGGAGATGAATCCTTACTTAAAGGATAACGACTGGGATAACGGCATGGTAGCCGGTGTGCGTGCCGCATGTGCCCGTTTGGATGGCTCTATGGTAAACGACGGAGAAGAATCGGGCGGTAAGAGCGGAGGTTTATTTCTGTTTATTGCCATTATCGGATTCCTGTTTATCGGTGGGCTCAGCAGCATCTGGGCCGTATGGGCCAACAACCGATGCCCCAAATGTGGCAAGCACAAACTGCAACGAAGCAGCACCAATCTGATATCGAAACATAATGGCGTAAAAACAGAAGACGTAGTTTATAAATGCCTGAACTGCGGACACAGCATTGTAAGACGTCAACAATCTTACGATGATAATTACCGTGGCGGCAGAGGCGGCGGCCCGTTTATCGGCGGCTTCGGAGGTGGAAGTTTCGGTTCCGGCGGCGGAGGAGGATTTAGTGGAGGCAGTTTCGGAGGAGGTATGGGCGGCGGCGGCGGTGCCGGTAGCAACTTCTAATAAAATTTAAATATAAAAAATGAAATGAATATGAAAAGATCAATTATTATCATCATTGCTGTAGTGGCTGTTATCGCTATATGGGCTGTATCGGCTTATAACGGTTTAGTGTCTATGCAGGAAAATGTAAGTAACCAGTGGGCCAATGTGGAAACACAATACCAACGCCGTTCGGACCTGATTCCTAACTTAGTAAACACAGTAAAAGGTTATGCATCGCACGAAAAAGAGACATTGGAAGGTGTGATTGCTGCCCGTTCGCAAGCTACACAAATCAAAGTAGACCCTAGCAACCTTACTCCCGAATCTTTAGCAAAATATCAGAAAGCACAAGGGGAAATTGGTTCTGCATTGGGTAAGTTGCTTGCTATCACCGAGAACTATCCGGATTTAAAGGCTAATCAGAATTTCCTGGAACTGCAGGCGCAACTGGAAGGAACAGAAAATCGCATCAATGTGGCACGTAAGAACTTCAACGATACTGCCAAAGAATACAATACCGCTATTCGCAAATTCCCTAAAAACGTTTTTGCAGGCATGTTCGGGTTCGAAAAGCGTCCGTACTTTGAAGCGGAAGAAGGCGCCGAAAAAGCTCCTAAAGTAGAGTTTTAAAAAGAAAAACAAATCCCCTTTATCGGTGCATTACTCAACCGTTAAAGGGGATTGCTATGTGGTTACATCAGGCTAAAGAAGTAGTATCTGGGCAAAATAGTTGCCTGTGAGCGAAAAATGAAGTAATTTTGCAGCAGTACTAAAAATAGTCCATTCATGAGTAACCAGCGATACATGCAACGTGGCGTATCGGCATCTAAAGAAGATGTGCACAATGCCATAAAAAACATCGATAAAGGTATTTTCCCACAAGCTTTCTGTAAAATTATTCCTGATATTCTGGGCGGTGACCCTGAATATTGCAACATAATGCATGCCGATGGTGCAGGTACAAAGTCGAGCCTGGCTTATCTGTATTGGAAAGAGACTGGCGATCTGTCGGTCTGGAAAGGCATTGCGCAGGATGCATTGATTATGAATATCGATGATTTGCTCTGTATAGGAGCTGTTGATAATATTCTGGTTTCATCTACCATCGGACGCAACAAGCTGCTGATTCCGGGTGAAGTTATATCGGCCATAATTAACGGAACGGATGAATTACTCGCCGAACTTCGCGAAATGGGTGTCGGTGTGTATGCCACCGGGGGAGAAACAGCCGACGTAGGCGACTTGGTACGTACCATCATAGTAGATAGTACGGTAACTTGCCGGATGAAACGCAGCGAAGTAATTGACAATGCCCATATCCGCCCGGGCGATGTGATTGTGGGGCTGGCCTCTTACGGACAAGCTACTTACGAAAAAGAATACAACGGAGGCATGGGTAGCAACGGACTAACATCTGCCCGCCACGACGTTTTCTCCAAATATGTTGCCGAAAAATATCCTGAAAGTTACGATGCGGGTGTGCCCGAAGATTTAGTATACTCCGGCAGATTAAAGTTGACCGATAACATAAAAAACTCTCCGCTAAATGCCGGAAAGTTGGTACTCTCTCCTACCCGCACGTATGCGCCTGTTGTGAAAAAACTGTTGGATGTATTGCGTCCAGAAATTCACGGAATGGTGCATTGCTCGGGTGGTGCGCAAACTAAAGTATTGCACTTTATAGATAACATGCGTGTAGTAAAAGATAATCTATTTCCTGTTCCGCCACTATTCAAAACAATTCAAGAACAGAGTGGAACGGATTGGGCGGAAATGTATAAGGTCTTTAACATGGGGCACCGCCTGGAGGTTTATATTGCTCCTGAGCATGCAAAAGAGGTGATTGCCCTCTCTCAATCTTTTGGAATAGAGGCACAGATAGTAGGCCGTATAGAGGAAAGTGACAAAAAAGAATTGATTATTAAGAGTGAATTCGGCGAATTCAGATATTAAAAATAGATGGCAGATAATAACAATATATTAGATAAATTAGAAGGTTTAATCAGCCGGTTTGAAGAGGTATCTACACTCATTACAGACCCGGGGGTAATTGCTGATCAAAAGCGTTTTGTAAGGCTCACCAAAGAGTATAAGGAACTGGACGACCTGATGAATGCACGAAAAGAATATCTCCAAATGCTTGCTAATATTGCGGAAGCCAAAGAAATTATTTCGACAGAACAAGATCCTGAAATGAAAGAGATGGCTCGCGAAGAATGGGATACTAGTCAGGCACGACTTCCCGAACTGGAAGAAGAAATTAAGATGCTACTTATTCCGACCGACCCACAAGATGATAAAAATGCCATTGTGGAAATACGTGGTGGTACAGGCGGCGATGAGGCAGCTATCTTTGCAGGAGATCTATTCCGGATGTACATGAAGTATTGCGAAACAAAAGGCTGGAAAACAGAAATAACGACCTGCAATGAAGGTACTGCCGGAGGATTTAAAGAGGTTGTCTTTACTGTAACCGGAGATAACGTATACGGAACACTAAAATATGAAAGTGGTGTACATCGGGTACAACGTGTTCCTGCCACAGAAACACAGGGACGCGTACATACATCGGCTGCTACCGTGGCGGTATTGCCGGAAGCAGAAGAATTTGACGTAGATATTAATCCGGCCGACATTGATATGCAAACATCACGTTCGGGAGGAGCCGGCGGACAGAATGTGAATAAGGTTGAAACCAAAGTACAATTAACCCACAGACCCACCGGTTTGGTTGTTGTTTGCCAGCAAGCCCGGTCACAGTTAGCAAACCGCGAACTGGCCATGCAAATGCTTCGAACAAAGATATACGATATAGAACTTAGAAAACATCAAGAGGCTATTGCTTCTCACCGTAAGACATTAGTTTCGACAGGTGACCGCTCGGCTAAAATCCGCACCTATAATTATCCGCAAGGGCGTATTACCGATCATCGCATTAACTACACCGTCTATAATCTGGCGGCTTTTATGGAGGGTAATATACAAGACTGTCTCGACCACTTAATTGTGGCAGAGAATACCGAACGAATGAAAGAAAGTGAATTGTAAGTATAAAAAAGACATATACAGATGAATAAACAACAGCTATTTGAAAACATCAGGAAGAAAAAAACATTTCTCTGTGTAGGATTGGATACGGACATTAAAAAAATACCGGCACATTTGCTGAAAGAAGATGATCCTGCTTTTGCTTTCAACAAAGCCATCATTGATGCTACCGCTGATTTTTGTATTGCCTATAAACCGAACCTGGCTTTTTATGAAAGCATGGGCGTGAAAGGATGGATCACTTTTGAAAAGACAGTCAATTACATTAAAGAGAACTATCCGGATCAGTTTATTATTGCGGATGCAAAACGTGGCGATATAGGAAACACCAGCGAAATGTACGCGCGATCTTTTTTCGATGAGCTCAATATCGATTCTGTTACCGTAGCACCTTATATGGGTGAAGATAGTGTAAGGCCTTTTCTTATCTATCCGGGTAAATGGGTTATTTTGCTGGCATTGACTTCTAACAAAGGCTCACACGACTTTCAGATGACAGAAGACAGTAACGGTGAACGTCTTTTCGAAAAGGTGTTGAAAAGATCACAAGAATGGGCTACAGACGAACAGATGATGTACGTGGTAGGTGCTACACAAGGACACATGTTTGCTGATATACGCAAACATGTACCCAATCACTTTCTATTGGTACCGGGCGTGGGTGCGCAAGGCGGTTCACTCGAAGAAGTTTGTAAATACGGCATGAACAGCATGTGCGGATTAATTGTAAATTCTTCACGCGGCATCATCTATGCAGACAAGACTGAACGTTTTGCTGAAGCGGCACGTGCTGCCGCCAAAGAAGTACAAGAACAGATGGCAGAACAACTGAAAACAATCATTCAATAAGAAACTTTTTTCTAACTTTTTGTAAAGTAACTAATGACTAATAAACGTAAAATCATCAACGATCCGGTTTTCGGTTTCATCAACATTCCCAGAGGGTTGTTGTATGACATTGTGCGACACCCGTTGCTGCAACGTTTAAACCGCATCAAGCAGATGGGGCTTTCCTCTGTGGTTTATCCCGGAGCCCAGCATACACGTTTTCAACATTCATTAGGTGCGTTTTACCTGATGAAACAAGCCATTACACAACTTACTACCAAAGGGAACTTCATATTCGATAGCGAAGCGGAAGCTGTACAAATAGCCATTCTGCTACACGATATAGGGCATGGCCCTTTCTCACATGTGCTCGAAGATACGATTGTAAAAGGAGTGTCGCACGAAGAAATTTCACTCATGCTCATGGAACGGATGAACAAAGAAATGAACGGGCAGTTGACTCTGGCTATTCAGATCTTTAAAGACGAATATCCCAAAAAATTCCTGCATCAATTGGTAAGCGGACAGCTGGACATGGACCGGTTGGATTATTTGCGACGTGACAGTTTCTATACCGGAGTAACGGAAGGCAGCATCGGTTCGGCACGCATCATTGAAATGCTCAATGTACAAAACGATCAACTAGTCATTGAAGCGAAAGGTATTTATTCGATTGAGAATTTCCTTACTGCCCGCCGACTTATGTATTGGCAGGTATATTTGCATAAAACATCCGTAGCATACGAACGAATGCTCATCAGTACATTGTTGCGGGCAAAAGAACTAGCCAGTCAAGGCGTGGAGCTATTTGCCTCACCGGCTCTGCATTTCTTTCTATATAAGACTATCGGACATGAAGATTTTTATCACGACACAGATTGCCTAGAGAATTTCATTCAATTGGACGACAATGATATATGGACCTCGCTAAAAGTGTGGAGCACACATCCGGATAAAGTTCTTTCAACCCTAAGCCTTGGCATGATTAATCGTAACATATTTAAAGTAGAAATTTCAACCGAACCCATTAGTGAAGAAAGGAAAAAAGAATTAACTTTGCACATCAGCCAACAATTAGGCATAAGCCTCCGTGAAGCGAGGTATTTTGTTTCTACCCCCAGTATTGAAAAGAATATGTATAACCAGGCAGACGACAGCATTGACATTATCTATCATGACGGAACAATAAAAAATATTGCTGAAGCATCGGATATGTTGAATTTCGCTCTTCTTTCTAAAAAAGTAAAGAAGTACTATATTTGCTACCAACGTTTGCACTAACGAGTACAAAATATTCATTAAAGAATAAGGTTATATAAAAAAAAAAACCGTTATTTGCGCCTTAATAGAGGGCAATATAGTATTGCTGTCTCAACCAAAGACAAAAAGTAACGGATAAAAACCACACAACAATAAATCAAGAAATGGAATTTTCAGCTAAGCAAATAGCGGCATTAACACAGGGGGAAATCGTCGGAAATGAAGATGCAACTGTCCATACATTTGCTAAAATTGAAGAAGGAATACCGGGAGCAATCTCTTTCCTTGCAAACCCCAAATATACATCTTATATATATACGACTCAATCCAGCATTGTGTTAGTCAACAAAGATTTTGTAGCAGAGCACAAAATTGAAACAACGCTTATAAAGGTAGACAATGCGTATGAAAGCCTTGCAAAACTACTCAATCTGTACGAGATGAGTAAGCCTAAAAAGCAAGGCATCGACTCACTAGCTTATATCGCTCCCACAGCAAAAATAGGAGAAAATGTGTATATAGGCCCGTTTGCTTATATCGGCGACAATACTGTAATAGGTGATAACACACTCGTTTATCCCCATACATTTATTGGAGACGGAGTAAATGTCGGAAAAGAATGCATACTCTACGCTAACGTAAACATCTACCATGATTGCCGCATAGGCGATGAGTGCATCCTGCATTCTGGGGTAGTGATTGGTGCCGATGGCTTTGGTTTTGCCCCAACTTCCCATGGTTACGAAAAGATACCACAAATAGGAATCGTTATCATAAATAATAAAGTAGAGATTGGCGCTAATACCTGCATCGATAGAGCAACAATGGGTGCCACTGTCATTCACGAAGGAGTGAAGTTGGACAACCTCATTCAAGTAGCCCACAACGATGAAGTGGGTTCGCATACCGTAATGGCGGCGCAGGCGGGAATAGCCGGCTCAACAAAAGTAGGTGAATGGTGTATGATTGGCGGACAAGTCGGGTTGGCAGGTCATGCTAAAATCGGTGATAAAGTGGGTATCGCTGCTCAATCGGGTGTTCCCGGTAGTGTAAGCTCCGATTCTCAAATTATGGGTTCACCCGCCTTTGATGCAAAAAAATATTTCAAAGCCTCAGTTATATACAAAAGACTTCCAGAGATGTATGCCGAACTAAATATGCTACGTAAAGAAATAAATGAATTAAAACAACAATTAAATAAGTAACCAATGTTGAAACAAAAGACTCTAAAAGATCGCTTTTCGTTAAGCGGAAAAGGTCTTCACACTGGGCTTGACCTTACTGTCACCTTCAATCCAGCACCTGAAAATCATGGATATAAGATACAACGTATCGATTTAGATGATCAGCCTATTATTGATGCGGTAGCCGATAATGTTATTGAAACAACACGCGGAACAGTATTGGCTAAGAACAACGTAAGAGTGAGCACAGTAGAGCATGGCATGGCCGCACTTTACGCTTTAGGCATTGACAACTGCCTTATTCAGGTCAACGGTCCTGAATTTCCGATCCTTGACGGTAGTGCATACTACTATGTACAAGAAATAGAGAAAACAGGTATAGAAGAACAAAATGCAGTGAAGGATTTCTACATCATAAAATCAAAAATAGAATTTCGCGACGAAGAAAGCGGATCATCTATTACAATTTTGCCTGATGAGAATTTCAGCCTGAATGTATTGGTTTCTTATGATTCGAGTATTGTTCCAAATCAATTTGCAACTTTAGAGGATATGACCAAATTTCCCACCGAAATTGCAGCAAGTCGAACATTCGTTTTTGTGAGAGAAATTGAACCTTTGCTCTCCGCCGGATTAATAAAAGGAGGTGATCTTGACAATGCAATCGTTATTTACGAGAACCAGATGTCTCAAGATAGTTTCGATAAATTGGCAGATATTATGAGAGTTCCTCACATGAATGCCGCCCAATTGGGATATATTAATCATAAACCTTTAGTGTGGCCAAACGAATGTGCACGCCATAAGCTTTTAGACGTAATTGGCGATCTGGCTCTCATAGGAAAACCAATTAAGGGAAGAATCATTGCCACGCGTCCCGGACATACAATCAACAACAAGTTTGCCCGCCAAATGCGAAAAGAGATTCGTTTACACGAAATTCAAGCTCCGACTTACAATTGCAACGAAGAGCCCGTAATGGATGTAAACCGTATCCGCGAACTCTTACCCCACCGTTACCCGTTTCAACTGGTTGATAAAATAATAGAAATAGGAGCCAACTTTATTGTAGGTGTTAAGAACGTCACTGTAAATGAACCGTTTTTTCAAGGTCACTTTCCACAGGAACCTGTAATGCCGGGAGTATTGCAAATAGAAGCTATGGCTCAGGTAGGAGGTTTACTAGTTCTTAACTCTGTTGACGATCCTGAAAGATACTCTACCTACTTTATGAAAATAGACGGAGTCAAGTTCAGACAAAAAGTTGTTCCGGGAGATACATTAATTTTTCGCGTTGAGTTACTCGCTCCTATCAGAAGAGGTATATCTACAATGAAAGGCTACGCCTTTGTCGGCGAAAAAATAACCTGCGAAGCAGAGTTTATGGCACAAATAATAAGAAATAAATAAAAAGCATGATAAATCCCTTAGCGTATATTCACCCCGAAGCACTAATCGGAAAAAATGTAGAGATTGCTCCCTTTGTATACATTGATAAAAATGTTATAATAGGCGATAACAACAAGATTATGGCCAATGCCAACATCTTATACGGTTCACGTATCGGCAATGGAAACACTATTTTCCCAGGCGTTGTCATCGGAGCCATTCCGCAAGATTTAAAGTTTAAAGGAGAAGAGACCACGGCTGAGATAGGTAATAACAATCTTATTCGCGAAAATGTAACCATTAACAGAGGAACAGCAGCCAAAGGAAAAACAGTAGTAGGAAACAATAACCTACTGATGGAAGGGGTACACGTTGCTCATGATGCACTAATCGGCAGTGGATGTATTATAGGTAATTCCACTAAAATGGCCGGAGAAATAGTCATTGATGACAATGCAATTATAAGTGCAGCCGTACTCATGCATCAATTTTGTCATATAGGCGGCTATGTGATGGTTCAGGGAGGGTGTCGCTTCAGCAAAGATATTCCACCTTATATAATTGCCGGACGTGATCCTATCACTTATAGTGGCATCAATATTATTGGCCTCCGCCGTCGCGGATTTGACAATGATATCATTGAAAACATACACAATACGTATCGCATCATTTATCAAAGCGGTTTGAATATTACAGATGCTCTTGAAAAAGTGGAGGCAGAAATCACAATGACCCCCGAAATAGAATATATAGTAAAATTTATCCGTAGCTCTGAAAGGGGCATTATAAAGTAGATAAACTATATAAAAATAGACAAGGAGATCTCAACAAACCTGAGACCTCCTTTTTTTTTTGATAAACGCTCTTTAGTATTTGTATTCTTTCACTTTTTTACTACTTTTACGCCATCAATAAACAGGTAATAATTATGATATACAGATTCACGATCATATCTGATGAAACAGACAACTTTATCAGAGAAATACAGATCGATCCGGAAGATACTTTCTTCGATCTTCATCAGGCCATACTTAAATCGGTAGGTTATACCGCCGACCAAATGACTTCCTTCTTCATCTGCGACGATGATTGGGAGAAAGAAAAAGAGATTACTCTCGAAGCTATGGACGATAATCCCGAGATAGACAGTTGGGTAATGAAAGAGACTCCGCTGAATGAGCTGATTGAAGATGAGAAACAAAAACTGCTCTATGTATTCGATTATATGACCGAGCGCTGTTTCTTTATTGAACTATCTGAAATTATCACAGGCAAAGAAATTAAAACGGCTAAATGCACTAAGAAAGAAGGAGAAGCCCCCAAACAAACAATAGACTTTCAAGAAACAGTTTCTAACAGTGGATCACTTGATTTAGATGAAAGTTTCTACGGAGATCAGGACTTTGATCTTGAGGAATTTGACAAAGAAGGTTTTGAAGGATTCGATGACGAAAGCGACCCGGCACCCTCCTCTGAAGAAGAACACCTTTAATGCCGAAAAACTTAATCGTAATTATAGGCCCTACAGGCGTCGGGAAGACGGAACTAAGTCTTCGCATTGCCGAAGAGTTTAAAACATGCATTGTTTCATCCGATTCCCGACAGCTGTATGCCGAATTAAAAATAGGAACAGCTGCACCTACTAAAGAACAGCTAAATCGTGTTCCCCACCATTTCGTCGGAACACTGGCACTCACGGACTATTACAGCGCGGCCCAATATGAAGCAGAAGCACTTACTCTTTTAAATCAACTATTCACCGAAAAAGACACGGTGGTACTTACTGGTGGGTCGATGATGTACATAGATGCTATCTGCAAAGGTATTGACGACATCCCTACGGTAGATGCTGAGACCCGTGAACTGATGCTTTCTAAATATGAAGCCCAAGGTTTGGAACATTTGTGTGCCGAACTAAAATTCCTTGATCCGGAATATTATAAAATAGTAGACCTTAAAAATCCTAAGCGAGTAATCCATGCATTGGAGATCTGTTACATGAGTGGTAAAACATATACTTCCTTTCGCACACAACAGAAAAAACAACGCCCGTTCAGCATCTTAAAGATAGGACTTATACGTGATCGCGAAGAGCTTTACCATCGCATCAATCAAAGGGTTGACCTAATGATGCAGGAAGGGCTCATGGAAGAAGCAAAAGCCGTTTATCCCTATCGACAACTCAACTCACTCAACACGGTTGGTTACAAGGAGCTTTTTAAGTATCTGGAAGGAGAATGGAGCCTCTCTTTTGCTGTTGATAAGATAAAGCAAAATTCACGTATATATTCACGCAAACAGATGACTTGGTTTAAACGTGACGAAGAGATAAAATGGTTTCACCCGGAACATGAAGTGGAAATACTCACATACATTCACGCAAACATCTCATAAGTATTCCTCTCAGAGAATTTTTGCACGCACCCTCAAACGTCGTATCATACAATACCGACAGACTTTATTTGAGGTATGCCTCTAAAGATCGAAGAGTTCTTTATATTTAGCAGCAATGTAACGATCTAACTCTTTATAGAGAAAACTGACCTCACTGATATTCAGCTGGCCTTGAGAACGCCACTGATTGAGCTTAGGCAGGGTACGATTAAAGACCTCTTCTTCTACTGGGGCCAATCGCTGCATATAACCCGTTTTATTACTATTGTAAAGTAGCTCCCAATTAAAATACCGATCGCTGCCCATGCCCTGAGTATACGAAAACACACGATCACGCAAAGTCACAGCCATATCGCATAGCGGAGAGACCCTCGTTTCATCGTTACGCGTAAGCAAAACCGGAAGTTGTTGCTCTGCACCTTTTACCCAGACCGGCACGGCCACACTTGCAGGCGGATAGCCTAAAACAGTCCACATGATAGTCAGTTCGGGGTTTTCATCCTTTTTTACGCCTTGCACAACCACCGAACAAGAGGTACTCTTACGTGCAATAAAGTCCTGATCGACAAACCATCCGGTTGTTTTCGGACGGTTGAACTCACCGCTCTTCAAATCGATGCCTAGTAGTGAATTGGCAAAAGAACGAGATAACTCACTGAATATCCATGCCGGAGTAATCTGCTTGGTTGCAGAGGCAGGCATCAACAGCTTGTCCTCCTGCATATATCTTACATATCCTGCTCCGTTATTCACTTCACCGGCAAACGAAAAGTTAGTTCGCGCAATGTATCCACAAGGAGCATCTTTAGGATTATTGGCATCATACACCGTATATTTATAATACCCCACTTCGAACACAGCCGCACCACCTTTTGCATCAATCACTCCAAAATTAGCCTCTATGTGGCTGGGTTTCTTTATGGAATCCAGAAAATGCTTAAAGTCATCTACTGTGGCACAAACCCCAAGAGCCTGTTTCATGATGCTACCATTAGCAGCGCCACGATCTTCTCCCGGCTTCACTTTTTCTAAGTTATACGATTGCGTATTCATAATAGAGAAGCCGACTGAATTTGTTCCGATCCATGCTTCACGCGGGTTATTATCCACACTATTGACTATAGCAACAAAGCTATAGCGTTTCCCTGAAAAATATTTTATGTTATTCTGAGCATAGTCCGTATCACGGTTTTTCCACAATAATGGGCGACCGTCCGGAGTTATCTTTCCCGAAATAACGGCCGAAGTACATGCATAAACGTCTTTTCCCAGAAAGAAGCAAAAAAGTATAGCAACGGTTAAGAACAAAATCTTCTTCATGTCTCTTTTATGTTATAAAGGATAGTTATATACGCAAAATTACATGTTTTTCCGAATAATTCTATATAATATCATTATATCTGCCTATTTGGTAGTAAATCACTAATCAATACACAAAGAAGATATAAATAAAAGCCCGGATGCAAATTAGATGCATCCGGGCCCCGATAACTCAGTCCAAATTATTCTTGGGATTTCTTTGCCGATATAGTTGTAATTTCGATAGAATTACCCTCTGGTCCGTTTTTTTTCACGTCAACCCTCTCTATTTGCTCTTTTGGAAGATTAAGTGCCTGAAATTCTTTCTCCGTCATCTTTTTACCATCCACTAAATAAGTGATAGGGCTTCCGGGAGGAGTGGGAGCAACATCAGGCAACGGTAATCCTTGTGATTTTTCAGACGTGTTTTCAGTATCGCCCTCGCTTTTGAGCTTAATCAGAATTACGCCATTCTTTCCTTTATCACCGTACACCTCAATAGCGCTTTTGTCTTTAAGTACATCTACAGACATAATGTTTTTAGGATTAATTGCTCCGAGAATTGCAGACGAAACCTCTTGGTCGTCAACGATTATTAGTGGCTTCTTATCAGGTGAAATATCTTTAAGCCTAATCGCAACTTTAGGAGCAGGCTTCACTGAGTCTGTCCGATTCAATACCGACAACGTTACATTCTTCGCTGTTCCAAAAACATCATTACCCGACGCTTCTAATGATAAAGTATTCATTATCTCTTTTTTGTTTTGGTAAGAGGTTGCCTCATCATTTTTTGCTTTCTTTACTTCCACAATTGAAGTTAAATCACTAGCTTTGACACTTGAAATTTCTTCCAATTCATCAGAGATTTCAGGACGGGCAAAAGCCGTAATAGCGATGACTGCTACCGGCAGCACATAA
Organism: uncultured Bacteroides sp.; assembly: GCF_963677715.1. NCBI lineage: Bacteria > Pseudomonadati > Bacteroidota > Bacteroidia > Bacteroidales > Bacteroidaceae > Bacteroides > uncultured Bacteroides sp. The sequence goes on from NZ_OY782495.1 coordinate 1,309,155, forward strand.
AGGCATTTAAGCCGTGCCCACGGACTTGATTTTTCTTTTAACATCATAGTGATACGTTTTTTAAGTTTACTGTGATTAAAGCTGTTGGCCATAGAGTAGAGCCTTGTGCCGACAGCTTTTTTGATTAATAATAATTGATATTTTTTTGCATCGATGCCTTGATTGATAACCGTCTCATCCGCCTCGTACTCATGAATATTCTGCAATTCTTGTTTCATAAGCCATGCAGCAGGATTAAACCACTGAAAAAAGATACAGATCTCTGCAATCAGTAAGTCTATTGAATGACGATTGATGATGTGAGCCGTTTCGTGAGTTAAGATTTCTCTGCTATTCTCTTCCAAATCCTTCTCCGAAATAAAAATAAACTTCAACCAACTAAAAGGAGCAATATTTTGGTTATGTATGACTAGCACGATACCTTTCTCCTGCGTTTCATGCCTGCCGGCTCTCCATAGTTTCAACAAGCGAATAAGCGAATAAACGTTACGGCATACAAAAAAGAAAGTCCCTCCTAAATATATAATTAGAATTAATTGAACCCAAGTTATGCTTGTTTCACCCGATTGAGCCGTCACATTCACCTTATTAACCATCATAAGGAGTTGTTCGAATGTCAATACCGTTCGAGATACTTCATTCTGCATTAACAGAGTTATTCCGAAAAAAGGAATGAGTACTGACAGCAAAAAGATACAGAGCAGTGCAATGCGGTTAAAACGATGAAAAGTCTCCTTGCTCAATAATAATCTGTAAAACAGATAGAACAAGGATAAACAGACAGACGATTTCAGTATATAAACGAAGAAGGCTCCCATACGATTGATTTAATATTTATCTTTCAGGCGTGTTTTCAACGTCACGAATTAACTTTTTCAGGTCATCCAGAGAAATATCTTCTTCTTTAACCAATGAAGAGACTACACTCAAATAGGAGTTATTAAAATACTTACTGATAATATTCTTGAGTGTTCCTTTTCGAAATTCTTCCTCAGTTACTGCAACATAGTACTGATACGTATTACCAAATGCGCTATGATGGAGGAATCCTTTCTCTTCCAATCCTCTCACAATAGTGGAGAGGGTATTGAAATGTGGTTTCGGTTCTTCGTAAAAAGCAAGCATTTCCTTTACGAATAAAGGGCCTTTCTCCCAGAAAAAGCCCATGATTTCCTCTTCTTTACCAGTTAATCCTTTCATCTTTAGAATATTGTTTCCACAAATAACTAAACTTTTTAGTTTATGAACTAATATTTATAGTTAAAAGAACTAAATGAGGCAGTTTGGGTAATTGAAACAGTTTAAATAGCAAAGAAAATTCTTTTTTGGCCATACTTATTCTCTCCGCTTTTATCGTCTATAGCCTATTTTTCGTCTATTTTTCCGGTTTGTATCCAATGAGCAATATCTTCCATAACATACCCCGGTACAGGATTCGCCTGATTATATTCGGAAGGAGTAGACTTTCCAATACCCTCCTGATAGATATCATTATTATATCGCAAACATATCTATTATTTCTTGATGCAAACAGCAAACCCTGCTAAATTAATGCCCTTTAAATAAAAGAACCTTGACATCTGTTTTCAAGTAAACAGATGTCAAGGTTGATCTTAAACAATAATGCCGATTAGCTGGATTACTGCAATGCTTGTACTATATCTTCCAATAAATCGTCCACACTCTCCAATCCTACAGACAGACGAATCGTTTTATCGCTTATGTCCATACTTTGCCTTTGTTCTGCTGTAAAAGAACCGTAGATAGTACTGGCAGGATGAATAGCCAGCGATTTATTATCAAACAAATTCGTTGCCCGACGGATAAGTTGAAGTTTATTCATGAAACAAAAGCAAGCCTCGCGAGAAGCTAAATCGAAAGTGAGCATAGCGCCCGGCAAAGCTCCAAATTGTTCGGTACTCAGTTTGTAATAGGGATTGCTCTCCAAGCCGGTATAATTCACCGACTCTATTTCGGGCAACTGCTGCATGCGTTTAGCCAGTTCCAAACAAGTACCGGCCTGACGTGCAAAACGTACCTCCACTGTTTCCAGTCCCAGTGTTTGCATGTAAGCCACTTGCGGAGTCATGTAAGCACCAAGATTGCGATGAATTTCTTTACGTAGTTTGGTTGTAAAAGTAGCCGGGCCGAACTCCCGGCTCATTGCAGCCAGTTTCTCCGAACGGCTCCAATCAAAGGTTCCGTAATCAACGATCAATCCACCGATGCTTGTTGCCCCTCCGGAGATATATTTTGTACTTGATACTATTTCTATATCCACTCCAAACTCTTTGGCACAAAATACATGAAACGGCACTACCGTAGTATCGGCAATCAAAGGCACCCCCTTTTCATGACTAATGGCGGCCAATGCTTTCAGGTCGGCAATTTCCAGCTGCGGGTTCGTTATTACTTCCAAAAAAATGGCACAAGTATGTTCGTCTACCTGTGCCTTTACTTCTTCCATGTTAGTAAGATCACAACAACGGGCTTCAATGCCAAAAGCTCCAAGGGTAGACTTTAAAAAAGAATACGTATTCCCGAAAAGATGAGCCGACGTTACCACATTGGCACCCGACTGAGCTATTGCAATGAAAACATTACTTATAGCCGCCATGCCCGAATTAAGAGCTGTAACGCTCATCGCCCCTGTGGCTGTTTGTATCTTTCTTTCGAAATTCTGCACGGTTGGGTTAGTAATACGGGAATAAGCATGATCTGCCGTACGACCGCAAAAAGCTTCTTCCATGGCCTCAGCCGTAGCAAATTCATAAGCAGCAGTGTTATACACCGGCATAGAGAGAGAGCCGTAGGCATCCTCTCTCTCGAAAGGGGTATGCAGCACCTGTGATTCAAAATTGTTTTTCTTCATTTCTATCTTTTAATATCTTGATCTTTTTGACAAGCGGATTGCAACTGCCCGAGAGCTTGTTTCAAAACAATCTGCGGACAAGCAGCATTAAGGCGCATAAAGCCAATTCCTTCTTTACCAAAAATGGCACCATCATTGAGTGCTAAATGGGCACCGTCTACAAAAAGATTCACCAGCTTCTCTTGGCTGAGCCCCAGATCACGGCAATCGAGAAAAATGAGGTATGAAGCCTGCGGACGAATCACCTTTATGGCTGGTATGTGCTCCTTCATATATGTATCGGTGAAATCAATATTTCCCTGAATATAAGCGGTTACTTGTTCTAACCACTCTGTTCCGTTACTGTAAGCCGCTGCCACACTAATGAACGAAAACAAATGTCCTTCACCCAATTCGCTTCCATTGACGTAAGCACTAAATATTCTTCGTATGCTGTCATTCTCAATAATGCAATACGAACTGGAGAGCCCCGGCATATTGAATGCTTTACTGGGCGACATGAATACAATGGAGTTTAGTCTAGCCTCTTCGGACACCGTGGCAAAAGAGTGATGTACGTGAGGGGGCAACGTAAGATCGGCATGAATCTCATCAGATATAACAATCGTTTGGTTTTCATAGCAAATGCGGGCAACTTCCTGTAACTCCTCTTTCGCCCACACTCTGCCTCCCGGATTATGCGGATTGCAAAGAATAAAGAGCTTACAACCTTTTATATCTTCCTTAAAACGCTCCATATCCATACGGAACTGGCCATTTTCGAGTATTAGCGGATTATAAACTACTTTTCTGTTATTGTGTTGTGTTACTAAGAAAAAAGGATGATATACGGGCGGTTGAACCATTACTTTGTCTCCTTCTTCAGTAAGAGACTGAATAACCATGGCCAGTCCCGGAACAATGCCCGGAGTGAAAGTTAGCATTTCGGCCGAGATCTTCCAATTAAACCGTTTGTCCACCCAGTTTATAATAGCCGAATACCAGGCCTCAGGTTTCATGGTGTATCCCAAAACTTCATTTTCCAGCCTTTTTTTCAGTGCTTCAATGATAAAAGAGGGTGTACGAAAATCCATATCGGCCACCCACAACGGAATTAAATCTTTTCTCCCCCAACGAGGTTGCAAAGCGTCATACTTCAAAGCATCGGTATTCCGACGATCTACTACTTCATCAAAATTGTATATCATACTCTCGTCTTTATTTTTACGTTATGCCTTGCAAAGGTACAATTCATCCGATTTATATTAAAAGTAAATATCCTTTTTTAAACTAAAAAAGAAGAAAAATACCATATCTATGGTAGTAAGTTCGTATTTTTGCATGGAACAAAGAATTATAATTATGATAAAAGCCCTGTTTTTCGACATTGACGGGACACTCGTTAGTTTCAACACGCACATAATTCCGCAATCTACCATTGATGCATTAATTGAATTAAGAACTAAAGGATACAAGATATTTATCTCGACAGGGCGCCCCCGGGTAGCAATAAACAACTTAAGCAATCTGTTTTTCGACGGCTACATTACGATGAATGGCAGTTATTGTTTCGGTGAAAATGATCATGTAATATACAAAAGCCCCATTCCGCAAGAAGATGTAGACAAAATGCTCAGTATTTTATCGAAAGAAAAAGGATGCCCCTGCGTCGTTGTTCGTGAGAAAGAGATGTTCATCTGTAACCCCAATTCTCAAGTTAATGAATTTATTCAATTGTTGAAGTTCCCCCAAATACCGGAAATCAGCATTGAGAAAGCAGGAGAAGAAGAAGTCTTTCAACTATCCCCTTTTTTCACCATCGAACAAGAACAAAAATATTTAGCTTGTTTACCTCATTGCGAATCAAGCCGTTGGTATCCTACCTTTACAGACGTGGTTTGTCGGGGGAATAGTAAACAATTAGGGATGGATAAGATTATAGAGCATTTCGGCATTAATCTGGAAGAAACCATGTCTTTCGGAGACGGAGGAAACGACATCAGCATGTTGCGACATGCCGCCATTGGCGTAGCCATGGGAAACGCTTCCGAAGAGGTTAAAGAGGCCGCCGATTACATTACCGATTCGGTAGACGACAACGGGATCCAAAAGGCGCTTAAACATTTCAATATCATTTGAAAAATATGGCAGAGAACAAAATGATAGATACCGATAACCCGGAGTTTCAGGATGCGTTAAATCTGATACAATATACCCGCCAGTCTGTGTTCTTGACAGGAAAAGCAGGTACGGGAAAGTCTACGTTTCTAAAATACATCTGCCAAAACACCAAGAAGAAACACGTGGTGTTGGCGCCTACGGGCATTGCAGCCATTAACGCCGGAGGCAGCACCATGCACAGTTTCTTCAAATTACCTTTTTATCCGCTCTTACCCGACGATCCGAATATGAGCTTGCAACGGGGGCGCATACACGAGTTCTTTAAATACGCCAAGCAACACCGTAAATTACTGGAACAAATAGAGTTAGTTATCATCGATGAAATTTCAATGGTACGAGCCGACATTATTGATGCCATAGACCGCATATTACGCGTTTATTCGCATAATCTGCGCGAGCCCTTCGGCGGCAAACAGATTCTGCTGGTAGGCGATGTGTTTCAGTTGGAGCCGGTGGTGAAGAGTGATGAGCGAGAGATTATTAATCGCTTCTACCCTACCCCGTATTTCTTCTCGGCCAGAGTATTTTCCGAAATAGACCTTGTATCCATCGAACTAAAAAAAGTATACAGGCAGACTGATAAAGTGTTCGTAAATGTGCTCGATCATATACGCACTAACACTGCCGGAGCAGCCGATTTACAACTTCTCAACACACGCTTCGGAATGAGCATAGAGCAATCCGAAGAAGACATGTACATCACCTTAGCCACGCGTAGAGACAATGTAGATTTCATCAACGACAAAAAATTGGCAGAGCTACCGGGCGATCCGATTGTGTTTCATGGCGAAATAACCGGAGAATTTCCCGAAAGTAGCCTCCCCACGCCCAAAGATCTCATATTGAAACCCGGCGCTCAAATTATATTTATCAAGAATGATTACGAACGACGATGGGTGAACGGTACCATTGGCACAATAAGCGGCATTGATGAAGAGGGCACTATCTACGTCATCACCGACGACGGCAAAGAGTGCGACGTAAAGAAAGATTCATGGCGAAACATTCGCTATAAATACAATGAAAAGAAGAAGCAGATCGAGGAAGAAGAACTTGGGGTATTCGTGCAGTATCCCATTCGTCTGGCGTGGGCCATCACCATACACAAAAGTCAGGGACTAACCTTCAGTAGGGTAGTAATAGACTTTACCGGAGGTGTTTTTGCCGGCGGACAAGCATACGTGGCATTGAGCCGATGCACTTCCCTGGAAGGCATTCAGCTTAAAAAACAAATCAGTCGGGCCGACATTTTCGTCCGCCCCGAAATCGTTGGTTTTGCCGAAAGGTTTAACAACCGTGTGGCTATAGAAAAAGCACTCAAACAAGCACAAGCCGATGTGGAATATGTGGAGGCAACCAAAGCTTTCGATGCAGGAAATTTCGAGGAGTTTCTGGAACAATTCTTCAAAGCCATCCATTCGCGCTACGATATAGAGAAGCCCGCTATAAGACGATTTATTCGCAAAAAGCTGGGCATTATCAACCAGCTGAAGAATGAGAACAGTAAACTAAAAGAGCAAATGGCTACCCAAAAGCAAAGCTTGCAGAAATATGCCCGCGAATATTACCTGATGGGAAACGAGTGCATTACCGGAGCACATGATGTGCGTGCTGCTTTAGCCAATTACGACAAGGCACTGGAGTTATATCCCGAGTACGTTGAAGCTTGGGTGCGCAAAGGCGTTACCTTTACCAACGAAAGAGAATACACGGAAGCAGAAGCCTGTTTTAACAGAGCTATCAAACTCTCGCCAATTGATTTTAAAGCCATTTACAACCGGGGGAAACTGCGATTGAAGATTGAAGACATCGAAGGGGCACTAGCCGATCTTGATAAGGCCACCACACTGAAACCCGAACATCCGAGTGCTCACGAACTATTCGGCGATGCTCTGCTCAAAATCGGCAAAGAAGACCTGGCAAGCATACAGTGGCGAATAGCCGAAGAACTAAAGAAAAAGAAGAAGAAATAAACCGGATTTTCCATAACGAAGAACTAATTGCCCGGTGCTATTAGTTCAACAGCACCGGGCAGTTTGGTTCAAAGCACCGTGCTGTTTACTCAATTGCACCGTGCAATGGAATCTTAATTAGCTACAAAAGGTGAGTCACAAGAAACATTCAAACCCATAAAATAGCAAATAATTTCAAGAAAAAAAAGGATTATTATTTTGTTAATCATATGTTAAACGCGTGTTAAATACATCCCTTTTTATACATAAATACGTATAAAATTAGAATTTAAAAGTCGCCTAAATGCCTGATAATCAAATAAAGTATATATGCTCGGGCAATGCAAAGAGAAGAGAAGAGAAGAGATTATACTCTCTCTGGCGAGAGAGGTTAAGAAGAAGAGAGTAAAACCACAACTATTTTTTATGCTTGCAGAATATATTATTTTAGAAAAAATGATTATATTTGTAAGTCAGAGCACATTGTGCAGCACAATGCTTTTTTGCCATAAACCAAACGATTAAAGCAACAATTATGAAAAAGGGTCTAAAGATAACAGCAATTGTACTGGGCATCATTCTTCTTTTGATGTTCATCCTGCCTTTCGCTTTCCGCGGAAAGATAGAGAAAACAGTAAAAAGCGAGGGCAACAAAATGCTCAATGCACAATTTGACTTCGCTAGTTTAGATATCAGCCTGTTCAAAAACTTCCCCAGGGCTTCCATCACCCTTAATGACTTCTGGCTCAAAGGCGTAAATGAATTTAAAAACGACACCCTTGTGCATGCCGGAAAAGTAACGGCAGCCATCAATCTGTTTTCACTCTTCGGCAGTAACGGATACAGCGTGTCCAAAATATCCGTTGAAGACACTCAGATACACGCCATCGTTTTAGCAAACGGCAAAGTAAACTGGGACATTATGAAGCCCGATAGCACCGCACAAGCTACTTCGACAGCAGAAGAGTCGCCCTTCAAGATGAATATGAAGAAAATGACGACCCAAAACATGACCATCATTTACGATGATCGCCAGGCCAACATGTATGCCGAGATCAACAACCTCAACGGCTCCTGCTCGGGAGATCTGGGCAGTGACCGCACTACGCTGAAGGTGGAAGCCGAAACCCAAAGTCTGACCTTTAAGATGGATGGCATTCCCTTCCTGAACAAAGCCAACGTACAGGCCAAAATGGATATAGATGCCGACCTGGTAAACAGCAAATATACGTTCAGTAAAAGTGAAGTTAACCTGAACGCCATCAAAGCCGGTATAGACGGATGGGTAGCGATGAGAGATCCTGCCATAGACATAGACTTAAAGCTCAACACCAGTGAAGTAGGCTTCAAAGAGATACTTTCACTTGTTCCGGCCATCTACGCCAAAGAATTTGAAAGCATTAAAACCGAAGGTAAGGCTACCCTAACGGCCTACGCCAAAGGCACGCTTCAGGGAGACACCGTTCCACAGTTCGACGCTACGCTCGATGTAAAAAATGCAATGTTCCGTTATCCGTCACTCCCTGCCGGAGTCGATCAAATTAACATCCATGCGAATGCAAAAAACCCCGGAGGGAGTGCCGACCTGACTGAAATAACCGTCAGTCCATTTAGCTTCCGGCTAGCCGGAAACCCGTTTAGCATCACTGCTTCCGTAAAAACACCAATCAGTGATCCCGACTTCAAAGCAGAAGCCAAAGGAACGCTGAATCTGGGCATGATCAAACAAGTTTATCCCCTTGAAAACATGGAGCTAAATGGTACCGTTGTTGCCAACATGCAGATGGCCGGACGGCTCTCTTATGCAGAAAAAGAGCAGTATGACAAGTTCCATGCCGCAGGCACCATCGCTCTTGCAAATATGAAGTTGAAAGTGAAAGACATGCCCGATGTGGAAATCAAAAAATCACTTCTAACTTTTACTCCCAAAGATCTGCAACTAAGCGAAACAACCGTTAACATCGGCAAGAACGACATTACGGCAGACAGCCGTTTCGAAAACTATATGGGATATGCACTGAAAGATAAAACACTGAAAGGCACGCTCAATATACGTTCCAACCACTTCAATCTGAACGATTTTATGACGGTAGACAGCACCACAACCGCAACTACCGCCGCAGAAACCGGAATTGTGGAGGTTCCTAAAAATATCGATTTCCAGATGGATGCCAATATGAAAGAAGTTCTCTTCGATAAGATGACCTTTACCAATATGAACGGCAAGTTGACCGTAAAAGACGGCAAGGCAGATATGAAGAACCTTTCGATGAGCACCATGGGAGGAAACGTGGTGATGAATGGTTACTACTCAACCCAAGAGGTGGAAAAGCCAAAAATGAATGCAGATTTCCGCATGACCAACATCAACTTTGCCCAAGCATATAAAGAGCTGGATATGGTACAAAAGATGGCTCCGGTATTCGAGAACCTGAAAGGTAACTTCTCCGGCAACATCAGCGTTCTCTCAGATATAGACAAAACAATGAGCCCTATACCTATACTAAATACAATGCAGGGTAAAGGCAGCCTCTCTACCAAAGACTTGAATCTAAGCGACATAAAAACCATAGACATGATAGCCGAAGCCGTGAAAAAACCGTCCTTAAAAGAGATGAAGGTAAAAGACCTGACGATCGATTTTACGATAAAAGACGGACGGGTAGCGACTAAGCCCTTCGATATCAAGATGGGAGAATACAACATGAATCTTTCCGGAACCACGGGACTGGATCAAACCATCGACTATTCGGGTAAAGTAAAACTCCCCGCTTCTGCCGGATCGCTGTCGCAACTGTCAACGCTCGATTTAAAGATCGGAGGAACATTCAACTCACCCAAAGTATCAATAGATACCAAGAGCATGGCTTCTCAAGCTGCCGAAACCGTAAAGAACAAGGCTATAGAGAAGCTGGGTAAGAAACTAGGGTTAGATTCTGCTACAACAGCCAGCACAGACTCTTTGAAGAAAAAAGTAACTGAGAAAGCTACTGAAAAGATAATGGACTTTTTAAAGAAAAAGATAAAATAATGCTTTTGAGATTGTATGAGAACAATAATAATCCGCAGGATCTGCAACAAATTGTAGATATACTTAACGACGGAGGATTGATTATTTACCCTACGGACACAATGTATGCCATTGGTTGTCATGGGCTGAAAGAACGTGCTATAGAACGTATATGCAAAATTAAAGACATAGACCCACGTAAAAACAACCTATCCATCATTTGTTACGACTTGAGTAGTATAAGCGAATATGCCAAGGTAGACAATAATACATTCAAATTAATGAAGCGTAATCTGCCAGGCCCCTTCACTTTCATATTAAGCACCGGCAGTAAACTACCCAAAATATTCAAGAACCGAAAAGAGGTGGGTATCCGTATGCCCGATAATCATATCACAAGCGAAATAGCCCGTTTACTCAATGCTCCCATCATGACTACCACCCTACCCCATGACAAAAAAGAAGAGATAGAATATCTCACTACACCGGAACTAATAGAAGAGAAATTCGGTAATATAGTCGATCTGGTTGTAGATGGCGGCATTGGTGGCATCGAACCGTCCACCATTGTAAACTGTGTTAATGGCGAGGCGGAGATTACCCGCCAGGGTTTAGGAGAGCTGAAAGATATTTAGTAACCACACCACTAATCTAACAAATAGCCCTGCCATCAAAAGATAATATTCTTAAATGGCAGGGCTATTTTATAATATAAAAAACTTATTATAGCAAGGAAGTCGGATCGAGATTTGCTGCTTCAATGTCCTTAAAGTAACGGTACGTGCCTACCTTCAGCTCAAAAGTGGCCGCATCGTCACAAACAATAATACCTTTCTGATGCATCTGTAATGCGCTGATAGTCCACATCTGCGAAATAGCACCCTCTACCGCATGATAAAGTGCACGTGCTTTGTTGTGCCCATTCACTATAATCAATACCTCTTTAGCCGAAAGCACTGTACCCACTCCTACTGTAAGAGATGTTTTAGGTACCTTGTTCACATCATCATCGAAAAAACGGGAATTGGCAATAATAGTATCAGTGGTCAACGTCTTCACACGTGTACGGGAAGAAAGAGAAGAACCCGGCTCATTGAACGCAATATGCCCATCGGGACCTATACCTCCAAGGAACAAGTCGACTCCGTCATAAGTTTCTATTTTAGCCTCATAATCAGCACATTCCGCCTCTAAATCGGCAGCATTACCATTCAGTATATTCACATTACCGGGTAATACGTCTACATGACTGAAAAAATTGTTCCACATAAACGAATAATAGCTTTCAGGATGCGACTGAGGCAAACCAACATATTCGTCCATATTGAACGTTACTACATGTTTAAACGATACCAAGCCTTTTTTGTACAGGTCGATTAACTCTTTGTACATGCCCAACGGAGAAGAACCGGTGGGTAATCCAAGCACAAAAGGCTTTTCTACGGTAGGTTGAGCTTTATTGATGCGAGCAACCACATAGTTGGCCGCCCATTTAGAGATAGCCTGATAGTCAGGTTGAATAATAAGTCTCATATCAGATTGTTTTTATTAAGTTAATAAATTGGGGGTTATTTTAGTCTTGACTTGTTTCTCTATCTTGCTTTAAGCGGTCGGCCATGGCCTTTCCCATATTCTCGCACTGCGAGTAAATAAGATCATCCATGGATATTTTCATATCTACCGGTTCACCTACAATCTCGAATTTGCTCTTTTCTGCAAATTCATTCATCCGCCTCAGCGCAGCACTCGACCAGCAGAAGGAGCCAAAATAACCAAGATAGCGATTTTTCATATCCCTCAGCAATATCTTAGGCAGCAAAGATCCTATCTCGGGATAAAGCTCATTGCAGTAAGTAGCACTTCCGATAATAAGCCCTTTGTACTTAAATATATCGGATATAATATATGAAGAATGGCTCTTATTTACATTGTGAAGTACGATATTCTTAATTCCTTGCGCAGATAATTCCAAAGCAATAGCCTCAGCCATTTGCTCTGTATTGCCATACATTGTGCCATAAACAATCACCACTCCCTCTTCACCTTCGTAGCGACTTAACCGATCGTATAAATCAATCACTTTACCCCTCTGCTCCGTCCATACAGGCCCATGCGTAGAGCAGATAGTGGTGATGTTCAAAGGGGCCAGTTTCTCCAATGCTTTCTGTACTGCCGAACCGTATTTGCCCACAATGTTGGAATAATATCGTATCATTTCTTCCCAGAATATATCCGTATTCATGCGTGTATCAATGAATCCGCCGTCGAGCGTACCAAACGCACCGAATCCGTCGCCGGAGAATATAATGCCCTCCGTTTCATCAAAAGTCATCATCGTTTCGGGCCAATGCACCATTGGTGTCAGGTAAAATCGAAGCTTATGGTAACCAAGATCCAAAGGATCAGCGTTCTTGATAAGAAGTTGTTCTCCGGTAATACCATAAAAGCCCTCAACCATGCCAAACGTTTGCTTGTTGCCCACAATGGTAATGTTCGGATAATACTGTTTAATTAAACTAAGAGAACCGGAATGGTCTGGTTCCATGTGGTTTATGATGAGATAATCAATAGGGCGGTCGCCTATGACCGATCTTATTTTATGAAGAAACACTTCAAAATAGCAAATATCAACCGTATCGACTAAAGCGATTTTTTCATCATCTATCAGATAAGAGTTATACGACACCCCATAGGGCAAAGGCCAGAGCCCTTCAAAAAGAGCTTTTGTGCGATCGTTGACTCCTACGTAATGAACTTTTCCCTTTATCTTTGTCTTTTGTTCCATATATCTTCTTTTTATAAAGCAAAAATAATCCTTTTTTTCTTAATCTGTATACAGCTTACCCTGATAAGCACCTTTTTCTACCATTCTTTTTTGTATGCGATCAGTAAACTCATAGTTCTTCAATCCCCAATCCGGTGCTATCAGCAACTCCTTGGGAGATTGTGACACAAATCGCTCGAGTACAATATCGGGACGAAGATGTTGTATATAATCTATCACTAAATCAATATATTCATCTACTTCAAACAAATGAAAATGATCCGGATGCATGGCGTATTCGCGCGCCATGGCCGTACCGCATATCAACTGTAATTGGTGTATCTTTAACGTATCCAGGGGTAAACACGAAATAGCCGCTGCCTGAGCAATGATTTCTTCGGTTGTTTCTCCCGGCAATCCTAAGATAACATGTCCTCCGGTTAAAATACCACATGCCACAGTGCGTTCTATAGCATCTACCGTATCAGCAAAAGTATGTCCCCGATTAATACGCTCCAAGGTATTGTCATTGGTACTTTCTATGCCATACTCAACCAATAAAAAGTGCTGTTTGTTCAATTCTTTAAGGTAGTGCAACAACTCATCGGGCATACAGTCGGGACGCGTACCAATCACTAAACCGACTACCCCAGCCACGCTCAGGGCTTCTTCGTACTTGCGTTTCAGTCCGTCAAGCTCTGCATACGTATTGGTATATGCCTGAAAATAGGCCAAATAATTCATTTCCGGATACTTACGAGAAAAGAAACGCTTCCCTTCTTCCAATTGCGCAGTAACCGATTTTTCCGTTTTGCAGTAATCGGGATTAAACGTCTGATTGTTGCAATACGTGCATCCTCCATTGCCTTTTGTGCCATCGCGGTTGGGACAAGTAAAGCCGGCATTTAAAGAAATTTTTTGCACCTTGCCTGAAAAATAACGCTTCAGAAGAGTTGGAAATTCATTATATAGAGGGCTTTGAATCATTATTCAACTAATTTAAGCGGCAAATTTACGAATTTAGTTAGTACATTTTCTTATTTTTGCAGGATAAAGCGTAAATCAAAATTATAAAAAGATGAAAAAACTAAGCATACTCTTTCTATTTTGTCTAATTGGCATGACCAGTTTTGCACAAGGAGACAAAGCTCTTGATTTGAAAGAAATTGTATCCGGAAAGTTCCGTCCGGAAAGCATTCGGGAAGTTATCCCCATGACCGATGGCGATTATTACACTCAAATGAACACTGAAGGTACACAGATTATTAAATATTCCTTCAAAACAGGTCAGCAGGTGGAAGTTATCTTCGACGTGACCAAAGCCAGAGAATGTAACTTCAAGAAATTCGACGGATACACGTTCTCTCCCGACGGGAGCAAAATATTAATCCGTACCGAAACACATCCTATCTACAGGCACTCATATACGGCTGTGCACTATTTATATACGATTAAGAGAAACCTCGTAGAGAAACTTTCGGATGGCGGCCCACAACGCTCGCCTGTATTTTCACCCGACGGCAACATGGTGGCTTTTGTGAGAGATAACAATATCTTTTTAGTGAAAATGCTCTATGGCAACAGTGAATCTCAGGTTACGGAGGATGGAAAGATTAACGAAGTACTGAATGGCATCCCCGACTGGGTATACGAAGAAGAATTCAGCTTTACAAGGGCATTGGAGTTTAGTCCGGATAACACTTTATTGGCCTTCATTCGCTTTGATGAAACACAAGTACCCTCTTATACTTTTCCTCTTTTTGCCGGCGAGGCTCCACACTATGATGCCCTGGAAAGTTATCCGGGAGCTTACACTTATAAATACCCCAAAGCCGGAGAAAAAAACTCGAAAGTTTCTGTACTCACGTTCGACATAAAATCAAGAGTAACCCGAAAAATAAAACTCCCTCTTGATAGCGACGGGTATATTCCCCGCATACGCTTCACGGAAGATCCCGATAAGCTGGCCATCATGACATTAAACCGCCTTCAAAATCGCTTTGATATGTATTTTGCCAATCCCCGATCTACAGTGAGTAAGTTGGTGTTACGCGATGAAAGCCCTTATTACATCGGCGAAGATATATTCGATAACATCATGTTTTATCCCGAAAACTTTAGCTTTATCAGCGAAAAGGACGGGTACTCACACCTCTACTGGTATACAATAGGTGGAAATCTGGTAAAGCAGGTTACCAAAGGCAATTACGAGGTTAAAAAGTTCCTTGGATGGGATGCCGCTTCTAACACCTTCTATTATGAGAGCAATGAAGAGAGTCCTTTACGACAGGCGGTTTACAAAATAGACCACAAAGGCAAAAAGACAAAACTGTCCGAACAGGCAGGAACAAATACGGCTATATTCAGCACATCGATGAATTACTTTATGAACACCTATTCGAGTTTACAAACCCCGACCATCATCACGCTGAATGACAATAACGGTAAAATGCTTAAAACACTGGTTACCAATGAGAAGCTAAAACAAATGCTCGCTCAATATAACCTTCCGCAAAAAGAATTTTTCCGCTTTAAAACATCTCAGGGTACGGAGCTCAACGGTTGGATGATTAAGCCCACAAACTTCTCAGCTACTAAAAAATATCCGGTACTGATGTATCAGTACAGTGGCCCCGGAAGTCAGGAAGTTGTGGATAAATGGGATATAGGAGGCGATCGTGGCGGTATTGGTTGGGATACTTACATGGCCAGCAAAGGATATCTGGTGGTTTGTGTAGATGGTCGGGGAACCGGCGGACGCGGAGCGGAATTTGCCAAGTGTACCTATTTAAATCTTGGCGTAAAAGAAGCCCAAGACCAGGTAGAAACAGCCC
Organism: uncultured Bacteroides sp.; assembly: GCF_963677715.1. Taxonomy (NCBI): domain Bacteria; kingdom Pseudomonadati; phylum Bacteroidota; class Bacteroidia; order Bacteroidales; family Bacteroidaceae; genus Bacteroides; species uncultured Bacteroides sp. The sequence goes on from NZ_OY782495.1 coordinate 1,324,747, forward strand.
AATATATGGCAAGCCAAACCTACGTTGATAAATCTCGCATCGGAATATGGGGATGGAGCTTCGGAGGATACATGACCCTCATGAGTATGAGCGAAGGTACGCCCGTATTTAAAGCCGGAGTAGCTGTTGCGGCCGTAACCGATTGGAAGTATTACGATACCATATATGCAGAACGCTTTATGCGCACCCCTCAGCAAAATGCTGAAGGATACAAAGCCGGATCGGCATTTACCCGCGCCGCCAACCTTAGTGGCAAGTTACTTCTGGTTCACGGTATGGCCGACGATAACGTACATTTCCAGAATTGTGCAGAATACAGCGAATGTCTGGTACAAGCCAACAAACAATTCGATATGCAAATATACACTAACCGAAATCATGGGATTTCGGGAGGTAACACCCGCTTTCATCTATTTACGAGGTTAACGGATTTCTTTATTAATAATCTTTAATTATAGACCAAATTATGGCAGACAGAATAAGAAAGCCTGAATGGCTTAAAATAAATATAGGTAGCAACGAACAATATACTAAGACAAAGCATATTGTAGACTCTCATCATCTGCACACAATATGCAGCAGCGGGCGTTGCCCCAATATGAGTGAGTGTTGGGGAAGAGGGACAGCAACCTTTATGATTGGAGGAGAAATATGCACCCGTAGTTGCAAGTTTTGTAATACGCTTACAGGGCGTCCCTTGCCGCTCGATGCACAAGAACCGCTGCATGTTGCAGAATCTATTGCATTAATGAAGCTGAAACATACGGTTATCACTTCAGTAGATCGGGACGATCTGCCCGATCAGGGTGCTGCGCATTGGGCTAAAACTATTTGCGAAATAAAACGTATCAATCCAGGCATCACCACAGAAGTGCTTATCCCTGACTTTCAGGGACATGTAGACTTGATTGATCAGATTATAGCTGCACATCCCGATATCATCTCTCACAACATGGAAACAGTAAGAAGGCTCACCCCGCAGGTTCGGAGTGCCGCCAACTACGAAACCAGTCTAAAAGTAATCGGGCACATAGCAAAGAGCGGGCTCGTTGCCAAATCGGGTATCATGGTCGGATTAGGCGAAACAGCCGAAGAGGTGGAAGAATTGATGGATGACCTGCTTCGCGTAGGATGTAATATACTAACCATAGGCCAGTACCTGCAACCCACACATAAACATTATCCGGTTGCAAGATACATCACTCCGGCAGAATTTGCGACCTATAAGGAGATCGGACTTAACAAGGGGTTTAGGCAAGTAGAAAGTGCTCCGCTCGTTCGATCATCGTATCATGCTGAAAAGCACGTTCAATCCATTCAGAACAAATGAAAATTGTTTCAAAGAACTTAATTTGTTATCGGTTGTTTTTATTAAAAATGATAGAAAACAAATATGAGTCACAAGAATAGCCTTTCAGTTGCTTTCAATATGTCACTAGGATTTATTCCTGTTATTATTTCCATGATACTATGCGAATTTATAGCTCAGAATATCGCTATATATATTGGTGCAGGCACTGGATTGGCTTATTCTTATTTTATTATGTATAGAAGTAAACTTAGAATTCAAAATTTTATTTTATACCTATCTACAGCTATATTACTCATTCTATCATTGGTAACACTCTTCCCTTTGAACTATTGTCCAAAGGGAAATCTCCCCATCACGCTGGAAATGAGTATTATTATCCCTCTGTTTATCCTTTTCCTGCACAAAAGAAGGTTTATCAATTTCTTCTTAAAAAGAAAGGACGCTTGTGATAAACAAAATTTTGTACAAAGTGCGGAGACAACTATTGTATCAGTACGAGTAGCACTTATCTTTGCCGCTATACATTTTACAATAATCGCCCTCAATATTTTAATAGCCTACCCGCTTTGGCCAACCTCTTTCTTCTTTCTGCTGCATGTAGGATCTCCCTTAGTCTTTATAGTGAGTATCCTATTCAACCAGTTAGGCATTAATTACTTTAATACCATAATGTCCAATCTTGAACATGTTCCTATTGTAAATGAAAAAGGAGATGTCATAGGTAAGAGCCTGAAGATAGAAGCAACAAAATATAAAAACGCATACATTAATCCGGTTATACGTATTGCCTTAGCAAGTCATAACATGCTTTTCTTATGCAATCGCTCACAAGATTGTATCTTAGACAAAGGCAGAATAGATATTCCACTGGAGTGCTACCTACGATATGATGAAACATTAGAGGAAGGTGTGGAACGACTCATTAAGCATGTTTTTCCGACAACAGAGATTGTACCTTCGTTTAGCATCACATACCATTTTGAAAACAGCATTACGAATCGGTTAATCTATTTATTCGTAGCTAACATAGAAAATGATGCTATTCTGTGCGATAAGCGATTTAAAAATGGCAAGCTGTGGACGTTTCAACAGATACAGCAAAATATGACAGGAAATTATTTCTGTGAATGCTTAAAACTTGAGTATGACCACTTGAAAGAGATTATTTATATAAAAGGAAAATACAAGGAATCTTAGACAACTCAGGGATCTTTCCTCTCCAATCGTGCAACGTACGACTTTTTATGTATTCCCCCTCACACGTTAAGTTTGCTGCTATACACAACTTGGTTTGCGGACGGCAATTAGTTAAAATATCCTCTATCATCTTGGCATTACGATAAGGCGTTTCTATAAATAGTTGAGTTTGATTCTCTGCGTAAACCCGTTGCTCAAGAAATTTAAGTTTCTTTGCGCGTTCGCCCGATTCGATAGGAAGATAACCGTGAAAGGCAAAACTTTGCCCGTTAAATCCGGAACCCATAACAGAAAGTATAATAGAAGAAGGACCGACCAGAGGTACGACTTTCAGATTCTTACGCTGAGCTATAGCAACAACATCGGCACCGGGATCGGCCACCGCCGGACATCCGGCTTCAGAGATAACGCCCATAGATTGCCCCTCCAATAAAGGTTGCAAATAACCTGATATGCTCTCGGGAGAAGTATGTTTGTTGAGCGAATAAAAAAATAACGAATCGATATTGATATTAGGATCTACCTTTTTTAAGAATCGGCGGGCAGAGCGTACGTCTTCTACAATAAAATGCTTAATCTCCATGATGAGACTTTTATTATAAGAAGGCAAAACTGTATCGAGGGGTGTATCGCCCAAAGTGACCGGCAATAAGTAAAGAGCAACTTCCATTTCAATTACAAATTAAACTTTTAAACGTTGTAGTTCGATTCAGACAGCATACGATTATAATCTGTCATCTGCAGCAAATCGTGTAAGGTAACTTTTTTATGATGCTTCATATAAGAAGTAACGATCTGGGCTCCCATCCAAATGCCCAACAAAGAGGGCGATTCATGGCCATAAAAGGCGGTAAAAGGAGCCGATTTGGTATATTCTCTGATTAACATCGGATCGGTAGCCTGCAAATGACCGTTATTAAGCATATACTCCCATATTTTCTTCCTGTTCTCCTTACACCATTTCTTTTCTGCTTCGGTATAACTCAACATGTCTTCGGGAGAATGGTATTCTAAAATCTGCTCAACGATATAATTAATTTTGCCGTAATGAAGCATTACATCAAGCAACGTACGCTTGTCATTAGCAGGAATCGGATATTCGCTTAACAGATAAAAGATGAAGCAATCGGGCACAATGCGTTCAGGCGACATCGATCGGCATTGATAATCATAATAATACCGTTTATAAAGAGGATAATTTTCGCCCATGTACTTATCTAAACTGAATCCCAGGAGGCTATCACCAACAACAATGGATTCATTGAGAGCAGATATCTGAGCATAAATTCTGGGAACCTTTATTTCCGGGACTTCCTTTTTTAGTTTCCTGAACCCTTTTGTCAGGCCACGTTCCACTTTATTCAAATTGGGAAACCGGGTTTCTACATCCGACATCAGAGAAAGCAATGTAGAATCAGAATAAAAAGCTTTCAACTTTTGCGTAATATGATCATCATCAACGCTACCAATAGCAAGCACATTCTCTATGAGCATTTTAGTGGCTTGCATATTCTCCGTATTCATTTTTTGCAAAGCCGATAAACTATTGAACTTAACATATTCATTCAACAGTTTATCGTAACGAATCACGGAGATGTGTTCATCCTCTATTCGCTCCTTTGGTTTGTCGCTATTCACTTTGCATGAAGTGGCAAACAATGCGATAAGAAAAAGGAAAAATAATCCGCGCTGTTTCATTCCTTACCAAAGTAAAGAATGAAACCCGCAGAAAAAAAGTCAGTTCCTATTTCAGTTTGCTTATCCATAAATAAAATGTCCGCTTTCGTCTTTGAACTCTTCAATACCTTTTTCATAAGCCGACATTGCACGAAGACTCATACCGACACTTGAAAAGCCACCATCGTGATATAGATTCTGCATGGTAACCTTACGGGTCAGATCAGAAAACATAACGATGCAATAATCAGCACATTCATCGGCCGTAGCATTACCCAACGGCGACATGCGATCGGCAAAATCAAAAAGCTTATCCATTCCTTTCACCCCTGACCCGGCGGTAGTCATTGTAGGTGATTGAGAAATTGTATTCACACGTATATTATGTTCACGACCATAAATATAGCCGAAGCTACGGGCAATTGATTCCAACAAAGCTTTTGCGTCCGCCATATCGTTATATCCGAAAAAGGTACGTTGGGCAGCAACATAGCTCAATGCCAGAATAGAACCATATTCGGCTATCGCATTTTGTTTTTTTGCTACTTGAATCATTTTATGAAATGACACGGCAGAAATATCAAGCGTCTTATCAAGCATTTCGTAATCAAGATCGTCATAAGTACGTCTTTTACGTACATTAGGAGACATTCCGATGGAATGTAACACAAAATCTATCTGACCGCCAAGCACCTCTGTGGAACGTTTAAACACATTCTCCAAATCTTCAACACTAGTGGCATCAGCCGGAATAACTTCGCAGTTTAATTTTTCGGATAAAGCTGAAACTTCTCCCATGCGAACAGCAATAGGAGTATTTGATAATGTAATAGTTGCACCTTCTTCAACAGCCCTTTCGGCTACTTTCCAAGCGATGGATTGTTCATTCAACGCACCGAAAATAATTCCTTTTTTTCCTTTCAACAAATTGTAACTCATACCTATTTAATAGTTAAATTAGGTTGTAAAGATACGAACTTTCTCAATAAAACCAGACACCTGAGCCAAAGAAAAACCTAAATCAACAAAAAATCCACCTAAACTAACAAATAGTACACATGATGCACGGCATTCCCTAATATATTTGCAATCGGATAATTCAGGGGGGCTCATGAATATATAAAAGCCCATTTGCTATAAGCGCAGACCTCTGTTTTTGCTTTGCAAACGAAGCGAAGCAGGCTATTCATAGAAGCCGATATATCCTTTTAATTGCACAATAAACAAAAAAATTACGATTTATAAATTTATAGAAACTCCAAAACGAATGAAGACATTACCCAAGAGGCTTATTTTACTCGCCGCCATATCCTTGCCTTTAATAAATGGAAGTAATAAAGTACAAGCGCAAAATCAGGAAAGCATTGACAATAGCATCTACAAAAACATTCCTTTTGACATGCCGGAAGTAGAACAACCTGTTTTTCCGGAATATGCAGTCAGCATTCTCAGCTTTGGAGCCAAAGGAGATGGCATAGTACTAAACACAAAAGCAATCAACGATGCCATAAAAGACGTTAATGCCAAAGGCGGAGGAAAGGTAATCATCCCTAAAGGACTCTGGCTAACCGGACCGATAGAAATACTAAGTAACGTAAATCTATATACAGAGAAGAATGCATTAGTGCTCTTCACCGGAGATTTTGATGCTTATCCTATTATAGAAACCTCTTTCGAAGGATTAGAAACCCGCCGGTGCCAATCTCCCATATCAGCTCGCAATGCCGACAATATAGCCATTACCGGATACGGCGCATTTGATGGTTCCGGAGACAGCTGGAGACCGGTAAAAAAAGAGAAACTAACAGCACCACAATGGAGCAAATTGCTAAAGTCGGGAGGGGTACTTGATAAAACAAAGAAAATATGGTATCCTACCGCCGGTTCTTTGAAAGGAGCCCTGGCATGCACGAATTTTAATAATCCGGAAGGAATAGAAACGGACGAAGAATGGAATGAAATTAAACCCTGGCTCCGCCCCGTTATGGTAAACATTGTAAAGAGTACAAGGGTGCTTATTCAGGGCGTTACGTTTAAGAATTCGCCAAGTTGGTGCATTCATCCCCTGTCTTGCCAAAACATTACGCTTAATAACGTGAAAGTATTTAATCCGTGGTACTCGCAAAATGGAGATGCTCTCGATTTAGAATCGTGCAAGAATGCGCTGATCATTAATTCAACCTTTGATGCAGGAGACGACGCCATCTGCCTTAAATCGGGTAAAGATGAAGACGGCCGTAAAAGAGCCGAGCCCTGCCAGAATGTATTGGTGAAGAATAACACAATATTACATGGACACGGAGGCTTTGTGGTAGGCAGTGAAATGTCCGGAGGAGTAAAAAACATCTATGTGTCCGACTGTACATTCCTAGGTACAGACGTGGGACTTCGCTTTAAAAGCACACGAGGTCGCGGAGGCGTGGTGGAAAACATCTTTATCGACAACATTAACATGATAAACATCCCCAATGAAGCATTACTCTTTGATCTTTTTTATGGCGGCAAAGCACCCGACGAACTAACTGATAGTGATAGAATAGAAAGAACAGATTCTATGCCGGTCAGCATCGAAACCCCGGCCTTCCGCAACATCCACATATCAAACATTTATTGCAAGGGGGCAGGACGTGCCATGTTTTTCAACGGTTTGCCGGAAATGCCTATACAGAACATAACGGTGGAAAATGTGATTATATCCGATGCTGTTGAAGGTGCCGTTATCAGCCAGGCAGACGGCGTAACCTTGCAAAACATTAAGATAGTGACTAAACAAGGAACCAACCTGCAAGTTAAAAATGCCAAGAATGTAAGTGTCGACGGCGTATTGTATAAGGAGATCAACGCAGAAGGTAAAGCACTGAATTTCAAATAAATACGCCAGTTCATAACAAGCTTACTACATTACGCTTCATTTTTATTTTGAGGTATCAAGGCGTCTGTTATTATGAAACACGGTATTATCCTTTATGCAAAAAGCTTTTTATAACATATAACATCCCCATGTTATGGCATATAACATCCGGATGTTGTATATAATAACATGGGGATGTTGTATGGCTATCATTTGAAGAAAAAGAAAGTGGAAAGGCAAAGTAATGGGAAAACAAAGTAAGTAGTCATTCAATCAAAATAAGTAGAAGATATTAACTCGTTTCTATTACATTTGTATTAACTAAACAAATACAGTTAGATTCCATGAAAAAAGAAATTGCAAGCATTCTATTATTTTTGTGTAGCTGTCCGGTTGCCATTTTTGCCCAAAGTACAGAGAAAACAATCTCTGTAGAAATAGCCAACGAATGGAATAAGACCAAAACAGATGAGCCGGTCGTTCTCAAAATAGACAACCTGAAAGCCGGATTCCTTGTGAAGTCGGCTACTGTGTGTGAAGGTAGCACAGAGATACCTTCACAACTGGACGATTTAAACGGTGACAGACGGGCAGACGAGTTAGCCTTTGTCATTAATCTGGCTCCAAAAAGTAAGAAGACGGTAAAAATTACGCTTTCGGCCAAGAAATCGAATAAACAATATACGCCCCGCGTTTATGCCGAAATGCTTATCAGCGACAAAAAAGGAAAACATGTTCCTGTACAATCGGTAACGATACCCGGAACCAGCAACATCTATAATCAGATGCACCATCATGGTCCGGCATTTGAATCTGACTTAGTGGCATATAGAATCTATTTCGACCAAAAGCAAACAGTAGATCTTTACGGTAAGTTCAATAAAGGATTTGAAATAAAAGAATCTCAGTTCTATCCCACAGACGAGCAACTGGCACGCGGATTTGGTGACGACGTGCTGCTCGTGGGCAGTAGTTGCGGACTAGGTACTTTGAAAGGATGGGACGGCACCAAAGCTACCCACATAGAGCCGGTGAGCACGCGCACAGAAAGTATTGTAGCCTATGGCCCCGTGCGAACAATTATTGACGTAAGAGACAACGAATGGCAATATCAGGGTGCTGAGCTGAACATGACTAACCGTTATATCCTGTATGGCGGGCATCGCGATGTAGTTGTAGAAACATTCTTCGAAGAACCTCTGAAGAAAGAAATTTTCTGCACCGGCGTGCAAAACATAAAAGGTTCTGTTTCTTATTCCGATCATAAAGGTTTAATAGGTTGCTGGGGCAGAGACTGGCCGGTAAATGATACGATAAAATATGCAAAAGAAACCGTAGGGTTAGCAACCTGCATACCGCAGAAATACATTAAATCGGAGATGAAAGATAAAGTAAACTACCTATATAGCATTAGTGCCGAAGGAGAAAAATACTTTCGCTATAACATCACGTTTACGTCTATGAAAGAAACCTTCGGATACAAAACACCCGATGCCTGGTTTGCATACATACGTCAGTGGAAAGAAGATTTAGAGCACCCGGCTGTAGTTAAAATAAAAGAGTAAGTTTACAATAAAAGAGTTCATATTGCTTAATTAATTGCATAGCTTCGCACAAAAGAACTTTTCTGTGCGGAGCTTTTTTAGGTTCAGCCCTTAAATGAATAAGATGAAACGATAAAAACAATGTCTCATGAAAAAAGTAATCGCATTTCTTATCCCTTGCCTGGTAGCCATATTGCCGGCAGCCGCACAAAAAAACTATGTTTCCGAAGTATGGGTAGCCGATAAAGGTGACGGTACTTATCAGAATCCTATTATTTATGCAGATTATTCCGATCCAGACGCTTGCCGCGTGGGAGACGATTACTATATGACCTCTTCCAGCTTTAATAATCTGCCGGCTTTGCAGATTTTACATTCAAAAGATCTGGTAAACTGGAGCATCATCGGTGCTGCCGTGCCCTACGCATTATCTCCTATAGAAACGCCCGAACGGCCTGAACAAGGCAATCGGGTATGGGCACCCAGCATCCGCTATCACAACGGAGAATTCTACATTTTCTGGGGTGATCCCGATCAGGGAGCATTTATGACCAAATCGAAAGACCCTAAAGGGCCATGGACAGACCCCGTATTAGTGAAGCCGGGTAAGGGTATTATCGACACAACACCTTTGTGGGACGACGATGGAAAGGTATATATGGTACACGGATATGCCGGAAGCCGGGCACAGCTTAAAAGCATTTTGGGCATCTGTGAGCTAAATGCCGACGCTACAAAAGCCATTACGCAATCTCGCATCATATTCGACGGACACGAAGATCAGGAAACCGTAGAAGGGCCCAAGCTATACAAACGTAATGATTACTACTACATTTTTGCTCCCGCCGGCGGCGTTGCCACAGGATGGCAATTAGTGCTACGTTCCAAAAACATATACGGACCTTATGAAGAAAAAGTAGTGATGCGACAAGGCAAAACCGCCATCAATGGGCCTCATCAGGGCGCTTGGATAGATACGGCTACAGGCGAAGACTGGTTTTTGCATTTTCAGGATGTCGGAGCATACGGGCGTTTGGTGCATCTGCAACCCATGAAATGGGTAAATGACTGGCCGGTGATAGGTATAGATAAAGACGGCGATGGTTGTGGAGAACCCGTTTTGACTTATAGAAAGCCCAACGTAGGCAAAACATATCCCATTTGTACCCCGCAGGAAAGTGACGAATTTAACGGCTTCACCCTCTCTCCGCAATGGCAATGGAATGCGAATATAAATGAAAAGTGGGCTTATTTCGCCGGAGATAAAGGATATGTGCGTCTCTACTCCTATCCCGTTGTGAAGGATTATAAGAATTTATGGGATGTGGCAAACCTCTTGTTGCAAAAAACGCCGGCACCCAACTTTACTGCAACCATGAAACTCCGTTTCAGTCCGACAGAAAAATATAAAGGTGAGCGCACGGGACTTGTCGTTATGGGGCTGGATTATGCCGGACTGATTCTGGAAAACACAGATCACGGCATTCTTTTGTCTCAAATAGCATGCAAACAAGCTGATAAAGGATCTCCGGAGCAGACCAATGAAAGCATAGCTTTAAAAAGAGGTGATATTTACCTTAAAGTACAATTTGAGCGTACAAGAGAAAAAGTCGGAACCAGCGAAGAAAGATCCGATCTGCTTGTTATGTGCAATTTCAGCTATAGCCTTGACGGCGCTAATTTCAAAAAGCTGGGGCAATCTTTTCAGGCAAGAGAAGGAAAATGGATTGGTGCAAAAATAGGAATGTTTTGCACTCGCCCCGCCATTACAACCAATGACGGCGGATGGACAGATGTAGACTGGTTCAGAATCTCAAAAAGATAAAGCCTGGAAAATAAAAAATGAAAAGTAGATTTAAACAAAGCATGCCTGCACATTCATAATCAACACATTCCCTACGACCCTGATATCCTTTCCTTTAATAATTGCTTCGCACGCGGCTTTCCAAATGATTGTTTTGGGCAGCTCGGGCAAAATATATACCTTTGCAAGAAAGCTTATCAATATAAAACAATGAAAAGACTCATCATATTCGATTTAGACGGCACATTATTAAATACCATCGCTGATTTGGCTAACAGCACCAACCATGCGTTGCAAAAGCTGGGATACCCCACGCACGAAGCAGAAGCTTATAATTTCATGGTAGGCAACGGCATCAATAAACTTTTTGAAAGAGCCCTGCCCGAAAAGGAAAAGACGGAGGCCAATATATTACGGGTAAGAAAGGAATTTCTGCTGCATTATGACCAGCATAATACTGACCTAAGTTACCCTTATCCGGGCATTCCGAAGCTTCTTAGTGACCTCCAGGCTCGGGGAAAGCTGATTGCAGTAGCATCAAACAAATATCAGGCAGCCACAAAAAAACTGATCACTCATTATTTCCCCGATATAACATTCGCTGCTATATTTGGACAAAGAGACGGAATTACAGCTAAACCCAATCCCCAAATAGTATATGATATTCTGAACATAGCTAAGGCAAGCAAAGAAGAAACATTTTACGTAGGAGATTCCGGGGTAGACATGCAAACGGCTATTAATAGCGGAGTAACTGCATGCGGAGTGACATGGGGATTCAGACCCCGCACGGAACTCGAAACCTTTCAGCCGGACTTCATTATAAACAACCCCGAAGAAGTTCTTGCAGCAATTGATTGAACCTAAGGACAATTATTGCACAAGATCGACCCAATCATTTTGCCACATAGCATAGACAAACAGCATTAAAAAGAATCCCTTTTGCTGTTTTATAAAAGATTAATGTTTAAATACACCGTCAATCAATTACCTATAAGTTTACATCATACAGAAACAGACTTATACCTCATTTGTTAACTAGCATTGAAGTAAAACAAAAAATACTATCGGAAAAACAAAATTTGCACACTCCAGATTTAACTTTCCTCTACTTTTGCTGCATGAGTTAACGTATTTTATTTAATACAATAATTATTTAAACCAATAAACATGCAGAAAATGTCTAACAAGATGAAAAACATGCGCACTGTGCTTTTTATGCTATTCGCAGCAATATCGCTAAGCATATCGGCACAAAGCGTTACCTTAACAGGTAGTGTGAAAGACAAAACAGGAGAGCCCATTATCGGTGCTTCTATCCTAGAAAAAGGAACGAGCAATGGCATCATTACCGATATGGACGGTAATTTCACATTGAAAGTATCCGGAGCTAAACCTATCGTCATTTCGTATATCGGAATGAAAACACAAGAAATCAACGTAAAAGGAAAAAACAGAATTAACATCGTTCTCGAAGACGATGCTAAAACTCTGGATGAAGTGGTGGTAATCGGATATGGTACAGCCAAACGAAAAGACATCACCGGTTCTGTGGCATCAGTCAATTCAGATGTTATAGCCGCTGTTCCTGTCTCCTCAGCAATAGAAGCCATATCCGGCAGACTGGCAGGAGTACAAATCACAACGACTGAAGGCTCTCCCGATGCGGAAATGAAAATTCGTGTTCGTGGAGGAGGTTCAATAACAGGTGATAATACACCTTTATTTATAGTCGACGGATTTCCGGTTGAATCAATCTCCGATATTGCCCCAAGCGATATTGAATCTATTGATGTTTTAAAAGATGCCTCATCAACGGCAATCTACGGATCTCGTGGCGCTAATGGCGTTATTATCGTTACAACAAAAGGTGGGAAAGAAGGCAAAATAAGTGTTAACTACAATGCTTACTACAGCTTCAAAAAGTTAGCAAAGAAACTAGATGTTCTTTCAGCCTCCGATTACGTAAAATGGCAATATGAGCTGGATTTGTTAACCAACGGCAATGATGATAATTACACGAAGTTTTTCGGAAACTATCAGGATATGGACCTTTATGACAATGTAGAAACCAACGATTGGCAAGATCAGGTTTTCGGCCGCACAGGAGAAACATTTAACCATAACCTGAATATCAGCGGTGGAACGGAAAAAACAAAATTTGCTTTCGGCTATAGCCATATAGATGATAAAGCGATTATGCAATCATCTAATTTTAAACGAGATAATCTAAGCTTAAAGTTAACGAACAAGCCGCAGAAAAGAATAACACTCGATTTCTCTATGCGCTATTCAAAGACCAAAATAAATGGCGGCGGAGCCAATGAACAAAACGAAGTATCATCTGCCGATTCCCGATTGAAATATGCAATGATCTATCCGGTTTTCCCTATCAACGGGTTGACGGAAGAAGGAGTCGATGACCCCGACTTCAAACTATATAATCCACTCGAAGCAATTTCTGATAATGACAGAACACAAGAAAGAAAAACGCTTAATATGGCCGGAAGTGCTTCATGGGAAATTATAGACAATCTTTCTTTGAAAGCAGAAGTTGGTTTAGACGATTATCGCAATGGAGATAGCCGCTTTTACGGAATGACTACCTATTATATACAAAACGTACCGTCGTCTGCGAATCAAGACCACCCGGCAGTAATATTGACCAATACATCCAGAGAATCGTTACGTAGTACAAACACTCTTAATTATAATTTTAAGAAACTGCTCAAAAATGACAACCATCATTTAAATATACTCCTTGGTCATGAGTACATTATTACAAGAGAGAAGATCCTGACTAACACCATTCATGGCTTCCCTACTACATTTACATCAGCAGATGCATTTAATTTAACAACACAGGGTACCCCATTTTCCACTGATAATTATTCGAATCCGGATGATAAACTACTCTCATTCTTTGGACGTTTAAATTACGACTATCAGAGTAAGTATCTGGTGAGTGCCACATTTCGTGCAGATGGTTCTTCTAAGTTTTCTTCTTCCAATTACTGGGGATATTTCCCTTCAGCAGCTCTGGCATGGCGCGTTTCTTCCGAATCGTTTATGGAGAGCACCAAAGATTGGTTAGACGATTTGAAGTTACGTTTTAGTTATGGTACAGCCGGAAACAACAACATTCCTTCTGGACAAATAAAACAATCCTTTTCATCAAAGGCAACGTCTTGGATTAATGGTTTTAATAGCTACTGGGCCGCCTCCAAAACAATGGCAAACCCCGATCTGAAATGGGAAACAACCACAACCAGAAATCTTGGATTAGACTTTACTTTATTGGGAGGTCGCCTAAATGGAACCATAGAAGCTTATCTGAACGACACCAAGGATTTGCTTATCGAATTTCCTGTAGGGGGAACAGGGTATGACACCCAATATCGCAATATGGGCAAAACTGAAAATAAAGGGCTCGAAGCTTCAATCAATTATATTGCATTGAACAAAAAAGACTATGGATTGAGTTTCAGTGCAAATATCGGATTCAACAAAAATAAAATTAAGTCTCTGGGTACTATGCAAAACACCGGATACCAATCGACATGGGCTGGAACAGAAGTTGGTCCAGATTACTGGGTAGCTACCGGCGGATCTGTTGGTCAGATGTTCGGATATGTCTCTGACGGACGCTATGAGGTTTCAGACTTTAGCGGCTATGATGAAGCGACAGAGAAATGGATTCTCAAAGATGGAGTAACAGATTGTTCCGCCGTTATAGGAACAATCCGCCCCGGATCAATGAAGCTAAAAGATCTTTCAGGAGATCATGCTGTAAGCGAGGGAAACGAAGACCGCAAAATAATTGGCGATGCCAATCCGCTTCACACCGGAGGTTTCACTATCAATGGCCGGTTATATGGTTTTGACATCGCAGCCAACTTTAACTGGAGTTACGGAAATGACATTTATAATGCTAATAAGATAGAATATACATCCAGTAGCAAATACCAATATAGAAACATGATTTCTACCATGGCGGATGGCAAACGATGGACCAACCTCAGAGCAGACGGAACCATATCTAATGATGCAGCTGAACTTACTGCTATGAATGCCAATACGACCATGTGGTCTCCATCAATGAAGAAGTACGTGTTCAGTGATTGGGCGGTGGAAGATGGTTCATTCTTAAGATTAAACACACTAACCCTTGGTTATACTCTACCTAAAGCGCTGACTACAAAAGTGAAAATTCAAAATCTTCGCTTCTATGTCACCGGTTATAATTTATTCTGCTGGACCAACTATTCAGGATTCGATCCGGAAGTTTCGACCCGGCGTAAAACTGCTTTAACTCCGGGAGTGGACTATTCCGCTTATCCCAAGAGTCGCCAGTTTGTAGTTGGCTTGAACCTTAATTTTTAATACCGAAAAAAATTACATATAATGAAAAAAGGAATCTATATATCTTTAATGGTAATGTCGTTTGCAGGGCTAATGAACTCCTGTGATTTGGATGCGCCAACTAAATCATCAATGGACGAATCGATCATATTCTCCACCCCTGTTTTAGCTGAAGGTGCAGTGATGGGCATCCACCAGTCTTTTGGTGAAACAAACTCTTATCGTGGCAGATATCTCCCATTCTATGGAATCAATACTGATATAGAATGGTATAACAGTTCTGAAAATCTAACGGATGACCGTGCAGTTTTAACAAGCTATAATCCGAGCGTAAGCAGTACGCAGATGAATACAGACGATAATGCATGGGCGAAATTCTATGAAGGCATTGAGCGTGCAAACCTATGTATCAGAGGACTACGTACCTACGGCAATGTAGAATCGAATAAAGAATTGGCACAGTTATTAGGCGAAGCCTTAACACTAAGAGCCGTTATTTACAATGACCTTGTAAAAGCATGGGGCGATGTTCCCGCTCGTTTTGAACCCATTACAACAGAGACCATCTATATACCAAAATCCGATAGGGATGTGATTTATAAACAAATCATCGCAGATTTGGCAGAAGCCGAAGACTTGGTTGCATGGCCTAACGAAACCGCTGTCACTTCCTCCGTTGAACGTGTTAACAAAGCATTTGTAAAGGGTTTACGTGCACGCATTTGTTTGTATGCCGCCGGTTATGGACAACGTCCGGATGGTAGCATCCGTAGGAGCACTGATCCCGATTTGTCTGTTGAAAAACTCTATCCGATCGTAAAACAAGAATGCCTCGATATCATTGGCAGTGAAACTTGCCAATTAGGTACATTCGAAGCAAATTTCAGAGCTTTGTGTGAGGATGATATAACTGCCGGAAAAGAATCTTTATGGGAAATTCCATTCTCCGACGGACGCGGACGTGTATTATACACATTGGGCGTAAAGCATACCAACGTGGACAAATACACACAACAAGCCGCCGGCGGAGCCAATGGCCCACTTCCTACTATGTATTATGACTATGACAAAGATGATGTTCGACGTGACGTAACATGTGTACCTTACGAATGGACAGACGGAAAACAAGTACTTAGAAAGGTGAGTTCATGGTGCTTTGGCAAACTTCGTTATGAATGGATGAAGCGCGTAGTAACTTCTACCAATGACGACGGAGTAAACTGGCAATATATGCGCTACGCAGATATATACTTAATGGCTGCCGAAGCAATTAACGAATTGGAAGGACCTGCAGCAGCAGCTCCATACCTAAAGAAAATACGCGATCGAGCATTCCCTAATAATCCCGAAAAGGTAACAGCCTTTATGACTCAGGTAACTGCCAGCAAAGAAACATTCTTTAATGCGATAGTCGATGAACGCGCATTGGAATTCTGCGGCGAAATGCTACGCAAGCAAGATCTTATACGTTGGAACGAACTGGGGTCCAAGTTGAGCGAAGCCAAACAAAAAATGACCGCATTGGCAAGCCGATCAGGCGCATACGCCGATCTGCCAGAGAAATTATACTATCAAACCGCAGCAGATGGTGAATCGTTAGTTGTTTACGGATTAGAACATGGCGATACTGACGAAGCAGGCCAGGCACTGGGGTACGAATCTAATAAAGGATGGTTAGTTAGCGATGGTAAGGCAACGCTTGAAGACACTAAAATCAATTCTCTATACCAAAAAGACCCTGATACCAGACAATTCTGGCCCATCTGGCAAACATTCCTTGATAAAAGTAATGGTATGCTGACAAACGATTACGGATATTAGAATCAGGTATAATAAAGACTTTGTTTAGATACACTAAATAATAAACCGATATGAATAAAATATTAAGAAACTTCACTTATATATTAGGAACAGTTGCTGTTTTGCTAACATCGAGCTGCTCCGACAACATTGATCCGGAAGTAACCAGTCTGAATGCAGATAGATTATTTTCTCCGATCAATTTGGAAGCAAGAATCGTTAACAAAACGTCTGTCCGCCTTTCGTGGACAAACAATGCTAAAGCAGATAGCTACACCATAGAGCTTTATGCCGAAGACAGTCTGCAATTTAGCGGAACTCCCGTTCAAACAATTCCGGGAGTCACAGCAGAAAACCTGCCGTATGTTATTGCCGGCTTAGAGGGAGAAACTCAATATTCCGCACGTGTAAAAGCGGTTGGAGAATCAATCACCGAGTCTAAATGGTCGGGAGTTGCTTTCAAAACCGACGCAGAGCAGATCTTCCAGAATATTATTCCCGAAGAACTAACTGCGACAGCAGTTACACTGCATTGGCCTGCTGGAGAAATGGCTACAAATATTACCCTTTCGCCCGGAGCAATAAACCATACGGTTACTGCGGAAGAAATAGCAGCCGGTGCTGTAACAATAACGGGACTTACGGGTGAAACCAGTTATACGGCTAAATTAATGAATGGTACAAAAACCCGCGGAACAATCACTTTCGCTACACTTATTGATTTGGGCGGTGCAATTGCCGTACATCCGGAAGATGACCTTCAGGCATTGGTGTCCGAAGCCAATAATGGCGATGTATTTGCTTTATACCCCGGAACATACAATGTTGCAGCCAAATTTACCGTTGGAAAAAGCATTGCTATTAAAGCCGTTCGTCCTAACGACAAACCTATCATTGACGGATATATTTCCATTGAAGATGGTGCAGCTCTAGAACTGAAAGAAATTGTACTTGACGGAACACTTTCCGAAGGAAGTCAAGCTCTCGTATTTAATACGGCAACCGGCTTTGGAGATTTGAAGATAGACGGATGTGAAATAAAGAATTACTCAAAAGGTCTTATTTATATTAACGTAGCAGCAACAATAGAATCTATCACAATAAACAATTCCATTATACATGATGTTGTGTGCTCAGGTGGTGATTTTATTGATAACCGTGCAGGTGCGCCCAAGGTAATTACATTGACTAACAGTACTGTATACAATAGTGTTTCGGCCCGTGACTTTATTCGCGTAGATGATAAATCAAGTTCATTTGCAGGCGTAACACCAACCATCACTGTAGATCATTGTACATTGAATGGGGTAGCTAATACTAGCAATAGGCTTCTTTATGTTAGATTTAAAGGTAATAAGATTACCTTTACCAACAATATCGTAACCAACACGGGAGCTATATTCTCTAATCAAAGCAGTACGGCTGCACCTACATTTAGTGGTAATAACTACTTTAATGCACCGGGACTTTTTACCGGCGGCAGCGCTACTTCATTAATCTTTGATGATTCGGCAACGTCTCTTGATCCGGGCTTTACGGATGTTGCCAGCGGTAACTTTAAAGTATCTCAGGAAGATATCATATACAAAGGTATCGGTGACCCAAGGTGGCTAAAGTAATTTAGCTCCTTCATACTAAGCAAAAAGCCTCCGTTCAAAAAATGAACGGAGGTTTTCTTGTTTTATACCCGGACGTACCAACTGTAACCCAGTTGGTTTGAAAGGCTTTATTTATTAAACACTGAATCACGGTATTCAGTAGGAGTCATACTGAATTTCTGTTTGAAGCATTTACTGAAATAACGAGGATCATTAATGCCCACCATATAAGAGATCTGAGTCATATTAAATTCGCCCGTTTCAATAAGCTGTGCCGCCCGCTTTATGCGCATCTCTTTAATAAACTCTATCGGAGCCAAACCTGTAAGATTTTTCAGCTTCTTAAAGAAGACGGAACGACTAACAGCCAGTTCGCTCACTAAATCGTCCACGATAAGATCGCCATTATCCATATTCTTCTCCATCACTTCAACCAGTTTATCCATAAACTTCCTGTCAATAGAAGACATTTCAGGCTTCTGTTTCTCTACCTCTTCTTTTGCCTGATTGTAATTCATCAAGTTATCGCGATAGAAAAGTTGCAGCTTATGACGTTGACTCAGCAGATTCTCCACACGCGCCTTCAGGTAAGTGGCACTAAAAGGTTTAGTGATGTAATCGTCTGCTCCATATTCCATTCCCTCGAGCTTACTTTCTATAGAGGTTTTGGCCGTAAGCAGAATAATAGGAATATGACTGGTAGCCATGTCTGCACGTAATTCCTTTGTTAACTGAATGCCGTCTTTCTCGGGCATCATCACATCACTGATTATAATATCCGGCAAGTACTTCAATGCTTTACTCCACCCTTCCATGCCGTCGACAGCCTCAACTACACGATAAGTCTGGCTGAAAACACTACGCAGAAAAAGCCGGAGTTCAGAGTTGTCTTCCACTAATAGCATCACTTCCTTTTGAATATCCGCTTCCTTCTCAGACAGTTCGGCCTGTTCTTGCGACAAAGGCTCAAGATTACATTCATCCTGCACATCTTTAATAGAAGAGTTTGTTTTCATAGAGTCGTCGAGAATAAATTCTACCGTATCGTCATAATGGTTTCTTCCTTTGAGAAAGTTTATCTTAAAACAACTCCCTTCGCCCAAACTACTATCTACCTCAATAACAGCTTTGTGCATTTCGACTAGCTCTTTCACCAGAGAAAGCCCGATGCCGGTACTTGATTGGTTAAACAGATTCTTGTCTACCAGATTTTCAAAACGAACAAAAATAGAACCTTTCTTACTGTCGGCAATGCCGATGCCCTGATCTTGCACACCCACAGTAACTGTGTTTTCGTCTTCGCGCACAAACACGGTTATCATTTTACCATTGGGAGTATATTTAAATGCGTTAGAAAGCAGATTGAATATAATCTTCTCGAATTTATCCACATCAACCCATAGGTTCAGTTTATCTTTTTCCGTTTCAAAAACAAAATCAATGTGATGTTCTACCGCCAAAGGCTCAAAGTTTTCCATTACCCTTTGCAGGAAAGAAACGATATTGAGGTTCTGCACCTGCATTTTCATCTTCTTATTCTGAATCTTGCGGAAGTCAAGAATCTGATTGACCAGACGAAGCATGCGGTTGGTATTGCGCTCTACAACAACCAAGTGTTCGCGAACTTCATGAGGCAACTCCATATTCTTAAGCACATACTCCACCGGCCCGGCAATGAGCGTAAGCGGGGTACGGAGTTCGTGAGAAATATCGGTGAAGAACCTCAGTTTAATATCCGATACCTGTTGCTCCACAAATACTTCATGCTTCAACCGATAGATGGTGAATAAGATATAGACCGCTACAAAGATGATAAGCAAAATGAAAAGTATATATAAGAGATAAGCCAAAGGGGTTTCCCAGAAAGAAGGCAATACAATGATGTCGATGGTGCGGGTATTTTCAACCCATACCCCATCACTGTTGGTTGACTTTACTTTGAAAGTATAATGCCCCTTCGGCAAATTGGTATAAGTGGCACTACGTTGTTTATCGGCATATATCCAATTGTCTTCAAAACCCTGAAGCATATAGGCATACTGTATATTGGCCGGATTGGTATAATCGAGTGCCGCATACTGAATGGAAAAAATATTTTCATTATGCGACAGTTTCAGTTCCGGTGTTTCATCTAACCCTTGCTTCAGAATTTCACTTTTACCCGGAACGACTTCCTTACTGGATATCAATAGTCTAGAAAACGCGATGGGAGGTATATAATTGCTCTTGCGAATGGAATCGGGATTGAAGCTAAAGATGCCATTACTTGCTCCAAAGAATATGTTGCCACTCGCCGTTATTGCCGAAGCAGCTTCGTTGAAGCGTACACGAACCGGCAGGCTCTTATCGTCATAATTCTCAAATCTATTTTGCGAGGGGATGAATTTGCTGATTCCGTTTTCGGTACTTATCCACAAAGAACCTTTATGGTCTTCTCTGACAGAGAGAAGAACGTCCGAAGGCAAGCCATCATCGACCGTGTACGACTTAAACTTGGCCTGTCCGTTCTTATCCATAGACACCAGTTTATTGAGCCCGCCGCCAAAGGTGGCCAGGTACAATTCTTTTTTCTTAGTGGCTATAATCCAATGAACGTCGTTGTTGCTGAGGCTGTTCACATCACTCGGTATGCGCGAATACTGATTAAAATGTATATCCTCGGGATTAACGAAGTTTTCATTGAAAGAGATTGCGCCGGTAGTTGTACCCACCCACAAGTGCCCCTTATTGTCGGACGTTACGAAGCGGACTTTGTAACAATTATCAATAGGATATCCTTTCAGGTTGTTTCGATGATTGATGAAAATCACATTTCCCCGCTTATCCTTGCTCATGTAGTTCAGTCCGCCGGCAAAGGTGGCCACCCATATTCTTCCGTGATGATCTTCATACACACTATAAACATTGTTGTTGCTGAGGCTGTATATATCATCGGCATTGTATTCGTAACGGGTAAGTTTATACATCGGCGAAGATTTCCCGGTTTTCTCGGCCCGAATCAGTCCGTCTCCTTTTGTAGCAATCCAGAGTATGCCTTTCCGATCTTGCATTAAGGAGTAAGTCACTCCCCTAAGCGGATTGCCGGTAAAAGAAATGGTGCCCGACTCCGTGAGGTAACCTGTATAATGATTGTTTTTATCGTAAACGCGCAAGATGCCGTTTTTCAATCCCACCCACATATTCTGCTCATTATCCTCGTACAAAGCACGAACTTCGTTACTAAGCGACTCATAATCATGAGGTTCTGGCGTATCCAGATAAAACTTGGAAGGCGAAAAAGTAATCTTCTCCAATCCTTTGCTATGCGTGCATATCCACAAATTGCCTTGCTTATCAGAGAAAGTAGAATGAATTTTATTGGAGAATTTCCATTGCTTGGATTCCGGCTCATCATAAAAAGGCACAAGTTTGTTTTTCTTTCTATCGAAATAAGAGAACCCGCCGCCAAAGGGATGCACCCACAAGTAACCATTTATGTCTTCGTGTATGTTGAAAGCCGGACGGGCACGGTCGGCCCCGGCCGCTTCCGTCTTCATTTGTTCGAGCTTCAATGCTTTAGTAAACGGATTAAAATGAACCACACAACCCGGTTCTTCTTGTTCAAACCACACTTCGGAGCTTTTATCGACATACGTTGAGTGTATTCGCCTGTCGGGAAATTGCTTATTTCCTATCGGAGAATAGTGTGTTATCTTTTTAGTCTTTAAATGATACGTAAAAAAGCCATCGGTTGAAGTGGTGATAATCAGCTCGCCGGTAGCAACAGCGTCTATTGAAACAATGTGCGATTTGGCGGGAAACTCAAGTAACTGAAAACGACCGGTCTTCTTCTGATAGCGCCAAACCCTCCCTTTATCGGAACCAAAGAAGATTTCATCACCCTGTTCGTGAAAGGCATAAAAAGTCTGGTCGGAGTGCGACAGCATATTTTGTGTTTCTACAAAATAAGATACAGGGGTTTTATCGCCCGGACGAATCATTCCCAACCCATTATTGGTAAGAAACCATTCATTGCCCGCACTATCCAGACATATTTTCCTGAATCTTATGGCCGGAAATAATCCGGACTTTACCGAATACAAGGTGGTGTTTAGCTTTAGCGTATGAGGATCCGTCGTTACCCGAATGGCACCATCATCTTCGGTCAGCAACCATACCGTGCCGTTGGGCAGAACGTTTATGGAAGAGATGTTCAGCGTACTCGCTTCGCCCGATGAGGGAACCTGCTCGAATGTTTCGGCACGCGGGTCGAAACGGTGAGCGCGGTTATCGTAAGTCAGCACCCACAAATAGCCGTGTATATCCTCATACATATAGTCTACTCTGTTGTTTGTCAGGGTAATAAAGTTCCTCTGCCGGGCCTTGTAGGTTTTGAAGGAATAACCGTTGAATTTGTTGATGCCATCCCATGTAGCAAACCACATGTTTCCTTTATGATCTTGCAGAATGCTCATCACCGTGTTCTGAGACAAACCGTCTTCGGAGGAATAATGAGTGAACAAACAATTGCCTTGAGCGTAGCATACTAGGTTGGCAAATACAAGAAAACAGGTTATGTAGAATTTCTTCATAAACAGAAAGTGTTTTTACATGAATTATAATTGCCCAAAGGTACAAATTAAACGGAGATTTAGCTACCTTTGTTACAAGTTTTAAAGAATAGTATCGATGAAAAAAACACTCTTTATCTTACTTTGTGTGGCGTTATGCAGCACTTTAAGGGGCCAGAGCACAACCAAGAGTGCCTACGAAGTGACAAAAAACATGCCGACCTTTTATCGGCAGATGAAGCAACAATTAACTTACCCCATGGCTTGGGGCAATGCTCCGTATAAAAACTTCGACCGCTGGCGCATAAAGGCCCGCGAAGTACTGATGGAATGTATGCAAAACCGGCCTCCTGCTCCCGAAAGTTACGCTGCCAAATTGATAGCTAAAGAAAAGCGCAACGGCTATGAAGCGAGGAAAATAATGTTTAATGTTTCGGGTTGGAGCCGCATTCCCGCCTATTTGCTTGTACCCGATGGCAAAGGTCCCTTTCCGGCTATTGTGATGCTGCACGATCATGGCGCTCACTTCAGCATCGGGAAAGAAAAGCTTGTAAGGCCTTTTGACACTTCGGCCGAGATACTGGCCGATGCCGACCAGTGGGTTGTGAAGTGCTACGACGGACAATATACCGGCGATTATTTTGCGGCTCACGGCTATGTGGTACTGGCTATTGATGCACTGTTTTGGGGCGAACGCGGACAAAAAGAGGGGGCGAACTATGACGGACAACAGGCGCTTGCCTCCAACCTTTTGCAGATGGGCACTTCATGGGGCAGCATCATTACCATGGACGACGTGCGAAGTGCCGACTTTCTGGCTACTCTGCCCGAGGTAAATCCCGAAAAAATAGGCACACTCGGTTTCTCGCTGGGAGGATACCGGGCCTGGATGCTCTCTGCCGCTACCGATCGCATAAAAGCTTCGGCTGCCGTGTGTTGGATGAACACTACCGACTCGCTGATGACGCTGACAAACAACCAAAACAAAGGCGGATCGGCATATTCTATGATTGTTCCGGGCATCCGTCGCTTTATGGATTATCCGCACGTGGCCTCTATTGCCTGTCCCAAACCGGCCTTGTTCTTCAACGGAACAAGGGACAAGCTTTTCCCTGTCAATGGGGCAAAGGATGCCTACCAAACAATGCGCAAGGTATGGGAAAGCCAACATGCATCGGATAAGTTGGTTACTAGAATCTGGGACGAAAAGCATTTCTTCAACAAAGATATGCAAAGGGAAACGTTGGCGTTTTTTGACAAATGGCTTAAATAAGGGCGATTCTTGTCAAGAGCAACTTTATATTTTATTAACAAACGAAGCACTTACCTATAACATATAGGCTGCCCTCCGATAACAATAGGAGTTATTTTCTTTTCAAAAGGAGGTATTTCGATAACATATAATGATATGGGTGAAGAGAAACCGTCTTTTGAGAAAACACAACCGTCGTTTCGGGCAAATACAACCGTCATCTTCACCGAATGCAACCGTCTTTCGGAGCAAAAAACACCGTATATTTGATATTAAGCGAGCTTTTTCAGACGCAACGAACAGGCTGGGGCAAAAAAAAACAGGGAACTTGCAGTACCCTGTTTTAACTCCATTATAATTTGAATATATGTTATGAATAACAGTACAAAGATAACACATTACAATCAAATAAACAACTGTACGAAGCAAAAAATTATCGCTTTATTTCCAATAAAGCATTCCCTTTTTTCAGCGGATTCCATCCGTCATCTCCCTTAAGTATTGTCTCCATGTCATATCCCCTCAGATTTTTTAACTGGCGGGAGAACGACGCACGACCCTGGACATTCGCTCCGGGCCCCGTACTTTGATACTCGGCATAAACCACTGTCTTCTCGGCATCCTTCTTGTCCCAGTTGTTCCACCCCGCGGGCAAGATGTGCCGCCCCAAGTTGCAACGGATAAAAACGGCCTGCGCGTAGGGGCGCCACGGACGAGACAGGTAGACGTTCTTTACGCCTTCATCGGCCGTCAGCAGGCAATCGTAAAACACATATCCGTGCGCCTTTCCTTTATCCGTAGAGGGAGCAGTAACAAAGCCGTCGCGCTTGCTATGAATAGTGCAGCGGTTAAATACGACGGTAGACCACCCGAAGATGAAATCGACCGTACCCTCTATGTAGCAATCTTCGTAATATTGCCGGCTGTTTTTGCCATACGTATAGAGTGTATCCTGAAAGCCCAGAAAGCGACAGTTTCGGAAGAAAGCCCGATCACCGTTAACGAAACAGGCCACCGCCTGCCCCACCGCTCCGGCCGTATTCTGAAAAGTAATATTCTCGGCATAGAAATCGGAGCCGTAAATGTAACAACCGGACGAACCCGACGTGCCCATCTCCTCACCAAAACGATTCTTCTTGCTCGCATAATCGTCGTTAGAAAGCACCGCACCCTCCTGCCCTATCAACGAAACATTGATCTTGCTCTCCGGTATCACCACCTTCTCTTTATACACCCCTCTGCGCACAAGGATGGTAGTACGCACCTGTTTACGAAAGTCGGGCACTGCATCGATAGCCTCCTGCACGCTGAAGAAGTCTCCGCTACCGTCTTTAGCCACCACAAAATCGTAATGACGCACATACCGGGCCAATGCCGGCACCTCCCGTGCTATGGCATCAACGGTTAGTCCCGCTACCACCCGTGCACCATAAATATTTAAGTGAGTATTGTCTTGTCGCCCCTTCGGCAGGTATGGCACCGTATTGGCAGGTATCCACATAAAGAGCTTCTTAGATTCCACCGGACCTAAACCTTCCACCAAATCATGCGTAATCTTATTCATATCCACAAAAGGTACATCCAACTCTTTTGCCACATTACGGGGCGAATCCAGATAAGCTCCGTGCGTATCAAAAAGCACATTACTCTCTCGGGGAAGTACTTCCTGTCCGGGCGTCTTGCGAGCATCTGCTACCATCTCCTCGTCCTGCGGGCGAACAAAGTTGCGCCGCACAATGGAGTTAAACAGCACAGGGATTCCTCCTTTGGCACGCGTTTCATTCACAAAGCGCCGCAAGTTGGCATCAAACGTCGTTCCCGGATCGGTATGTCTCAATGTATCCGCCTTCTCATCGTTGTGCCCGAACTGAATAAACACATAGTCGCCCTTCTTCACCTGAGAGATCACTTTGTCCCATCTCCCTTCATCAATAAAGCTCTTGGAACTGCGCCCGTTTTGGGCATGATTATCGACTACTACGTCTTCACTGAAGAAGCCCGGCAACATCTGTCCCCAACCACGTTCGGGATTACCCCCCTCAAGTGTTTTATTTGCCATGGTCGAATCGCCTATCATAAAAACAGTTATAGTCGGTTTATCCGCCTTGAAAGCCGAAAAAAGGAGAAAGGTTAGTATCAGTAACGCCCATTTATTCTTCATATCTTGTCGATGTTATCGTTTCACCCTGCAATATTACAAAGAATCATTGGCAGCAACGTAGAAAAATAGTTGTAACAAGTGGAAATATTAGTCGACATCGACATTTTATGCGTATATTTGAACTACATATTCTATATAAAAGAGAAAGAACAGAAAGACAATGAAGACAAGTAGTGAGAAATTCATCTTCGAAAAAGAAAAAGAATGGGAACCGGCAGGTGAAGGAGTAGTGCGCCAGATTATGGGCTACGACGGGCAGGCGATGCTCGTCAAAGTTAAGTTCGAGAAAGGTGCCCGGGGCACGGTTCATGCACACTACCATACCCAAACCACTTATGTGGCAAGTGGCCGGTTTGAGTTTACCGTAGACGGAGAAAGCCGCATAGTAGAAGCGGGAGACGGCATTTACATGGCTCCGGATACCGAGCATGGCTGTCTTTGCCTGGAAGCCGGCACGCTCATCGACTGTTTCAGTCCCATGAGAGCCGACTTTATCGGTAAATAGCCACCCGTACCATAAAGATTATTCAGCAGGAAGCCACTCGGTGCAGCTCTTAAAAATATTCTCGGCCGAATAGCGGAGTGCTTCCTTCTTAGACAGTTGACGACTCCATTTTACTCTTCCCGCAGTATCGGCTCCCGCACCGGTATTATCATATTCGGCATACCGGGCCGTCTTTTCATTTTCCGGGTTTTTCCAGTTTTCCCATCCAGCCAAGCAAATATGTCCGCCCAACTCACAGTGAATAAAAACAGCAGAAGCATACGGACGCCAGGGACGCCCCAGATAGACTTTATCAACCCCCGAAGCCGCCGTCAGTTTACAGTTCTTAAACACATAACCAAACTCCACATCCTTAGGAGTGGAAGCAGCCGTGACATATGAATTTCGCTTACTGTGAATGGTGCAATCTTCAAATAAGGCCGTAGAAGGGCCAAATATGAAATCAGTGGTACCTTCAATGTAGCAATGAGTAAAAAGCAAACGGGTACCTTCGGCACCGGTATATATTGTATCCTGATTACCTAAAAAACGACAATTAATAAAGACCAGCTTATCGCCTTCGGTGTGCAGTGCCACGGCTTGCCCCAATTGGGCTGCGTTATTTTCTATCGTCAGGTTCTTAAAAGTAATGCTGCTGCCTTCCACTTTAACCGTATAGGTGCGAAAGGTACCCATCTTGTTGATGTTTGCATGGTCATCGTAGGTAATCACCGTACCTTCAGTACTCTCGCCTACAAATTCTACATTTTTCACCCACGAGGGAATCACCACCTTTTCTTTATACAGCCCGTTCTTTATATAGATAGTTACCGTATAATCCATAAATGCACGCACTCCCTCTACCGCTTCCTGAATGGAACGGTATTTGCCTGTTCCGTCTCTAGCCACCACAATCGTATCTTGCTGCTGAGCACTGGCCGAAGCACAAAAAGCAACAAGAAATAAGATTGTCTTCATTAATCGTTTCAACATTTCCTTTTAATTTAATAGATCTTTATATTGTTTATTTTGCGAACTTACAACCACTGTTCTGCAAACGTTCCCACTCCAGACTTGCCATAATAAATGGGCCTACAGCCTTGGCATCGTTATTACGAATGGCTTCATGAATATAATAATCATAATCTCCCGAACGATAATTCTTTCCTCCCAGCCCGGCAACCGCACACGCCTTGGTGATGGTAACCAGTCCATCTTTATCTACCTCAATAAAGTTGTTCAGTATACCTTTATAACCCTTTATCGCCACATCCAGATACGATTTATCAATATACCCCATACGCACTGCTTTAAATAAGGTGTATACAAACATCGTAGAACAGGATGATTCCAGATAATTGCCCTCATCTCCGCTTCTGTCCAGCACCTGATACCAAAGTCCGGTTTTCGGGTCTTGCAATCTCTGCACCTGAGTAGCTATATTATTAAGTATTACCAGCATGGAATCGCGCCCGGCCTCATGTTTGGGAATGAAATCAAGAGCATCGACAAATGCCATGGCATACCATCCCATAGCACGCCCCCAGCAATGAGCCGACTGTCCGGTAACGGGATCCGACCATTTTTCCTTACGGCTCACATCACAAGCATGACGATACAATCCGTTCTTAGAATCGTACGTATAACGGGCTACAGTGAGAAACTGACGAATAACATCCTGATAATCCTGCGGGTTATTATTACGAAAAGCATATTCCGCATAAAAAGGCGCTTCCATATAAAGACCATCCAACCACATCTGGTTCGGATAAATCTTCTTATGCCAAAAGCCGCCATCTACTGTTCTCGGTTGATGATTCAATTGGTCTCTCAACAAGTCCATTGCTTTTTTATATTTCTCGTTTTTGGTTTGCTCGTATATTCTAAAATAGATTTTACCTGTATTTATCCGGTCAAGGCTCAACTCTTCAGGTTTATAAGTCACAATACTGCCGTCGGCATGCGTCATCGTATCGGCATAAGCCACCGCATATTCAGAATATTTCTTATCACCATAGGCATCATAAAGATCTAAGAAGGCCTGCAATTCGAGCCCGTGGCAATAATCCCACTTCAATGTCGGCTGAAAATCTAATTGCCACGGTTGAGGACAACGAACCATTTCCGATTCGGCCATTCTTACCGACCAAGGCTGGTTGTTATCAACCTTCCGGGCCAACAAAGACAGGGAGCAAAAGGTAAATCCCAGTACTAAAAAACAAACTGTTCTAATTTTATTCATTCTAAAGTTATTTACTAAAATAAAAATATATTTATGCACAACGACTAAACAACAAATGTAACGAGCATTTCTTTTAAAATTGTGCATTTATCGATATAAATTGTGCACTTATTAACCACTGGTGGCTAAAGTCGAAAGCAATGTCGTATAAAAGACTACATTTCGCACACAAAGCACTCTCATTTCGAAATAAAAAAGACAGAAATATCAATTAATGCACTACTTTAAGCAATAATTATAGCCTATATATACATAATAATGTGTAATTTTGAAATCCATAAACTACAAAAAATAATTTTAAATCAGTTCACATGAGTACATTCAACGAAGTAAACGAAAAAATGACTAAATACAGATGGGTAATCTGTTCATTACTGTTTTTTGCGACAACTATTAATTACATGGATCGTAACGTGATCTCCTTTCTTAAAGAGTATTTTTGTTCAACCGATGGATTCGGATGGAGTAACTCAGACTTCTCCTACGTCACTGCATTTTTCACAGGAGCCTATGCCCTTATTACCGTTTTTTCGGGAATGGTCATCGACAAAATTGGTTCAAAATTAGGATTAGCTTTATCATTAATAATCTGGTCTTTCAGTGGAATAGCCAATGCTTTTGTTGGAACGACTGTTACTTTCCATGTGATGATAAGGAGTATCTTTGGAATTGGAGAAGCTGGTAACTTTCCCGCTTCGATCAAAACGGTTTCAGAATGGTTCCCTAAAAAAGAACGTGCTCTAGCCACTGGTATATTCAATAGTGGATCTAATATCGGTGCGATGATATCAGCACTATTTGTACCTTGGTGCTTAATTCATTTTGGTGATGCTCTTGGATGGAAAATGGCTTTTATACTTACAGGTGGTATTGGCTTCGTATGGCTGATCTTCTGGGGTATATTATATAATAGCCCTAAAAAGATGAAAGAGAAGGGTAAAGTCAATGAAGCTGAATATGCCCTTATCCATATGGATGACGCTGAACTAACCCCTGAACAACTTGCGGCTGAAAAAGAAGGAAAAAAAGAAAAAGTCTCTTGGTTCAAATTATTCAGATATCCTCAAACATGGTCATTCTTTTTCGGTAAATTTATGACCGACGGTATATGGTGGTTCTTATTATTCTGGTTGCCGGATTATCTTAAAAAGCAATTCGACATGACTACCCAAGAGGTGATGTGGCCTACATTTATTGTCTTCGGTGTAGCAATCGCAGGAAGCGTATTTGGAGGAAGTGTTCCTATGTTCTTCACAAAAAAAGGCTGGAACATCTATAAAGCAAGAATGACCGCCATGCTTATTATTGCTCTATTCCCTATCCTATTATTACTAACTCAATATTTCGGTAACAAAGAAATTTTTGGCTCATACGCAATGTACTTGGCTACTGCTATTATCTGTATTGCAGGAGCTGCCCATCAAGCATGGTCTGCCAATATATTCACTACCGTTTCGGATATGTTCCCCAAGAAGGCTGTTGCTTCCGTAACAGGTATCGGTGGATTGGCAGGAGGTATAGGTGGTGTGTTAGTTCAGCTACTGGCTGGCTTTATTACAGACTTATATGTAGCTAGTCCACAAACAGCATACGGCATCATGTTTGGCGTTTGCGCTTTTGCCTATGTAATAGCCTGGGGCATAATGAAACTCCTCGTACCACAATATAAAATCATAACTGATTTATAAATGCAGTAAAACGATGACCTATAAAAAAGCCCTTTCTCACGAAAGGGCTTTTTTTATATCCTGCTCCCTTGGAAAGAAAAAGGATATATTAAGGCAAAAAAAAGGGAAGTCTCACGACTTCCACAATTCTTCTAACCTTAAATCTAAATCTCTATGAAAAAAACGTGCTACAAAGATAAGGCTTTACAACATACAAAAGTGTTAACAAACCGCATAAAGAAAGAATAAAAACTAATATCTGCGTATTTTTGTAAAAGCAGCTTTAGTAGTTATAAAATTTAGTAGTTTATGATAGATCGGATTCAAATGAAGCAATTCGGGAACACCTATTATAAACATCTGTTTCCGCGCACGGGTCAAAGCTACATTTAACTTCCTGTCTATCAGCACTCCTCCTTCTTCTATCATGTTCGAAAGAAAATGCAATTGATAAGCGTGGTTAACACAAAAAGAATAAATTACAACATCACGTTCACTTCCCTGAAAGCGCTCTACGGTATCAATCAAAACATCATTCAAAGCCGGAATACCCAAACGCCTTATTTCTTTCTTAATCAATGCTATCTGACTACGATAAGGAGTTATAATACCCAATGTGCAATCAGAATTGAACTCAGAGTTATACTGTTCATACACTTTAACTGCTAACTGGGCACAAAGACATGCCTCCGAATGATTTACCTTACAAGAAAAACCTTCTATATCCGGAACAGATGGAAGATAAACCATACGTTGCGTCATCAAAGGACTCAGCTCATCTTGAATTAAAAGCGGCGACGCCACCAGTTCGTCAATCTGATGAGCCAGACCTACCGACTCTAACTTTCCGCCATAAAACATCTCATTAGAGAAACGGGCAATAGCCGGATTCATTCGCCCTTGACGGCAGAGCTGATCAAAAGCCTTGGCATTAACAACGTTTAAATCGGGATCTGCAGAAAGATCTATTGTCGCCCTTCCACCGCTCACGGTACGGTAAAGACGTTCAAATAGGGAATCTTTTAAGTTTTTCAATCCGATAGCAAGCAAAGATTCATCGTGTACTTGTGAATGGACAGAACTCTGCTGCACCACAGCCGGAAGTTGTTTGTGGTCTCCTATCAGAATGAATTTACCAACGGCATCGGTGCCATCTTCTTTTCGCGCACACAAAATGCCAAGCAACTGAGGCTCCAGTATTTGTGTAGCCTCATCAACGATGGCCACATCAAAACTCTTTAGTTGGAATAGTTCGGGCTTATTAGCAACAGAAGCTACCGTACCTACAAAAATGCGGCAGCTCGTTATTCGCTGCACCACCTCCGAACGACGGTTACATAGCGACAGCTCATTTTCAATAAGGTGTTTACGATAAGCCGGACCGCAAGCCAACTCACTGCCTATGCGTATAAAATCTATTTGTTGCGTTATGGTTGAAAGAGCCTTGCATATTTCATCTACCGCCCTGTTGGTATAAGCTAATAAGAGGATCTGAGCACAAGGACCCCGATAAAAAGCTTCTACCATCAATCGCAATGCACGCGATGTTTTGCCCGTGCCGGGAGGTCCGATCAATAAGAAATAATCTTTTGCAGCCTGTGCTTTCAGCACCACACGACTAAAATCATCCGGAGCTTTACTAATCGCTTCATCATAAGCAAGATCAAACTCCGGCTGTCGCTGAGAGAGAATCAAATCGCGTCTCTCTTTATTGGCAGAAGTAAAAGCAGATAAACCAAGATACATACTGTGAAAGCCTGTATCCATTATATCGTGCTCCATGGCATAAAGGCTGTCCGATGGAAGTACCGACGGATTACGTTGTGCAGCCCGCAGACGAAATTTGACTTCACTAGCCGTAATGCTTTCAATGTTCCCTTTAAACACCATTTTGTTGGTAACATTATCCGTATCGCAGTTACGTTCGTAAAGTACGACTGCATCGCCCTGACGAAAATTAGGTAAAGCCTCCACTTCTTTTTCCATTTCATAAGTCGATTCATTAACAGGAATAGTCAGAGTAAGAGACGCCTTGTGCTCATTGGTGGCATGATTTTCACTTATGCTCAAATCATAAAGAATCTCTCCGGCTTCATGTTTCTCTGTCAACGAAGATAGCCACAAAGAAGCAGCCCCTGTTCGCCCTTCATAATCTACGTCACCCGATTTCGCCGTATACTGTTCTTTAGTGATAAAGTTATACAATACATAATAATAGGCCTGTTCCAAAGAAGTTAAACAATCCAGTTTTTCTTTGAACCGTACAATTGAAGGTGAAAGATATTGTTCCCAAAATCGACCTTTTAGTTTTTTTTCATTGAGAGTTGTCGGATTAATCCGGGCAAGCATGTTTGCAGTGAACTCAGTACTATTATGTAGTTGTACTCCAAATTCGTTTGCCACTATGCGATTCCGCAAATCAATGGCTCTTTTCACCATTGCCCACGAAGAACGCGCCGGATAAAGTAACGGATAGCGGGTATAAAGTAAATAAGGCCTTACCTTACGATGATCCATCCCCATAGAATATTGCAAAACAGCTTGATAAAGCAACATCTGTACCTTATTATTTTCTTTGGGTTCTACTTTATTACGGATGGAATACTCATCGGCTTTGCCCGATTTCATTTCAATGAAGGAGTGCATATCTCGCTGCATATAGTCGAGCCGACCTTGCAGGCCTAGCGCCTCGCAGATATAAGAAGGTTCCAGAACAGCATCCGTTTTATCCAATTCATAACCGGAAGCGTGAAAAGTTTCAGTAACTACCCGACGAATATGATCAAAATGCATCTTGCAATCATCAAAGAATCCGCGTTCTTTCTCCTTATCCGCCAAGTCTTTACAAGCAGCCAATTCTATAGAATAGCGTCGAAAAGCTTTTTTCATACAAGCTACATAATCCACTTCGGTATCGGCATGAATCCATTCGTCGAGAAAGAGATTGGCTATATTTCCCAACAGAAGCGGACGGGCATTATCTATAGGTTGTAACTTACTTAATAAGTAATTAGCCGGATGATGCCCATAATCACGAAAGCACTCGGCCAGCGAACTGATATCAATCAGATAATCCGGTTCAAGAACGATAAAAGAAGGAGTAAGAATGCCTTTATCATCTATAGAAACATCCAATAAATTAAGCTGAGCATGATGCCAAAGCAGTTTGCAGGTCTCAGCAAATTCTTCATTCACCTGAGACACATTATAGCGCACACGCAAGGGCTCTTCAATAATTGCATCCGAAGGAACAACATATAAATAAGTATCGTCGGCATATTGAAAACAAACGCGCATCCGCTGTATTTGCTTTCCGGCAAAGGAAGAGACTAGATAGGTTGCATCGGCTTTGGGCAAAATGGTGTAGAGTGTCCCGGGTATATCTTGACCGGATATTTTTCTCAACAGAAAGGCTAATGTCTTTATGTCACGAAACAGATTCTCTTGCGTTGGAGTTGTTTGCCGGTTCAAAATAGCATTAGAAGTCAATCGAAACGTATGTAGACGGTTCTGTTCAACACTAGTAAGCCCCACTCGTGCTGCCAGAAAACTAATCCTTGCAGATAAATCAGTCATCTGCAAACTTTCATCCTGCATCTGCATCCGGCAGAGACGTTCAAGCATCTCACGCATTTGTTTGTAACGAACAACAAGCGGAGTTTCTTCTGCCTTGCAGAGAACCAGAAGTATATCAAAGTATTCTTTTACCTCATCAATCATGTGGCAAAAGTAAAGAAAATATTGCCTTTTACCGGCTAACTTTCCGTTTTCTTATCTTTCATAAGTAAGATGCTCAATTCATAGAGAAGGCAGAGAGGTATAGATACAACACTTAACGTAAAAGGATCGCCTGTAGGAGTAATGACGGCTGCAACCGCTACGATAACAACAATGGCATGTTTCCTATACTTACGCAAAAAAGCTTTGTTGACAAGCCCCATCAGGGATAGCAACCACATAACCAAAGGTAGTTCAAAAGCCAATCCCATACAAAGCACTAATATCATAAAGTTCTCGATGTAGGAATTAAGAGAAATCATATTTGGGACTTCTGCACTTAACTGATAGGTAGAAAGGAAACGAAGGGTAAGCGGATAAACCATGAAATACCCCAGCAAAACACCAATAAAAAACATTACCGTCCCGATGCTCAAAGCCTTTCTTACCCCTTTTTGCTCGTTCGGGTAAAGTGCCGGCCGAATAAAATGCCAAATCTCGAAAAAAAGATAAGGCATAGCTGTTACTATTGACATCCAAAAAGAGGTTGACATCTGAATAAAGAACGGTGCAGCCAGATTAATGTTAATAAGCTTCACCGAAAATTTCTGCGTAAAGAAATCATCGGTTAAATGCAATGACTCGCCCATGGATCGCAACAAAGAATAAAACACAAAGTCATTGTGACAAGGCGCCAGTATCACATGGTCGAACAACCAGGGCATTGCAATGAAATAGCCCACAGCTAAAACAAACCATACTCCGATAATTCGAAAAAGTACGATACGCAACTCATCCAAATGATCCCAAAAGGACATTTCGGCCATCGTTACTCTTTCTTATCGTTTGTTTCAGCCGGTTTTTCTATATCCTCTTTAGCCTTATTAATTTCCTCTTTCGCTTCATTTACTCCTTCTTTGAAGCTCTTTACGCCTTTACCAAGGCCTTTCATCAACTCGGGTATCTTCTTTCCACCAAATAAAAGAAGAATCAATAAAGCCAAAATAATAAATTCCGAACCGCTAGGCAAGAAGCCTAATAATAAATGATTGACCATAAATTCAGTTAATTAGGTAATTGTTCAAATAGCACATACAAAACTAAACAAAAGTCGGCATCTAACCAAGAATCTGCTCTCAATTGTCTTTTCAGCCAACTTAATCCTGAAAATAAACCCTTTTCACACGAGTAGAAACGCTAGTCAGCACCTCATAAGGAATGGTTTCGAGCATGTCCGACAGTACGGTTATCGGCAAGTCATCTCCGAAGATAATAACCTGATCGCCTTCCTTGCAATCAATATCCGTCACGTCAATCATACACACATCCATGCAGATATTACCCACATAGAAAGCTTTCTTCTCATTCACCAGGCAATAACCTTTCCCGTTTCCTAAATGTCTGTTCAGCCCATCGGCATAACCGATAGGAATGGCTGCAATGCGGGAGTCACGCGTCACATATCCTTTCCGACTATAGCCGATAGTATCTGTGGCCGGCACATCACGAATCTGAAGAATCGTGGTCTTGAGAGTACTTACATTATATATAATAGAGTTATCTATCGGACTAACGCCATAAAGGCCTATGCCCAAACGTACCATATCTAATTGTGCTTCCGGAAAACGTTCTATTCCGGCCGAATTGCAAATATGACGAAGTATTTTATGAGAGAATGCCTTCTGCAATATGGTAGAAGCTTCATCGAAGACTTCGATCTGACGACGGGTAAAGTCGTCAAACTGCTCATTGTCACTCCCCACCATGTGAGAGAATATTGACCGGGGAATAACGGCATTTTGTTCCTTTAGCCGTCGAATCAGTTCCGGAACTTCATCGGGAGCAAAGCCCAATCGATGCATGCCGGTATCCAGTTTTAAATGGATAGGAAAATTAGTAATTCCTTCTTTCTCTGCTTCTTTAATTAACGCATCCAACAAATGAAAGCTGTAAACTTCAGGCTCCAGTTTATAATCGAACATCGTTTTAAAGGCAGTCATCTCGGGATTCATTATAATAATAGAACCCGTGATCCCGGCTTTGCGCAAGTCAGAACCTTCGTCGGCCACAGCCACAGCCAGATAATCGACCCGATGTTCCTGAAGCGTTTTTGCTATTTCATAAGAACCGGCTCCGTAAGCAAATGCTTTTACCATGCACATCATCTTCGTTTCGGGCTTTAGCTTTCCCCTAAAATAGTTCAGGTTATTGATCAATGCATTCAGGTTGATTTCCAGAATGGTTTCATGTACCTTCAACTCCAAATTCTCTGAGACCAGATCAAATCCAAAACTACGCGAACCTTTAATGAGAATTATTTCATTCTTCAGGCTTTTCAATAAATCCGAAGCTAATACAGCTTCGGTATTTGAGAAGAAATACTTCTCAACATCAAAACGCGAAGCACAAGATGTTATTTCATTCCCCACTCCAATGATCTTCTCTATTCCCCGACTTTGTATAAGCTGAGCCACTTTGCGATAAAGTGTCGTGGTACTTTGCCCTGTTTCTAAAAGATCAGAGAGAATAAGTGTACGTTTTAATCCTTTAGCAAGAGAACGGCGGTACTGAAAATCAAGTGCTATATCAAGTGAAGCCAAATCAGAATTATAACTGTCATTGATAAGCACACAGTTGTTTTTCCCCTCTTTCACTTCCAAACGCATGGCAATGGGTTCCAAATGTTCCATACGTTCTGTGATATCTTCCGGAGGGAGCATGAGATAAAGGCAAACAGCAAGACAGTTTAAAGAATTCTCTATAGACGCATCATCTATAAAAGGAATGCAAAATGAATTATCCATTTCCAGATATCGATAAGAAATAGTGGTATATTCACTCTCTTTCTTAATGCTACTAATAAACAGCGGCCTTTCCATATCCTTACACGACCATGCTATTTCGCGTGCAGTTAACATCGACTTAGCCACACAATTGCTTATCAGTTCGTTATCTCCATTATAAATTACCACTTCACAATTCTTAAATAAGAGCAATTTCTCCATGCATTTTTCCTGCAATGAGAAAAAATTCTCCTGATGCGCACCGCCAATATTAGTCAACACCCCGATAGTAGGTTTAATGATACTTTGCAACGCACGCATTTCACCTGTTTCCGAAATGCCGGCTTCAAAGATACCTAACTCGGAAGATTCAGTCATTTGCCAAACAGACAAAGGAACTCCTATTTGAGAGTTATAACTTCGGGGAGAGCGGGCAATATTACGCTCCGAACCAAGCAATTGATGCAGCCATTCTTTTACGATGGTTTTACCATTACTACCAGTAATGCCTATTACCGGAATATTAAAATTTTCCCGATGCAGTTCAGCTAATTTTTGTAGAGCTTTTAGCGGGTTAGATACAATCAGGAAGTTACAATCAGCATATTCGCCTTCTTCCTCTCTAAATTTCGAAGAAACCACAAAATTACGCACGCCGCGTACATATAAATCAGGAATATATTTTGCTCCATCGTTTCTCTTCGTATCTAAAGCAAAAAAAAGAGTTTCTTCGGGAAAACACAACGAACGACTATCAGTAAGTAACCAATCAATCTTTGTATCTACATTGCCTAAGCGCTTAGCACCGATTCGTTCTGCTATTGATTCAATAGTATATGACATAATTCTATTTCTTTTTGTACATCTAAGTACGGGTATTTTTCTTTAAGTCGCTCTGTTTTTAACACTATTTGCATTAAAAATCTTTTATACTCTTCAGACTGCTTCCTAAAGGGTTTGTGCGCCAATGACTTATGTATATCATCACATTCTTTCATAACTGCTCTTGTTTCCTTAGAAAAATAAAGAGCGGTAAAAGCTTCCCAGATATATTGTATAGCCACTGATGAAGGATGAACCATGTCATCGGCATAAAAACGATAATCCCGAAGCTCATCTATCACGATCTCGTAAGCGGGGAAATTATATACAGATTCGGGGTAAAGATCTTGTAACTCACTAATAGCCAATAGCAGAGTAGCTTTACTGATCTGATTACCATGCAATCCATCCTTCAAATGACGGATAGGACTCACGGTAAAAATAATCTTTAGCTGAGAATGACGTTCAATCAAGTCGTTTATCAAAGCGGAATAATCAGAAACAATTTCCTGCACATTAAGCCTGCGGCGTATAAAATAATCGGCCGGGAGCTTGTGACAATTAGAAACAACCTCTCCCGTTTCTTTGAGAATATAAACCCAAGATGTGCCAAAAGTGATAATAAGGTAATTGAGCCGGCTAATAGCTTCATGCCCTTTCTGCAAACGGGCATTAATTCCATCCAAACATTCCTTCGAAGACAAAGACGAAAAAGAACCGTGATGCATATAACTATGATAACATTCCTGGAAGAAAAATAAATCGGATTCTTCATATTGCTTGCCCAAAGTGAGCTCTCTCAAAGCTTTAGCAACCGATAACGGATTATAGAGGATCCCATAAGGATTAACATCACAACAAAATTTATTTTCAACCATCAGAGTCCCTATGTTTTCGGCAAAACAAGATCCCATAAGCAATCCCCTGTCTGAGTGAGTAATTGAAAAATCGGGTTTAGGGCATGTTATCATTGTTCTGAAGTCCATCGCTGTATCTGTCTTTTGAATTCTTTTATAAACACAAAAGTACAGGAATAATTTCGAAAACAAACAGATACAACATAGTTTATCTATTTCATTTAATAATTATATTTCTGCTTAAAACATGACACATATAAATGAGAGAACAAAGAGAGGATACGTTAAGATAGGCCCGAATTCCACAAAATTCTCACTCAAACGCAATCACTTCGACATATTTATACTAAATTTGCGATAAATTTGCTCAAAACAATGAATGACGAACAAAAATATAACTTGCTAAATGCCATTTCATACCCGGAAGATTTACGAAAATTGAGCATCGAAAGCCTTCCCGAAGTATGTAAAGAGCTTAGGCAAGACATTATAAAAGAACTTTCTTGCAATCCCGGTCATTTCGCTGCAAGCTTAGGAGCAGTAGAGTTAACAGTGGCATTGCATTATGTTTTTAATACACCCTATGATCGCATAGTATGGGATGTCGGACATCAAGCGTATGCCCATAAAATACTTACCGGCCGAAGAAATTCTTTTTTCACGAATAGAAAATTTAAAGGCATACGTCCTTTCCCTTCTCCGGAAGAAAGCGAATACGATACTTTTACTTGCGGACATGCTTCAAACTCTATTTCTGCAGCTTTAGGCATGGCGGTCGCGGCAGAGCGAAAGGAAGAAAAGAACAGACACGTCGTAGCTGTAATAGGAGATGGTTCCATGAGCGGAGGATTGGCATTCGAAGGATTGAACAACGCATCCTCCACACCCAATAACCTACTAATTATTTTAAATGACAACGACATGTCCATTGACCGTAGCGTAGGTGGCATGAAGCGATATTTATTTAATTTAACGACCTCTAACCGCTATAATCGCCTGCGTTTTAAAACATCCCAGATGTTATTTAAAGTAGGTATACTAAATGAATCCAGACGCAAAAGCTTAATACGCTTTGGTAATAGTCTGAAATCGATGCTGGCACAGCAACAGAATATTTTCGAAGGGATGAACATCCGTTACTTCGGACCTATTGACGGACACGATGTGAAGAATATAGCTCGCATATTACGTGACCTGAAAGACATGCAAGGCCCCAAGATATTACATTTACACACCATCAAAGGAAAAGGATTTAAACCGGCAGAGGAACAGGCTACCTTGTGGCATGCTCCCGGTAAATTTGATCCGGAAACCGGCCAGCGAATCATTGTCAATACAAACGGCCTGCCACCTTTGTTTCAAGATGTATTTGGCAATACCCTCGTAGAACTCGCAGAAAAAAATGATAAAATAATAGGAGTAACGCCAGCTATGCCAACAGGATGTTCCATGAATATACTCATGAAAAAAATGCCTGATAGAGCTTTCGACGTAGGCATAGCCGAAGGACATGCCGTTACTTTTTCGGGCGGGATGGCGAAAGACGGTCTTATCCCCTTCTGTAACATATATTCTTCCTTTATGCAACGAGCCTACGACAATATTATTCACGACGTAGCCATTCAAAATTTAAATGTAGTGTTCTGCCTGGATCGTGCCGGACTGGTTGGAGAAGACGGCCCCACACATCATGGTGTTTTCGACCTGGTTTATCTCAGACCTATTCCCCACCTCACCATTGCCTCTCCAATGGATGAACACGAACTAAGAAAAATGATGTATACCGCCCAATTGCCCGATAAAGGACCTTTCGTGATTCGTTATCCCAAAGGCAGAGGCTCATTAGTTGAATGGCAATGCCCCTTTGAGGAAATAGAAATAGGTCGC
Source organism: uncultured Bacteroides sp. (assembly GCF_963677715.1). NCBI lineage: Bacteria > Pseudomonadati > Bacteroidota > Bacteroidia > Bacteroidales > Bacteroidaceae > Bacteroides > uncultured Bacteroides sp. The sequence goes on from NZ_OY782495.1 coordinate 1,365,314, forward strand.
GGCAGGAAAATAAAAGAAGGAGAAGAAATAGCCGTACTAACCATAGGGCCCATAGGCAAAATTGTAGCAGAAGCTATTGAATTAGCAACAAAGCAAAATATTTCCATTGCTCATTACGATATTCGTTTTTTAAAACCCCTTGACGAAAACTTACTACATGAGGTAGGATGCAAATTTAAAAAGATAATTACCGTAGAAGAGGGAATGATCAAGGGAGGCATGGGGAGCGCCATCCTCGAATTTATGTCCGACAACAATTACTATCCCAAAATCCACCGGATAGGGCTACCGGATAAATTTATCGAGCACGGAAGCATTAGCGATTTACACCACCTTTGTGGTTTAGATACTACCGGCATTTATAATGCGATTATGCATTTACACACCTATGAAGCAGAATGAGTTATAAATTAACAATAGCCACAAGTCAACCATTCTTTAATATTAAAGATATTGACAAATGCAGAGATAATCGATGAAAATAATTATTGCCGGTGCCGGAGCTGTAGGCACACATTTAGCTAAATTATTATCCCGTGAAAGACAGGATATAATTCTGATTGACGATAATGAGGAAAAGTTAAGTACGTTAAGTGCTAATTTTGACTTAATGACTGTTTGTGCTTCTCCCTCCTCCATCTCCGGGCTCAAAGAGGTTGGCGTAGGAGAATCCGATTTATTCATTGCTGTAACACCCGATGAAAGTCGTAACATAACAGCCTGTATGATAGCCCGCAATTTGGGCGCAAAGAAAACAGTTGCCCGCATCGATAATTACGAATATCTATTGCCTAAAAACAAAGAATTCTTTCAAAAGCTTGGAGTCGATTCGCTCATTTATCCCGAAATGCTTGCTGCCAAAGAAATAGTATCCTCCATGCGTATGAGTTGGATTCGCCAATGGTGGGAATTTTGCGGAGGTGCTCTCATCTTGATAGGAACTAAAATGAGAGAAAGTGCAGAAATTCTAAACATCCCCCTCCAGCAATTGAAAGGTGCCAACACCCCTTACCACATAGTAGCCATAAAACGGGGTAACGAAACTATTATTCCACGAGGAAACGATGTCATTAAATTATATGACATTGTCTATTTTACCACAACCCGCAAATACATTCCCTATATTCGTAAAATTGCAGGGAAAGAAGATTATGCTGACGTTCGCAACGTCATGGTTATGGGAGGTAGTCGAATAGCTGTACGTACAGCACAGTATGTACCTGACTATATGCAGGTAAAAATAGTAGAACAGGATGTTAGCCGTTGCAACCGTTTGACAGAGCTATTGGATGATCGAATTATGATTATTAACGGTGATGGGCGTGACATGAACTTATTAGCAGAAGAGGGATTAAAAAACACAGAAGCTTTCGTTGCATTAACAGGAAATTCCGAAACAAACATTCTAGCCTGCCTAGCCGCTAAACGCATAGGAGTCAACAAAACAGTAGCCGAAGTTGAGAACATCGATTATATCAGTATGGCCGAAAGTCTGGACATCGGCACGGTTATCAACAAAAAGATGATTGCGGCTAGCCATATCTATCAAATGATGCTCGATGCAGATGTATCCAATGTAAAAAGCCTCACCTTTGCCAATGCCGATGTAGCTGAGTTCACCGTCAAAGCCGACTCCAAAATAGCCAAACACTTGGTAAAAGATCTCGGGCTTCCCAAAGGGACAACTATCGGAGGATTGATAAGAAACGGCGAAGGGATTGTTGTTTCAGGCGATACACTAATACGCGCTGGCGATCATGTTGTCGTATTTTGCCTAAACATGATGATAAAGAAAATAGAGAAGTTTTTTAACTGATATAGAAATGATAAACATAAAGATGATTTATCGGATCATGGGGTTTCTTATACTTATTGAAACAGCCATGTTGGTATCTTGTATAGGCGTTTCGCTCTATTATCAGGAAGATGACATAAAAAGTTTTTTACTCACTACTGGCATAACCTTCGGCATCGGATCATTGCTTCTGCTGTTGGGCAAAAATGCAAAGAAACAACTAAGCCGCAAGGATGGTTATCTTATAGTAAGCTTTGTATGGGTTATATTCAGTATTTTTGGTATGTTACCTTATTATTTCAGTGGTTATATACCTAATATAACCAATGCATTCTTTGAAACAATGTCTGGTTTTACCACCACCGGTGCTTCCATCTTAGATAATATAGAATCACTGCCCCATGGACTTTTGTTCTGGCGAAGTATGACTCAGTGGATCGGTGGGTTAGGTATTGTGTTTTTCACTATTACCATTCTTCCTATTTTCAGCATAGGCAGCTTGCAACTATTTGCTGCTGAAGCTACCGGCCCCACTCATGATAAAATACATCCCCGTATCAGAGTCACAGCAAAATGGTTATGGAGCATTTATTTAGTATTAACTATTAGCGAAACCATACTTCTAATGTTTGGAGGAATGAGCCTTTTTGATGCCGTTTGCCATTCATTTACTACCACTTCCACCGGAGGATATTCTACCAAACAAGCAAGCATCTCTTATTACAACTCTCCCTATATAGAGTATGTTGTTTCTGTTTTCATGATCTTATCAGGACTAAATTTTACGCTCTATTTCTTTTGCATGAAAGGCAAGATAAGTAAGTTTTTCAAAGACGAAGAGATGAGATGGTTCATTTGTTCCATTGCTATTTTTACAGGTATTATAGCATTTACTCTTGTACGAACTTCGTCTATGGGAATTGAAGAATCATTCAGAAAAGCTTTGTTTCAGGTAGCATCGTTACATACTGCAACCGGATTTGTTACTGCTGATTACATGACTTGGAAGCCTTTTCTATGGGCGATGCTTCCTTTTGCTATGATATGCGGCGGATGCGCCGGTTCCACAAGTGGCGGATTGAAAGACATGAGAGTCTTGATTTTGGCAAAACTCACAAGAAATGAATTCAAACATTTAATTCACCCTAACGCCATACTTCCCCTGCGCGTAAACAAGCAGGTCATTTCATCTTCCGTCAAAAGTTCCGTACTTGCATTTACTTTTTTGTATGCTACCGTATTGGTAATCGGATGGCTCACAATGATGGCATTAGGCGTAGGCTTTGTAGAGTCATTTGGTACCGTAGTTTCAAGCATGGGGGGTGTTGGCCCGGGACTAGGTACATGCGGACCGGCATATAGTTGGAATCACTTGCCCGATGCGGCAAAATGGCTATTATCTTTTCTCATGCTCATCGGACGTCTCGAACTTTTCACTGTATTAATAATATTTACCCCTGGATTTTGGAAAAGACATTGATTTAGGATAAAAAGTGTGCTAAAAAACCTTTTTGTCATATAGAGATTACAAAGGAGATAAAATTAAGTACTATATTTGCACCTCTAAAAAGGTCGTATGAGAAAAATCTTCAAATATAGTATCTTAATTGTATTTGCAGTTATGCTTCATTCCGTTATAATGAAAGCATCAGATATACTATCGGCTACTCCATACAGATCAGAATGCTATCTTTCGCAAGGACAAACGAACCGACAAGCAATAGAACGATTCTACCATTATTACGCTGAACTGTCTTGCGAAACCATTTACTCCGACATTTGCTATTCGTCTATTTGCAAATACAAGACTCATCTCCTAGGCTCTTTTCGCGAACATCAGTCAACATCACCTCAACCATATTACACTTCACCTCAATCGCTATTTTATGATTTTTCAACTCCTGCTACTTATTATATATTTGGCCTGAGAAAAATCATTGTTTAGGATTCCGGCTAGACAATCTCCGATGTAATAATCTGGCCAAACAGATTGAACTCACGGAGAGTTTGCTCATTATAATATTATTCAATCTAAATGATATTGGATTATGAATTTTGCATTATTAATTGTTGTTTTATTAACGGCAATCACATTGGTTGCTGTAGCATTAGGTATAGCGAAAGCAATATCTCCACGTTCATATAACCCTCAAAAGGGAGAAGCGTACGAATGTGGTATACCCACCCGTGGTAAATCATGGATGCAATTTCGTGTAGGTTACTATTTGTTTGCCATCCTGTTTCTTATGTTTGATGTGGAAACTGTTTTCTTGTTTCCATGGGCAGTTATTGTCAAAGAACTGGGAGTTAACGGACTGATTAGTATTCTTTTCTTTTTAATTATTTTAGTTCTGGGTCTCGCTTATGCCTGGAGGAAAGGAGCATTAGAATGGAAATGAAAAAACCAAAAATAAAATCAATTCCTTATGAAGAGTTTATCGACAACGATTCGTTGGAGAAAATGGTTAGAGAGCTCAATGAAGGTGGCGTCAATGTCTTTGTCGGAGCAATGGACAATCTTATCAATTGGGGACGCAGCAATTCATTGTGGCCACTCACATTCGCAACTAGCTGTTGCGGCATCGAATTCATGGCATTGGGCGCTGCCCGCTATGACATGGCCCGCTTTGGGTTTGAAGTAGCCCGTGCCAGTCCGCGCCAGGCTGATATGATTATGGTATGCGGAACCATCACCAATAAAATGGCTCCGGTACTCAAACGTCTCTACGATCAAATGGCCGATCCCAAATATGTAGTAGCTGTGGGAGGATGCGCTGTTAGCGGCGGTCCATTTAAAAAATCATATCACGTATTAAATGGAGTCGATAAGATTTTGCCCGTAGACGTATACATTCCCGGATGCCCACCCAGACCGGAAGCGTTTTATTACGGACTAATGCAACTTCAACGCAAAGTTAAGATTGAAAAATTCTTTGGCGGCGTAAACAGAAAGGAAAAAAAAGATGAATGAAATCATAGAAATACCGTCTGAAAAATTTTACGACGAAGCGCTAAAATTGCGCAATGAGAAGCAAATGGACTTTTTGGAAAGCCTTACAGGAATGGATTGGGGCGATAGTCTGGGAGTTGTTTATCATCTCGAGTCAACGGTAACCGGCGAGCAGATGGTTGTAAAAACATCTACAACCAATCGTGAAAACCCGGAGTTACCTTCGGTTTATGACATCTGGAAAGCAGCCGAACTGAATGAGCGCGAAGTATACGATTATTATGGCATACGTTTCATTAATCACCCCGATATGCGCCGTCTTTTTCTGCGCAACGACTGGGTGGGTTATCCCATGCGTAAAGATGATGACCCCACAGACGAACGTAATCCGTTACGAATGGATAATGAGGAGACTATTGATACAACTACCGAATTGGAGCTGGATGAAGACGGAACGCTGAAAGACAAAGAAAATGTAATCTTCGATGATCGGGAATATGTAGTAAACATCGGGCCTCAGCATCCTGCAACCCACGGTGTGTTAAGGTTCCGTGTATCTCTGGAAGGCGAAACGATCAAGAAGCTGGATGTGAACTGCGGATACATACACCGCGGCATAGAAAAAATGTGTGAGAACCTCACCTACCCACAAACATTGGCACTAACCGATCGTTTAGACTACCTCGCGGCACATCAAAACAGACATGCCTTGTGCATGTGCGTGGAAAAAGCCATGGGCGTGGAAGTGTCCGAACGTGTGCAGTATATTCGTACCATCATGGACGAGTTGCAACGCATTGATTCTCACCTACTCTTTTATTCCTGCCTTTGCATGGACCTCGGAGCACTTACCGCTTTCTTCTACGGATTTCGCGACAGAGAAAAGATACTTGATATTTTTGAAGAGACTTGTGGCGGACGCCTTATTATGAATTACAATACAATAGGCGGTGTGCAAGCCGATATCCATCCGAACTTCGTACGCAGGGTGAAAGAATTCATCCCTTACCTCCGTGGAATTATTCATGAATACCACGACGTATTTACCGGCAATGTTATTGCAACCCAGCGCCTCAAAGGCGTAGGTGTATTAAGTCGCGAAGATGCGATTTCATTCGGTGCTACCGGTGGAACCGGTCGTGCATCGGGTTGGGCTTGCGATGTTCGTAAACGTATGCCTTACGGGGTATATGACAAAGTGGACTTTAAAGAAATCATCTACAAAGAAGGCGACTGTTTTGCCCGCTACATGGTACGTATGGACGAAATAATGGAGTCACTTCGCATTGTCGAACAATTAATAGATAATATCCCCGAAGGTAACTTTCAGGAAAAGATGAAGCCAATTATCAGAGTGCCTGAAGGTTCTTATTATGCTGCCGTAGAAGGTAGCAGAGGAGAATTCGGAGTGTTTCTTGAAAGCCATGGAGAGAAGAACCCCTATCGTATGCATTTCCGCAGCACCGGATTACCTCTGGTATCGGTTGTAGACACCATTAGCCGCGAGGCAAAGATAGCCGATCTGATAGCTATTGGAGGAACATTAGATTACGTAGTGCCCGATATAGACAGATAAGTGTTCGAAACATCATTATGGTAAACAATAAATTATAAATCGTAAATCAATCATATGTTCGATTTTAGCATAGTAACCAACTGGATACACCAACTGCTCACCTCTTTCATGTCAGAAGGATTGGCTGTATTCATTGAATGTGTAATAATAGGCGTCTGCATCATCTTGATGTATGCAATACTTGCTATTATACTTATATATATGGAGCGTAAAATCTGTGCCTTTTTTCAATGCCGCCTCGGGCCAAACCGTGTAGGGAAATGGGGTAGTATACAGGTTCTGGCAGATGTCTTTAAAATGTTAATCAAAGAGATCATCTCTCTGAAGCATTCGGATAAATTTCTCTATGAGCTGGCACCTTATATGGTGATTATATCCTCTATTCTGGCCTTTTCTTGTATCCCGATAAATAAAGGATTGGAAGTCTTAGATTTCAATGTAGGCGTTTTCTTCTTACTTGCCGCATCTTCTATCGGAGTAGTAGGCATTCTGCTTGCCGGTTGGAGTAGTAACAATAAATTTTCTCTCATCGGTGCCATGCGAAGCGGAGCGCAGATTATCAGTTACGAATTGTCTGTGGGTTTATCTATCCTAACCATGGTTGTATTAATGGGCACTATGCAATTCTCAGAAATAGTGGAATCACAAGCCGACGGATGGTTTATCTTTAAAGGACATATCCCGGCATTGGTTGCTTTCATCATCTACCTCATCGCCGGAAATGCTGAAACAAATCGCGGGCCGTTCGACTTACCTGAAGCTGAGAGCGAGCTAACAGCCGGATATCATACCGAATATAGCGGCATGCATTTCGGCTTCTTTTATCTGGCGGAATACCTGAATATGTTTATCGTAGCATCTGTAGCTGCAACCATATTTCTGGGAGGATGGATGCCGTTTCATGTGGCAGGCTTAGATGGATTTAATGGAATAATGGATTACATTCCCGGATTCATCTGGTTTTTTGCAAAAGCATTCTTCGTTGTATTTTTGCTTATGTGGATAAAGTGGACTTTCCCTCGCCTGCGTATTGACCAGATATTGAAGCTGGAGTGGAAATACCTGGTGCCTATCAGTATGGTGAACCTCGTAATCATGGTATTAATCGTAGTCTTCGGATTACATTTCTAAATGGAGGAGAAGAAGGATGAAGAATAAGAATAGTTATATAGGCGGACTTTGGTATGGCATCCGTTCCTTATTAATAGGAATGAAAACCACCATTAAGATATTTTTTCGTGCAAAGACCACGGAGCAATATCCCGAAAACCGTGCCGAGTTAAAGATGTTCGACCGCTTCCGTGGTGAGCTTATCATGCCTCACAACGAGAACAACGAACACCGCTGTGTGGCCTGCGGACTTTGCCAGACGGCTTGTCCAAACGATACCATCGAAGTAATAAGTGAAACCATTGAAACCGAAGAAGGCAAAAAGAAAAAGATACTGAAAACCTATAAATACGATTTAGGTTCGTGCATCTTCTGCCAACTCTGCGTCAATGCATGCCCTCATGATGCCATCACCTTCGACCAGTCGTTTGAGCATGCTGTGTTCGATCGTGATAAACTCATTCAGACACTGAACCACGAGGGAAGTAAAGTAATTGAAAAGAAATAAACTATGGAACTAACTTTTGAAACAATTGTATTCTACGTATTAGCAATATTCATTTCCGTATTCTCGGTGATGACGGTATGTACCCGCCGCATTCTGCGTTCGGCTACTTATTTACTCTTTGTTTTATTCGGAACAGCAGGACTTTATTTTCTTTTAGGGTACACCTTTCTCGGTTCCGTACAAATAATGGTATATGCCGGCGGCATTATAGTGCTCTACGTATTTTCCATTTTACTCACCAGCGGAGAGGGCGACCGTGCCGAAAAGCTGAAACGAAGTAAACTACTCGCGGGTTTAGGCGCAACAATAGGCGGTGCAGCTATCGTTATGTTTATCACCCTCACCCATAAGTTTGCAACCACAACTCATCCCGAACCGGTAGAAATAAGCATCAAAACCATCGGCCATGCGTTAATGGGTAGCGATAAATACGGATATATATTACCTTTTGAAGCCGTCAGTATCTTACTACTGGCATGCATCGTAGGCGGATTATTAATTGCACGTAAACGATAATATTATGATACACATGGAATATTACCTGATAGTTTCGGCTATCATGTTTTTCGCAGGAATTTATGGCTTTTTCACGCGTCGCAACACGCTTGCCATTCTGATTTCCATTGAACTGATTTTAAATGCCACGGATATTAACTTCGCCGTATTTAACCGTTTTCTATTTCCCGGCGGATTAGAAGGTTATTTCTTCGCCCTCTTCTCTATCGCTATCTCGGCAGCAGAAACGGCAGTGGCTATTGCTATTATGATTAATATCTATCGCAATATCCGCAGCATACAGGTGAAGAATCTGAATGAAATGAAATGGTAGAGCTATTACAAAACAGAATAAACTCATAACAATGGATTTTACAATATTGATACTTATACTTCCGATGTTCTCCTTCCTTATCTTAGGAATCGGAGGTAAATGGTTTAAACCCGTAGATGCAGGCCGACTGGGAACTCTTTCATTGGGATTGGTCACTGCGTTAAGTTACCTTACAGCCTGGTTTTACTTTACTGCCCCAAGAACAGCGGACGGAACATTTGCTACGCTTATGCCCTATAACTTTACGTGGCTTCCCTTTACCGAAACGCTCCATTTAGATCTGGGCATTTTTCTCGATCCTATCTCTGTGATGATGTTAGTCGTCATTTCCACCGTGTCACTTATGGTACATATCTACTCCTTCGGTTATATGAAGGGAGAAAAAGGATTTCAACGCTATTATGCCTTCCTTTCCTTATTTACCATGTCAATGCTCGGTTTGGTTCTGGCAACCAATATTTTTCAAATGTACTTATTCTGGGAGTTGGTAGGCGTAAGCTCATACCTGCTCATCGGATTTTACTATACCAAACCTTCGGCTGTTGCAGCAAGTAAAAAAGCATTTATTGTTACCCGCTTTGCCGATTTAGGTTTTCTTATCGGAATCCTGTTATACGGATATTACGGTGGAACATTCAGTTTTACACCCGACACGATGTCACTCCTCACCGGTGGCGCCGCCATGCTTCCATTGGCGTTGGGATTGATGTTCGTGGGAGGTGCCGGTAAAAGTGCCATGTTTCCTCTGCACATTTGGTTACCGGATGCCATGGAAGGACCAACACCTGTTAGTGCACTGATTCATGCTGCTACCATGGTAGTAGCAGGTGTATATCTGGTAGCACGCATGTTTCCACTCTTCATCGCTTATGCTCCCCATGTATTAGGAATGATCGGCTGGATTGGCGCATTTACTGCCTTCTTTGCCGCAAGCATCGCCTGTGTACAAACAGATATTAAACGTGTACTCGCTTTCTCCACCATTTCACAGATAGGCTTCATGATCGTTGCTTTAGGGGTATGTACCAGCATAGACCCACACGAAGGCGGATTGGGTTACATGGCTTCCATGTTCCACCTGTTTGCACACGCCATGTTTAAAGCATTACTTTTTCTGGGTGCAGGTAGCATTATCCATGCCGTGCACAGTAATGAAATGAGTGCGATGGGAGGATTGAGAAAATATATGCCCGTCACACACATCACCTTTCTTATTGCTTGTTTGTCCATATCCGGTATTCCTCCTTTTTCGGGATTCTTTTCAAAGGACGAAATACTCGCCGCCTGTTTCAAATATAGTCCGATAATGGGGTGGACCATGGCCATAATTGCTGCCATGACAGCTTTCTATATGTTCCGCTTATACTATAACATTTTCTGGGGCAAAGAAAACACAGAATTACATGCCGCACACACACCTCATGAGAGTCCGCTGAGCATGACCTTCCCTCTCATGTTTCTGGCTGCCGTAACCTGTGTAGCCGGATTCATACCATTCGGAACATTTGTAAGCAGCAACGGAGAAGCCTATCACATCCACCTCGAAGCAACGGTAGCCATCACCAGCGTAGTAATAGGAATCATCGCCATCGCACTGGCTACCTGGATGTATATGCGCCCGGCACAACCCGTAGCCGACATGTTAGGCAAACGCTTTGCCCGGTTGCACAATGCAGCTTCCAATCGTTTTTATATAGACGAAGTTTATCAGTTCGTTACGCATAAAATTATTTTCGGTTGCATCTCCACTCCCATTGCCTGGTTTGACCGCCACGTTGTCGATGGCTTCTTCAATTTCCTCGCTTGGGCTACCCATGCTACCAGCGATGAAATACGCGATTTGCAAAGCGGACAAGTACAGCAATATGCATTTGTATTCCTGCTTGGTACACTGACTCTGATTGTAACCCTATTATTGACATTCTAAAGCACTAAATGATATGAACTTCTTATCTTTATTCGTACTAATTCCTCTACTGATGCTTGCCGGGCTTTGGATGTCAAAAAGCATCAAAGCCATCAAAGGCGTAATGGTTACAGGAAGTACGGCCCTGTTGGTGTTGGCTGTTGCCCTTACCGGCATGTATCTCAACGAACGCGGAGCCGGTGATACTGCTGAAATGTTATTTCGTGCCGATGCCATCTGGTATGCCCCACTCCATATCGCATATTCGGTAGGTGTAGACGGCATCTCCGTAGCGATGCTGTTGCTAAGCGCCGTCATTGTATTTACCGGAACCTTTGCCTCCTGGCAGATGAAGGTGCAGACAAAGGAATACTTCCTTTGGTTCACCCTGCTTAGCATGGGGGTTTTTGGTTTCTTCATATGCATCGACCTGTTTACCATGTTCATGTTTTATGAAATAGCACTTATACCCATGTACCTGCTCATCGGTGTATGGGGAAGCGGACGCAAAGAATATGCCGCCATGAAGCTAACCCTGATGCTAATGGGAGGCTCCGCCTTTCTGCTGATAGGTATTCTGGGTATATATTTTGGTAGTGGTGCTACCACCATGAACCTATTAGAAATAGCAAAACTACATAACATCCCCTTTGCGCAACAATGCATCTGGTTTCCGTTAACCTTTCTTGGTTTCGGCGTACTGGGCGCTCTGTTCCCGTTTCATACATGGAGCCCCGATGGCCATGCTTCGGCACCTACCGCCGTATCTATGCTCCACGCAGGCGTATTAATGAAACTGGGCGGATACGGATGTTTCCGTATCGCCATGTTCTTAATGCCCGAAGCAGCCAAAGAGTTGGGTTGGATATTCCTTATCTTAACCAGTATCAGTGTTATATACGGAGCCTTTAGTGCCTGTGTACAAACAGATTTAAAATACATCAACGCCTATTCTTCCGTAAGCCACTGCGGTTTGGTACTGTTCGCCATCCTGATGATGAACCAGACAGCCGCTACAGGAGCTGTACTCCAAATGCTTAGCCACGGACTGATGACAGCACTCTTCTTTGCCCTCATCGGCATGATCTACGGGCGTACACACACCCGGGATATTCGTGAACTCGGTGGATTGATGAAGATTATGCCTTTCTTAAGTGTATGCTACGTCATTGCCGGTTTGGCTAACCTCGGATTACCGGGACTTAGTGGTTTTGTGGCCGAAATGACCATCTTTGTCGGTTCCTTCCAGCACTTTGATGCATTCCATCGCACCATGACCATTCTGGCCACTACCTCCATTGTTATCACAGCCGTTTACATTCTCCGTCTGGTAGGTAAAATACTCTACGGTCAAGTGGTTAACAAAGCGCATTTGAAGTTAACCGATGCAACCTGGGATGAACGTTTCGCCGTTATCTGCCTCATTATCTGTGTTGCCGGATTGGGTATGGCCCCTTGGTGGATCAGTCACATGATTGGTAATAGTGTACTGCCCATTGTTTCTCAATTAATACGATAATCATAAAACAACGATATGGATTACTCACAATTTTTATACATGAAAGAGGAGCTATCGCTCATAGCAGTCATCGTCATCCTTTTTGTGGCCGACTTGTTCATGAGTGCCGACGCTCATAAAAAGGACGGGAAAGTTCATCTGAACACACTTTTACCGGTCGTTTTACTAACAATACACACCCTTATTAACCTCGTACCCGGTACGGCGGCCGATGCTTTCGGAGGAATGTATCACTACGTACCGATGATGACCGTCATAAAGGCCGTGCTCAATGTAGGCACAATCATCGTTTTCCTTCTTGCCCACGAATGGTTGAAGCGAGAAGACACACGCATCAAACAAGGTGAGTTCTATGTACTTACTCTAAGCACCTTGCTGGGTATGTATTTCATGATTTCCGCCGGACATTTCCTGATGTTCTTCATCGGACTAGAAACAGCTTCCATTCCTATGGCTGCACTGGTAGCTTTCGATAAGTATCGTCATCACTCTGCCGAAGCCGGAGCCAAATACATTCTGACCGCACTCTTTTCAAGCGGACTTTTGCTCTATGGCATTTCACTAATCTACGGTACGGTAGGTACGCTTTACTTTGAAGACATACCCGCCGGCATCATCGGCAACCCGATGCAGATAATGGCATTCGTATTCTTCTTTGCCGGTATGGGTTTCAAAATCTCACTCGTACCTTTCCATCTGTGGACCGCCGATGTATATCAGGGAGCTCCCACAGCTGTAACCAGTTACTTAAGCGTTATCTCCAAAGGATCGGCCGCCTTCGTTTTAATGACGATTCTAATCAAAGTGTTTGCTCCTATTGTTGCCGAATGGCAGGAAGTGTTATACTGGGTCATCATCGCCTCTATCACTCTGGCCAACCTCTTCGCTATCCGCCAACAAAATCTTAAACGCTTTATGGCCTTCTCGGCTATCTCTCAGGCCGGATATATCATGCTGGGAGTAATAGGCGGAAGCGCCGAAGGCATGACAGCGCTGGTATACTATGTATTGGTATATATGGTTGCCAATCTCGGTGTGTTCACCGTAATAGCCATCATAGAGCAACGCAGCGGAAAAATAGAAATGGACGATTATAACGGGCTGTACCTCACCAATCCCAAGCTGGTTTTTCTGATGACACTCGCTTTGTTCTCACTGGCAGGCATCCCTCCGTTTGCCGGATTCTTCAGCAAGTTCTTTATCTTCATGGCTGCTTTCCGTTCCGGTTTTCATTTGCTGGTGTTCATTGCTTTGGTCAACACGGTCATTTCACTCTATTACTACCTGTTGATTGTAAAAGCCATGTATATTAACAAAAATGAAACACCTATTGCAACCTTCAAAAGTGATCTGTATAGTAAAGCAGGAATGATTATTTGCCTTGCAGGCATTATTGCCATCGGCATTGCCAGCATTATATACGAATCTATAGATAAATTCAGTTTCGGAATGTAGCACCCGAAGCTGAATTAAAAGATCAAAGCCTCCTGAAAGAGATGATTCTCATCTCTTTCAGGAGGCTTTTTCATTCTCCCCAATCCGGCCTTTTCATGCATTACACACATTTGTAACACATCTGTCAATTAAATGTATACACCCCGACTTAGCATTGTAATCTTATCCCCTCATCTTTGCAATGAAAAAGAAACGCATATAAATGAGCATGAAAAAAGTATCAAAGAGAACCCTCTCTATTATCGCACTATTAGTCCTCTTCTCAGGGGTAGTGTCAGCCTACACCATTAAGGGAACCATCAGGGACAAGAGTTCTAAAGAGCCTCTAACAGGAGCTACAATTCAGGTTATCGGGACAGGTATCGGCGTTATAGCCGACGTAGACGGAAATTACAATCTGGTGGGATTGAAAACCGGAACGTACAATCTGGAAATTAAGTACGTATCTTACAGAACCATCCAAGTGAAAAACGTTAAGATTTCCAACGACTCTCCCGTTGTTCTTGATTTTGACATGGAGCCTGAAAGTCAACAACTGGGCGATGTTACAATAGTAGCACAAGTAAAGAAGAACACCGACTTAGCTATGATAAGTGACCAAAAAAGAAGTTTGGTTGTGCAATCGGGCGTCTCGGCTCAGCAAATAAGTAAAACTCAGGATAAAGATGCCTCGGAAGTGATTAAACGCATCCCGGGCATTTCTATTATAGATGAAAAGTTTGTGATGGTCCGCGGACTTTCTCAACGATATAATAACGTATGGATCAATAATAGTGCTGTGCCAAGTTCGGAACCGGATTCACGTGCATTTTCCTTCGATATAATCCCCAGTTCTCAAATAGACAATATGGTGATTGTTAAATCGCCGGCACCGGAATACCCGGCCGACTTTACCGGTGGATTCATTATGATCAATACGAAAGATATGCCCAGTGAAAACATGTTTAGCATCTCTCTAGGAACCAGCATCAATGACCAGACTCACCTTAAAGATTTTCTTTATAGCAAAGGAAGTGGCACCGATTTTCTAGGTTTTGATAACGGACTTCGTTCGTTAAATGGCGGTATAAAGAGCCCAATGAATACTTTTGAAAACAACTCCAACCGAATAGACTTACAAAATAACAGTCTAAATAACGATTGGACGCTACAGAGCAAAAAACCTATAAGCGATTTAAAAATCAATTTGAACTATGCCCATCGTTGGGAAACAGAAAGCGGACGTAAAATCGGCTTACTAGCCGCTTTGAACTACAGCAATACCTACAAGACCTATCTCAATATGGAAAATTCGCTGTTCGGTTCTTATGATACCACAAATGACCATTCTGTCTATTTGCGCAAAAGCACAGACAATCAATATAATAATGATGTACGCATAGGCGCTATGGTCAACTTAATGTACCAACCCAAGAACAGTCGCAATCATTACGAATTTAAGAATATTTTTAATCAGATAGGAAAAAATCGCTATACCAGCCGCTACGGATTCGATGCTCAAAGTAACAATGAAAAAAACTATGAATATTACTATTCAAGCCGAACCACTTACAACGGTCAGTTTACAGGCAAACATAGTTTTGACAATGGCAAACTGGATTGGAGTGCCGGATATTCCTATGCTAACCGTAACTTGCCGGACAGACGTCGTTACCTGTTGAACGATAATGACGAAACAGGAGTAATAGCTCTGACAACAGGTAATGATATCAGCCGCGAATTTACCAGCTTAAACGAACATATTGCTTCAGCAAATATTAATTACCAACGTGACTTTCAATTTGGTGACTTCACCCCTACTTTAAAGGTAGGAGGTTACGGAGAATACCGTGCACGTACCTACAACACCCGTCAATTCTGCTATGGATGGGGTGATGACATGCCTTCAGGATTCAAACACTTCGACGTCCCCACTCAACTGATGCAGGATGAAAATTACGGAGAAAACAAACTTTTCATGTACGAAATCGTACGCAAAACTTATGACTATTCAGGCAACAACCGTTTGGGAGCCGGATATGTGGGTACTAATCTACCTCTAAGTGCACGCATTAATGTATATGCAGGTGCTCGTTACGAATATACCAAGATGGAACTAGTTCGAAACACTCGTGATGACGTGGAAAGTCACCGCAGTATGTATTACACTTACAATGACTTATTTCCCTCTGCTAATGCAACATATAAACTCACCGACAAACAACAATTGCGCCTTTCTTATGGAAAATCGGTCAATCGCCCCGAATTCCGTGAAGTATCAACATCGGTATATTACGATTTCGATTTAGCTTCAAATGTAGAGGGGAACCCTTCACTAAAGCCCGCTTACATACATAATATTGATTTTCGCTACGAATGGTATCCATCTGCCGGAGAATCAATTTCTTTTGCTCTATTTTATAAGCATTTCGATTCTCCTATTGAATGGACCTATACCGTAAACGGGGGAACAGACCTCACTTATTCCAACAAAAATGCAAAGGCCGCTAACAATTACGGCATGGAAGTAGATCTACGCAAGAGTTTAGACTTTATCGGTCTGACTCATTTTAGTTGGTCATTCAACGGATCACTAATCAAAAGCAGGGTCGAATTTGAAAAAGGTAGTAAAGAAGAAAACCGTCCTATGCAAGGACAATCTCCTTACTTAATCAACACCGGCATCTTCTATGAGCATCCTACAAAACAATTTAATATTGCCGTCTTATATAACCGTATCGGTAAACGTATCATAGGCGTAGGACGTACGGTAGGAACAAGTGGCGATCAAACGGTAAACGTCCCAAACTCTTACGAAATGCCTCATGATGCTATTGATCTTTCTATTAGCAAAAAAATAGGCAAGATGGAAATCAAAGCAGGAGTACGCGATCTATTAGCACAACGTGTTAACTTCAAGCAATTCGGAAGTGTATACAATGCAGGTCAAAAGATTGAATACGAAGAAATCACCAAGAGCTACAAGCCCGGACGGAATTTCAACCTTTCTATGAGTTATTCTTTCTAAAAACTAAAATTCCAAATAAGAATTAACTAAAAACAAAAAAATGTTATGAGACGAATGAAAATGAACGTAATGAAATGGAGCAGTCTTTTCTTTATGGCTGTAGCCCTTACCGCTATGAGTAGTTGTAGCGATAATAATGACAATGGGGATACTGATACGACTGACCCAGTGATAACTTACCCTACCACTGGTGATTATGCTAATATTGCTACCAGCGAAGGAGTTTTGTTTAACAATGAAACACAAATTGGTAATGGTGACAAAGAATTTTGTTTTACCGGTAAGCAAACAATCAAAAAAGGAACTTATTCCTTGAAAGGTTGGGTATATGTGCGTCCTGGTGCTGAACTTACAATTGAAGCCGGTACTATCATTAAAGGAGATAAAGCCACACAAGCAGCTCTTATCATAGAACCAGGAGCTAAAATTTATGCGGAAGGAACAGCGTCCTCTCCCATTGTGTTTACCTCTGCACAAGCCGCAGGAAGTCGTCGGCCAGGAGATTGGGGTGGATTGATTATTTGTGGTAACGGTTTGAACAACAATACCGGGGGACAGCAAATTGAAGGTGGTCCGAAAACCATGCATGGTGGTAATATAGCCGACGACAACTCTGGTGTATTACGCTATATCCGCGTAGAATTCGCCGGCTACCCTTTCCAAAAAGATAAAGAAATCAATGGTATCACCTTTGGTTCTGTAGGTAGCGGTACCACAGTCGACCACTTGCAAGTATCTTACTCTAATGATGATTCTTACGAATGGTTCGGTGGTTCTGTAAACTGTAAATACCTCATTGCTTACAAAGGTTGGGATGATGATTTTGATACTGACAACGGCTTTAGCGGGCACGTTCAGTTCGGCCTTTCCGTACGCGATCCACGTATCGCAGATACCTCACAATCCAATGGATTCGAATCGGATAATAACGCAAACGGCGATGATATAACTCCGTACACTAAGTGTGTATTCAGTAATATGACTTTCATTGGACCAATGACTCAAAAGAACTTAACGGCAGGCTTTGTTAACGATGATACCTACATCACTGCAGGAACAATGAAACCTGACAACGAAGCAGCTCTTGGAAAATTCCAAGCATCCATGCATATCCGTCGAAACAGTAAACTTAACTGTTACAATTCGGTCACACTTGGCTGGCCCATCGGCTTAATCATTGATGGTGAAAAAGGAAACTGCCGCGCGTATGCTACTAATGGCGATATCAAGTTACAGAATGTATTCTTTGCAGGCATGGCCGTTACCGGTACAGACTACAATAAAAAGTATGAAGACGAATTGGGCACTTGGGCTTTAGTAGGCGGGGTAAACACAATTTCATACGATTCTTCTCAACCTTCGTTCTCTACAACCTTCTTCAAAAGCCAAAGCGGTTGTCAATGGGGTCTCACCGAAGCTCAGTTGAATCTGAGTGATCCTAAGAGCGTTGGACAAAACTACTGCCCTGCAAGTGGTAGCCCACTTTTAAACGCAGCCAGCTTCTCCGGACTTACCAGTTCTTTCATGAATACCAATGTAACTTATGTCGGTGCTTTCAGCGGCGCAAGTGATACTTGGATGGATGGATGGACAAATTTTGATCCTGAAAACACAGCTTATTAATCAGCCGCAAGTCTGAAAACAAGACACTAAAATAAAAGGGCGTCTTCTTACCTAAGCTCCATCTATGCGTGGTTTCTTGGTAATGAAGACGCTCATTTTATATATAAAATAATTCTTTCTAATAATAAAGGAATCAAAAACGATCTTTCATTTGTTCATACTCAAAGAGTAAATACATTTAGCCCTTTCGTAAGAGAAAGGAATTTAAAACAACACAATTAATTGATTCTTTTAATGACTAACCGAATGAAAACAAATATAGCTTACACCCTTGCCTATTGCTTCCTTTTCTGCTTCATCACAATAAGTTGCTCGGACTCTACCAATGATAACGACAACAACATTATTTTTGGCGGGAACATCATCGGAAACGGCGAACAGGAGTTCCTCATCACGCACAATCAAACACTAAAGAAAGGTACTTACCTGATGAAAGGGTGGTGCTACATTACTGACGGAGCTACGCTTACCATCGAACCCGGTACCGTCATTAAGGGAGATCACGAAACAATGGCCGCTTTAATTGTAGAACCGGGAGGTAAATTATTTGCCAAAGGTACTGCCGCCGCACCGATCGTTTTCACTTCCGAAAAAGCTCCGGGTAATCGTAAGCCCGGTGATTGGGGCGGACTGATTATCTGTGGAAATGCAACAAACAACAGTGGCATCCTCCAAATAGAAGGCGGGCCACGCACTCTGCATGGAGGCAATAACGATGCCGACAACTCCGGCATCATCAGCTATGTGCGTGTAGAGTTTGCCGGGTATCCGTTTCGCGAAAATCAAGAGATAAACGGCATCACTTTCGGCTCCGTGGGCAGCGGCACACAAGTAGACCACCTGCAAGTATCCTATTCCAACGACGATGCCTTCGAATGGTTCGGGGGAACCGTTAACTGCAATTACCTGGTAGCTTACCACTGCTGGGATGATGATTTTGATACTGACAACGGCTATCGCGGTAGTTGTAACTATCTGCTGGGAATCCGCAATTCCCGTATCGCTGATATATCTACGTCTCACGGTTTCGAATGCAATAACAATGCCGACGATAGTAATGTACAACCCGCTACAGCACCCACCTTCAACCATGCGACGCTCTACGGCCCTTATTCTGTAGATGCAAACTTTCAGAACACCAGCGAATATATTGATGGAGATAACCTACGTCCCGACAATGAAAGTCTATTAGGACTTTACGGCGATGCCATTTTGCTGGGAAATAACACAGCTGTCAACTTCCTAAACTCCACCGTCAGCGGCTATCCCACTACAATAACAGGGACACCAGCTACACAAGAGAACCTAACATTTAGTTCTCCAACAACCCCGGTCTTACCAGATTGGACAAATTCGTGGTGCAACTTTGATCCGCAAAACACAGTGTACTAAATTCGATGGAAGGTCAAAATTATGGATAGTGCCCATTGAATGCTAACTTTAATCAAAGTCCAGTTAAAATCAATTATCCCATTTAGTCTATTTATACCATTTAAATATATTACACAAGTCGAATTTAAGTTGTTCTATTTTTGGATCCAGTTTTTTGCTTCACAACTTCTGCTAGGACATCCATTTTTTGTAAAATAGAGTTTTTTAGAAATTTGTTTCGTTCTTCTTCTGATCTACTAAAGAAGTTTTTATTATTTATAATTATAGGCATTCCAATAAACTTTTCATTCTTTCTATAATTTTCTATTTCCTTTAAACTTTGTTCTACCATTAGTATCGGATTTACATAAAATTGAAATAAAACTAATATCAAATCCTTTCCGTAATCCTTATGGCTCAAAATTTTTAAAGCTCCACTAAGCCTCTTTTCTCCAAAAATATAACCTCTAAACAATCGTCCTTGCTCAGTAACTAAATCTTTGGTCCGTTGGTCAGCATCAGGATATGCTTGCGTTATTGAAACATAACAGCTTAATATATTTGTATTTTCACTCATTTTTAATACATATTTAAATTTAAAGGACCTCTTTGTATTGTGTTCTGCATAAACTCCCACTCATAGGCAGCAGCTCTATTTGGAAATGGGATTGCCTCCATATACTTACCTTGCATAAAGGCTTTAGTATATCGTGTTTCAGGAACCAACTTTGAAGTAATGCCATTCTTTAAAAATGTGCCGTCTTCAGAGAATAATTTATAGCCCCAAGTAGGTTTAAAACTCTTTAATGAATTTCCATGAACTGCAACTTCTTCAACGACACTTGCGCTTGCCTTAGCAGCTCCTCTACTCAACAAGCCAACACCTAATCTCCCCACGGCATTCAAACTAGCAGCTCCACTAACAACCGCTTCTATTGTTAACAATGCCCGGCCCGTTGCCATGCCTATTTTCTCATTCGCCTTGCCAATCAATCCTTTATAAAGCCTGGATCGAGATTCGGAAGACAAGTCGCTCTCACTACCCAAAAGATTATTTTGGAGGCTCTTACTATTGCTAATTGTCTGAAAAGCATCAACAGGACTATTGGATTCGGAAACAATCGTATTCTGATATTGATTCAGATAAGTTCCTCCCGCTATTTCAGAAGAGAAACTGATAGCCTCCCGTGTATCTGCCGCCATAACTCGTTTGGGCCGAAGAATCGTAGGCCAGAGTCGAAAAGCCACTCAACTGAAGAAAGTCATAATTGTCATAATAGAAAGCGGAACCTACCGTGGCACCCGTCAGGGTGAACGTGGAGCCGTCCAGTTGCAGATCATATTCATTCTATTCGATTTTGGACAATTAAACCACCTACTTCTGTAGAATTAGCTTTCAAATCATTTGAATGAACTTCTGACAATGTGCCACCCCAATTTACGGTTGTATTTTCAGATTTTGCTCGAACTCCTTCATTTATTAAGTCTATTTTTCCGTCATCAATTCCATCATTTCCCAAATAATCACCTTGCCTATCATAAAAATCTCCAATCAACATACCTGTCGGATTAATAAACCTCACCGGAGTATTCGCACAATAAGTCTAAGGTAGATTCCGGTAAACTTTTGACAGATTATCGGGATTATTTAAGAGGATCTGCTAACCAAAAGACGAATTGACTTCAATTAATTATTTTATAGGTACACTTTGCTTATTATTCCTCGCTTTTCCTGCTTTTTGCTTCAATTTGGGTAGATTTTCCATATCAGAAGTATATTCATATCGCACAATCTTAACATGGTCTATTCCTTTTGAAGACAACTCTGAAACTTTATCTCTGTAAACAAGCCGTAAGGTTGGTAAAGCCTGTAGCATCTCAAGCGAGTAATCATATACATCCCTTGTCTCTTTATACTTATACAAGATATCAGTTCCAAAAAAGATACTCGTTCCGAAATGCAAATGGTAACTTCCTCCCGGTTGTATAGCCAAACTATCAATACCAAAGAATCTCACTAAAAAGAAAGGATGCTCTACATTCACATAACCTTTCCCATTATAAGAGAATTCTATAGAGAAATTTGATGTGGAAGGATACAAATAGAAAACGCTGTCTGTAGTATTGACTACAGTAAAATATAAAGATATTCCAGGTCCATCAAGATCCCCCATACCATAATGAATGTGATCATCATAATAAATCACTTCTGTAACCTTTACGGTGTCAAGATTCAGAACTTGAGCCTGAACAGCAGTTCCTATCATAAGAAACAACAAAACAAATAAAACTTTCATATCTCTCTATCTTGATTATAAGCATGACCTCAAATCATTGCTATTTAAATGGTTTTTGAATACTCGGAAGAACAATAAGTTGTAATTTCAAGACCTTCACATATTCATTAATTCCAGCCTTAAAATCAGATCCTGTCCCGGAATAAGTAGAATGCGACATTTGAGTCTGTATTGCTCTAGCCTCACCCATCTTATCGGAAGGCGAGCCTTTCAAATTGTATCCCATCAGCTTCATATCACCAACATGCTGCCCCTCATGAACAAAGAAATTTTTAATTTCATTTGAATGATCTGAGTATCCTGCTTCTTTAAAGCCAGCTACATCCACATCAACACGAACAGGATTTCCTTTTATACTTTGGGTTATCATACCCGTGCTACCTTTTTTAAAAGCACCACGAACCGTGTTATCCAAAGGCATACCAGTAGAATTATAATGTTGGTATATTCCCAAAGAAGCTTCAGTGTTTATAGTTGATTCAGAATGCAAAGCACCAACCGAAACTCCGATCTCCGGATCAATCGTTCCATCACCATTACTATTCATACTCCATTGTGAATCATCCATCACCCTTACATAATCTGTGCTTGAATTATCTGTTCCCAAATATTTCCCATATTGATTAAAGTAATCATCGTAAAACATCCCCGTTGGATCTATATACTTCATCGGATTGCTGTTACAATATACATACGGACTAACCCCATAGTATTTCTCCGATTTTGGGTCCACCGTACTAAACCTACCCAAAGCAGGATCCATCAATCTAGCAGAGTAATCATACAAATTCAATCCTCTCTCCGTATCCAGTTCCTTACCGTTGTACTTGTAAGGCTGCCCGCTTGTTGTTACTCCTTCCGCAAACGACATTCCGAACGGATAATAATGATTCGTCTGAACGATTCCTCCGCTGGCATTCGCTACCACACGGTTATTGCCCAAATGATCAGTTAAGTAAAAGTAATAAGCACCACCTTCTATATAACCGCCATCAACCAGGATACGTTTCAGTGCCCCGCCTTCATAGATCACATTGCCAACATAATCCGTCTGCTTGCTGCCGATGTTGGCTCTCAGTTTACGCCCGTCGGCAGCATACGTGTACGTATTCGTTGCCTGACCAAGAGTATTATTAATTGTGACACTCTGCGGCAAATTTAAAAAATTATACGTAATTCCGGTTATTCCTTTGTTTAAATCTTGCGTTAAATTACCATTTAAGTCGTAAAAATATTCTTTCGCTGCCGTGGAGTTGTTCTTAAAGTCCATCGATGCCGACAAAGTGACGGTTGTTCCCGTATCATCCGCTTTGATCAACTGATTGCCCGCATAGCTCATGCTCAGGTTATCAACCGTACCGAAAGTACTCGTTCCCGTACGGCCGTTACGAACCAGGTTCGTCATGTTGCCATGCTTGTCGTAGTTATATGAAGTACCGTAACTCGCGTTGGCCGTTCCTCCTTCCAGATAACCGGCTGCCGTCAATCGGGAGAGGTTATCATAAGCGAAGTTGGGACAGACTATTAATTAAGCTACGGCAAATATTTCTCACACTTTAGACAATCCTATCAAAGTAAATAAATTACAGTATTAGATCTATACAATAATTCCAATTTAACAAAAGCCCTTTACCTGCATATTTTTCAATAATTTTAAATTATACTTTAGGCAAATTTGATTACTAGAATACAATGCTCAATAATAATACCAATATTCAGGAGCATTTATCGTATCAAATACATTAAAATGGCCAACCACTCGAGCATAAGAAATAACTATACCGGGGATATTATCTATTCTATATTTAAAAGTTGTATCTATTACTCTCTTCCCAGAAAACAACTGGTCATCCAGCGCTATTAATCTTATTGCAATTCTTATGCTGTCCTCATTCTTTTTTTTCCTAAGATTGGCAACTCTCATTCCCCATATATCATCAATGTTTTCCTCTGTATAATTTGTAAAATAGGATTTCTTAAACAGCAGGCTATCATTTACCCATAATTTTATATAATCTTTTCCACTCCTATCATTATATACTAAATTTACTCGTATAAAAAATGAATCTTTCTCGGGCTTCATCTTTGTTCTCGAACAACAGGATAGAAATATAGCACTTAACAATAAAAATACAAGCTTTTTCATTTTACTAACTATTTTCTAAACCAATCATTTCTCTTAGGAGAATTGAAATTTAGTTTATTATTAATATAATTATCTCTTAATAATTTTATTTGATCTCGCGTTAGATGAGTCGATTTAGCGTAGTCTCCTCCCAAATCCAAAACTCTGATAGCTTGCATCATCAGGTTATCTCGTTTATCCTCATTCATCGGATGATGTAAACCTCCGGTATGCCCTAACTCATGAGCTGCTGTTCTTTTATCTTCACCACTTATCAAATTACTAACAGCCATAGTTCCTAGTTTTATGCTTAGCCCCGGAGTGGAAGATTTCCCCTGAATTATTCCAGCTCTCGATTTGCGGAAGTCTGTCTGATTAACGACTTGAAATACATGGTCTTTATCACTAATCTCATCTACAGATGAAGCTATTCTCAAGCTAAAGTCCATATTTACTTCGAAGTCCTTGCCTGAAATATTATATATACTATTCACTTGTTCTTGAATAGCCGTTGATAATTTCTCCATATCAATACTCCGATCGTTTGAATTATTGTAAAGAGCTGCGTTCACTGTTATATTGTATTCCATTTTACGGCTTTGTTCATTGTACCGCGTTACTATTCTCCAATCTCTTCCATCCGGATCAATAAGTCTCAATGGATTATTTCCTACATACACATACGGGCTAATCCCATAGTATTTCTCCGTCGAAGGATCCACCGTACTAAACCTACCCAAAGCAGGATCCATCAATCTAGCAGAGTAATCATACAAATTCAATCCTCTCTCCGTATCCAGTTCCTTACCGTTGTACTTGTAAGGCTGCCCGCTTGTTGTTACTCCTTCCGCAAACGACATTCCGAACGGATAATAATGATTCTTCTGAACGATTCCTCCGCTGGCATTCGCTACCACACGGTTATTGCCCAAATGATCAGTTAAATAGAAGTAATAAGTGCCACCTTCTATATAACCGCCATCAACCAGGATACGTTTCAGTGCCCCGCCTTCATAGATCACATTGCCAACATAATCCGTCTGTTTACTGCCGATGTTGGCTCTCAGTTTACGCCCGTCGGCGGCATACGTGTACGTATTCGTTGCCTGACCAAGAGTATTATTAATTGTGACACTCTGCGGCAAATTTAAAAAATTATACGTAATTCCGGTTATTCCTTTGTTTAAATCTTGCGTTAAATTACCATTTAAGTCGTAATAATATTCTTTCGCAGCCGTGGAGTTGTTCTTAAAGTCCATCGATGCCGACAAAGTGACGGTTGTTCCCGCATCATCCGCTTTGATCAACTGATTGCCCGCATAGCTCATGCTCAGGTTATCAACCGTACCGAAAGTACTCGTTCCCGTACGGCCGTTACGAACCAGGTTCGTCATGTTGCCATGCTTGTCGTAGTTATATGAAGTTCCGTAACTCGTATTGGCCGTTCCGGCTTCCAGATAACCGGCTGCCGTCAATCGGGAGAGGTTATCATAAGCGAAGTTGGGACAGACTATTAATTAAGCTACGGCAAATATTTCTCACACTTTAGACAATCCTATCAAAGTAAATAAATTACAGTATTAGATCTATACAATAATTCCAATTTAACAAAAGCCCTTTACCTGCATATTTTTCAATAATTTTAAATTATACTTTAGGCAAATTTGATTACTAGAATACAATGCTCAATAATAATACCAATATTGGGGAAAATTTATTGTATCAATTACATTAAAATAACCAATATCTCGAGGATAAGAAATAGCTATACCCGGAATGTTATCTATTCTGTATTTAAAAGTTGTATCTATTACTCTTTTCCCAGAAAACAACTGGTCATCCAATGCTATTAATCTTATTGCAATCCTTATGCTGTCCTCGTTATCTTTTTTGCTAAGATTGGCAACTTCCATTCCCCATACATCATCAATAGTTTCTTCATTCCCTTCTATATAATTCGTAAGATAAGGTCCCTTAAACAGTAGGCTATCATTTATCCATAATTTTATATAGTCTTTTCCGCTCCTATCATTAGACCATAAATTTACTAGTATAAAAAATGAATCTTTCTCGGGCTTCATATTTGTTCTCGAGCAACAGGATAGAAATATACCACTTAACAATAGAAATACAAGCTTTTTCATTTTACCAATTATTTTTCTTAGGAGAATTGAAGTTTAGTTTATTATTAATATAATTATCTCTTAATAATTTTATTTGATCTCGCGTTAGATGAGTCGATTTAGAGTAGTCTCCTTTAACTTTAACAGCTTGCATCATCAAATTATCGCGTTTGTCCTCATTCATCGGATGATGTAAACCTCCGGTATGCCCTAACTCATGAGCTGCTGTTCTTTTATCTTCACCACTTATCAAATTACTAACAGCCATAGTTCCTAGTTTTATGCTTAGCCCCGGAGTGGAAGATTCCCCCTGAATTATTCCAGCTCTCGATTTGCGGAAGTCTGTCTGATTAACGACTTGAAATACATGATCTTTATCACTAATCTCATCTACAGATGAAGCTATTCTCAAGTTAAAGTCCATATTTACTTCGAAGTCCTTGCCTGAAATATTATATATACTATTCACTTGTTCTTGAATAGCCGTTGATAATTTCTCCATATCAATACTCCGATCGTTTGAATTATTGTAAAGAGCTGCGTTCACTGTTATATTGTATTCCATTTTACGGCTTTGTTCATTGTACCGCGTTACTATTCTCCAATCTCTTCCATCCGGATCAATAAGTCTCAATGGATTATTTCCTACATACACATACGGGCTAATCCCATAGTATTTCTCCGTCGAAGGATCCACCGTACTAAACCTACCCAAAGCAGGATCCATCAATCTAGCCGAGTAATCATACAAATTCAATCCCCTTTCCGTATCCAGTTCCTTACCGTTGTACTTGTAAGGCTGCCCGCTTGTAGTTACACCTTCCGCAAAAGACATTCGGAACGGATAATAATGATTCGTCTGAACGATTCCTCCACTGGCATTCGCTACCACACGGTTATTGCCCAAATGATCAGTCAGATAGAAGTAATAAGCACCACCTTCTATATAACCGCCATCAACCAGGATACGTTTCAATAAGCCGTTTTCATAGTGTATAGAACATCAGCCTAGCGAGGTACTACATATAAGACGCCTCCAAAATAAGCTTTTTTACCGTATGCTTTTCGATCGATCATCTTCTCATAAGGCTGATTCCAATACCAATAATTTAAGATCTTCGAATATCGATTCCAAATATCTCTTTGATATCTAGACCATTTGGCTTTTCCTAACAAATCAATGCTCCATTGTTTTTTGGTTGATAATGATTGTACGTCTAAATAGACCAATCTTACAGACCTTATAGTAACTCTTTTTATGACATTACCTAAAGAATACTTAAATTCTAAAGCTACTCTAAATCCAATTCTCAAAGAATCTGAAAGAAGAGTATCTTTTATTTCCAATCGTTTTCTATTGTATTTGGCATCAACCTTAATTGTGTCAAAAAGGATCGGTAAATATTTCATTAATTTTTCTTGAGAAAACCCCGAATTAGAAACAAGCACAAAGATTAGTATAAAAGTATATGTTCTCATCTTTTCATTGGATAAAATTGTTGCAAAATTGACTCTACTTGATTGCTTCTTCGTAAAGGATAAGTATTATATAAACCTGTTGAGTTTTTCTCAGACCCTCCTTTAAAACTTTTTATGGCGTTCACAAAATCAGAATTTGAAAAACCATTAGTTAAATTGCTGAATGATTGTTGGTACATTACACCAGCAGGTGTACTATTCCCAAGTCCATTTCCTGACATACCTCCAATATAATTAGTTTTATAGCTCCAATTCATAGTAATATTTGAGCTATAAACATTTGCTTCAACCTCATTATAAACAGATGCTCCTCCCTGTCCCTCTTCTTGCTGAAGTCCGTGAAATAATTCATGAGAAGTACTTTCAATTTTAAAATATTCACTGGTGTTTCCCATTAAAGCACCAGCATAGATAGTCCCTCCACCAGATTTATTTCCATCAAAATTAAGGGCTCCATCTACAACATTTCCTTTTTTATCAGTTGTCGGTTGGTTTACGAAATCAAAAGAATTTTTAGAAGAGCTTAATACGCTTAACATATCGGAACCTCCATTATCATTAATTGCATTAAGATATGAAAACGTGTTTTGAACAAAAGTATTACTTCCTCTGTAATCCGTTCCTTGTGTATATTGAATCCTTCGTTGATTATCTTCATCATCTTTATAAGATATCCAAATTTCTCTTCCGTCCGGATCAATAAGTCTCAATGGATTATTTCCTACATACACATACGGGCTAATCCCATAATACTTCTCCGCCGAAGGATCCACCGTACTAAACCTACCCAAAGCAGGATCCATCAATCTAGCCGAGTAATCATACAAATTTAGTCCTCTTTCCGTATCCAGTTCCTTACCGTTGTACTTGTAAGGCTGCCCGCTTGTTGTTACTCCTTCCGCAAACGACATTCCGAACGGATAATAATGATTCGTCTGAACGATTCCTCCACTGGCATTCGCTACCACACGGTTATTGCCCAAATGATCAGTTAAATAGAAGTAATAAGCACCACCTTCTATATAACCGCCATCAACCAGGATACGTTTCAGTGCCCCGCCTTCATAGATCACATTGCCAACATAATCCGTCTGCTTGCTGCCGATGTTGGCTCTCAGTTTACGGCCGTCGGCGGCATACGTATACGTATTTGTTGCCTGTCCCAGTGTGTTACTAATCACAACACTCTGCGGCAAATTTAAAAAATTATACGTGATTCCGGTTATTCCTTTGTTTAAATCTTGCGTTAAATTACCATTTAAGTCGTAATAATATTCTTTCGCAGCCGTGGAGTTGTTCTTAAAGTCCATCGATGCCGACAAAGTGACGGTTGTTCCCGTATCATCCGCTTTGATCATGTTGATTATTCCAACCAATGTTCTTATCGCACCAATAAACATCACAGGGTTATTCAAATAACAGGCATACGATTAGCTATTTTAACCGACACACAATCGGTAAATAATATTCTACTTTTACGGCTTTCCCCTTCCGCTTTCCCGGTATCCATTTTGGCATGGATCGTATTACTCGGACGATTTCTTCATCCATAAGAGAGTCAAGGCTTTGTATTACTTTAACATCAACAATTGCCCCATCTTCAGTTATAACAAATCGACAAATTACTCTACCCTGTATACTCGTTTCAGCATATATTTCAGGGAAAACGAAATGGTCTTTTACATAAACGAGTAAAGAATCATATCCACCTTTAAATACAGGCATAGAATCGGTTTCCATCACTTGGTATATCTTGCGATTTATAGAATCACTACTTTTATGGTTCTGTTGGACGTTATCCGCAAATAATGAAAAGCACACAAATATTCCAAACATTATAAAGATATTTCTCATGTTATTTCATATTTTGAATTGTTTCATTAATAGATTTATTTATTATATAAAATAAATACCTATTTAAATCCGTACCTCCTGAAGCATATTTATGAGAAGCTTTCGATCTATCTCCATCAGTTGAAATATAAATCAATGCATGTCCATTTGCTTCATGACTATACGTCTGTGCCTTTCCTTCTTCAGATAAATTTGAATTTACAATAACGACAACATTGTTGTTTGTAGAATTTTGAAGCCCTTTTTTATCTGGAAAAAGAGTCTTCCCTAAAAATCCTGTTTCTCCTGTCGATGTACCAACACCTTTCCCATTATCATTGCCAACAAAATCTGCATCAACACCTAGATAAGTCATATTCTGGGTCTTCATATCTCCATTTTCATCTAAATATGTGAATTTATCATCAAGTTTCACCTCAAGTATCCTATCTGATAACGCCATTGTTTTTAAGCTGCTAAAGTTTTGGCTATTACTTTCAATATTTCTTAGTCTGTCATGATTAACATATCCATTCATGTCAAATGTTACATACTGTCGCATGTCCTGAGGGAGTGTATTTAGAATCATCCTCTGTGCTTCTGTTGTAGTTGCGACTATATCTTTTCCATTCGGATCAATAAACTTTATAGGATTATTCGCTACATACGCATACGGACTAATCCCATAGTATTTCTCCGATTTTGGATCCACCGTACTAAACCTACCCAAAGCAGGATCCATCAACCGAGCCGAGTAATCATACAAATTTAGTCCTCTTTCCGTATCCAGTTCCTTACCGTTGTACTTGTAAGGCTGCCCGCTTGTAGCAACACCTTCTGCAAACGACATACCGAACGGATAATAATGATTCGTCTGAACGATTCCTCCACTGGCATTCGCTACCACACGGTTATTGCCCAAATGATCAGTTAAGTAAAAGTAATAAACACCACCTTCTATATAACCGCCATCAACCAAAATACGTTTGAGAGTTGCTGTACCTTCGTTTACACTTTCATAGATCACATTGCCAACATAATCCGTCTGCTTACTGCCGATGTTGGCTCTCAGTTTACGCCCGTCGGCGGCATACGTATACGTATTCGTTGCCTGTCCCAATGTGTTACTAATCACAACACTCTGCGGCAAATTTAAAAAATTATACGTAATTCCGGTTATTCCTTTGTTTAAATCTTGCGTTAAATTACCATTTAAGTCGTAGAAATATTCTTTCGCAGCCGTGGAGTTATTCTTAAAGTCCATCGATGCCGACAAAGTGACGGTTGTTCCCGTATCATCCGCTTTGATCAACTGATTGCCCGCATAGCTCATGCTCAGGTTATCAACCGTACCGAAAGTACTCGTTCCCGTACGGCCGTTACGAACCAGGTTCGTCATATTGCCATGCTTGTCGTAGTTATATGAGTACCATCAATCATTTGCCGACTGAACGATACGATTACGGTTATCGTAATAGAGACACAAATAAGCCATTGATCTTTATTGTAACTGATTACCAAATGATTACCCAATAGATTATTATATCTCTCCTCTCATTGATACAAACTCCTTTCGAATAACCATTTCCCCACCCCTTAGGCATATATTTGTTGGGCTTTAATCCCTTCCAGTACAAGCCAGGTTTACTATCCAAAATGTAAATAGCAAAATCATTAGATAAACCTGAAGTGTTTACATTAGAATATATATTCTCACTATTTATAATACCTTCAAATTCTTCTTTCTCAAAAAATGGTATAGGATAGTAATCGGTATTATTCTTAAATATTTTTTTATAATACACTTTTTTTGAATCGTCCCAATAAATTACAGATTCAGTTTTAATAATAACAAGCGAGGTATCTGAGGCAAGATAATTTCCCAGAGACTTCTCTGCCAAATATTTCTGCAATTTAACTATGCTTCTGGGTTTAAAATCATAGTTCATATAATAAACACATTGACTGGTAGTATCAATATTTTCTACTATCGAATATACACTAGAAAGAGTGTCTGGAAAGAAATCAACCATATACGAAGGAAATCGTTTTAATTCTTTTTGGTATTTTAGCGTTGCTCTATTTTCATATTTACCACATGAAATAAAACATAAATATAAACATAAACATAAGACATTGTTAATTTTCATATTTTATCGTTTCCATTTTAATAAATCGAGAATAAGACCAATACCAGTTATTGCACTATTAACATTGTTTCCAGTACGTTGTTCTCCATAATAAGCATTCTTATAAGAACTTTGCCCTGCTGGTTTAATCAGATCATATCTAACTGTCTCAATTTCAACATTTTTTTTGTAGATATCTCCATCTGTCCTTTTAGACATATTTGATTTGATATTCAATTTATCAGGTGTTGCATATGTTGTCGCTCTATTTTTTTCAATTAAATCAAAACTTCTGTCTTTGTTGATTTTCCCACTTTCTCCAAAATCTGTGGTAATAGTTTTCGTTTCTTCAATTCTAACTCTTTCGGCTTTTTCGTAACCTTGCTTATTCATGAATTTCTCGGCGAAAATTGGTCCATCAAAAGTTAGTACATCTCTTTTTTCTATTATTTTTAAATTATTGCCAAACATTTGATCTTGTCCCAGATTTTCGTATTTGTAATTTCCTAAACCATATTTATCTCTTAGTTTATCATTTAATTCAGACACACCTCTAACAAAGACAACATTTCCATTTTGATTATTGACAAACCAATCCATCCCATTTGGATCAATAAATTTTATTGGATTTCCTCCACAATAGAAATACGGTGAAGTAGAATAATACTTCTCCGTCGAAGGATTCACCGTACTAAACCTACCCAAAGCAGGATCCATCAACCGAGCCGAGTAATCATACAAATTTAGTCCTCTTTCCGTATCCAGTTCCTTACCGTTGTACTTGTAAGGCTGCCCGCTTGTAGTAACACCTTCCGCAAACGACATACCGAACGGATAATAATGATTCGTCTGAACAATACCTCCACTGGCATTCGCTACCACACGGTTATTGCCCAAATGATCAGTTAAGTAAAAGTAATAAACACCACCTTCTATATAACCGCCATCAACCAAAATACGTTTGAGAGTTGCTGTACCTTCGTTTACACTTTCATAGATCACATTGCCAACATAATCCGTCTGCTTACTGCCGATGTTGGCTCTCAACTTACGACCGTCGGCGGCATACGTATACGTATTCGTTGCCTGACCAAGAGTATTATTAATTGTGACACTCTGCGGCAAATTTAAAAAATTATACGTAATTCCGGTTATTCCTTTGTTTAAATCTTGCATTAAATTACCATTTAAATCGTAAAAATATTCTTTCGCTGCCGTGGAGTTGTTCTTAAAGTCCATCGATGCCGACAAAGTGACGGTTGTTCCCGTATCATCCGCTTTGAGCAACTGATTGCCCGCATAGCTCATGCTCAGGTTATCAACCGTACCGAAAGTACTCGTTCCCGTACGGCCGTTACGAACCAGGTTCGTCATGTTGCCATGCTTGTCGTAGTTATATGAAGTTCCGTAACTCACGTTGGCCGTTCCGGCTTCCAGATAACCGGCTGCCGTTAATCGGGAGAGGTTATCATAAGCGAATTTGTAACCTCTTGTTTTATCACCGCTTGTGGTCCAGCTCATCGCAGAGATGTTACCATTGTAGCTCGGAGTATTGTTTCCGTAAGAATCGTTATGCCCTGATAGCCTCCCGTGTATCTGCCGCCATAACTCGTTTGGGCCGAAGAATCGTAGGCCAGAGTCGAAAAGCCACTCAACTGAAGAAAGTTATAATTGTCGTAATAGGAAGCGGTACTCACCGTGGCATTATTAAAAACGAGGATGGCATCATTAATCTTCAATGTATAACCGTTGTAAGTACCAGTAAGAGAGAATTCACCTTTAACGATAATTCCATCAAATTTCCCAATTGATATTGTTTGATTATAGAAAGAGCTACAAACTCCCGTAAGCACAGTTCTGCCAAAGGCGTCGGGTATAGAAAACAGCCATTTGCCTTGTGCGCGTTGGTCTCCGTCCTGAGAGAAGATCAGGCGGTCGCCTTTATCATACACGTAGTAAGTCCAGCTTGTGCTGGGTAGCCGTTTCTGTATGCAGCGGTTACGGCTATCGTAACGATACAGGTAGGCGTAGTTTCGCAGAAGCGCCGAGTTGGCGTTCGTCCACGAAGTGCCGCTTTTCATATTATCAGAGGCCAGAGGAGGAAGTACCGCAGCCAGATTGCCATAATCGTCATAAATGTAATAGGTATCATACATTATTTTGGTACTCCCGCTGCGAACGATTTGTCGGGTGAGCACCACCTGCCCCAGTTTATCCTTAAACTCGAAGGAAGCGTTGGTGTCTTCGTCCGTGATGCGGGTAACATATAACTGGGCCGTTTCATAGTTACCGGATCGTATGATACTTACAATGATGACTTCCGAGTTGAAACATAATCTGAAGCAATTAGGCAATGTATTGGAGCCCCTACTCATTATTTGCATCGGAACCATTGTGGCCTTTGCACTCATCGCAATGTATATGCCAATGTTTCAGTTGGGACAAACGACTAATTAAAAAAAGAAAAATAGGCCTCATTCCTTTCTATCATGATATTATTCACCATGAATAACTTTCAGTATCTCGCCATTACTCTTTTTGAGTTCCAGATAAGCTACACCACCAAAAGAGCCTGCTTCTAAATGACCTTCTATAATCCATATTCCATTTTCCAAATTAACAGAAAATGGTTTTTCACTTTCAATTTGCTCCTTTCCATATATTCTAATCAGCACTGATTTAGCTATTTGGAATGCAATATCTGCTGTAGGTACAAATCCTTCTTTGGGTAAATAACCTTCTACATTTAGATAATAACACAAAGAAAGACTATCATCTATCACAAAATCAGATTGTTCTTGCATATTCTTCTCTTGCGAAACATTTGCATTACAGCCTACAAACAAAGCAATACACAAGACTATTACTAAAAGGGTACGTATATTCATACATATTTCATCACTGCTGTCAGATTAAAAACAAGTTGATACTTCTTCATACTTTTATCTATAAAGCTTACAAAATATCCATTTTTAGCATACATACATAAGGCATTCACTATATATCAAAGGTCCGAACTATAACCATTATTAAATAAAAAAACTATCAGCTATAAATCAATAATAACATATCGTTTAACGTTACTATTTTTACATTATGTCAATCTAACAATCCATACCCAAGAGCTTTTATAGAGTCAAAAACAAGAAAGAATCCTTGTCGTCTAGAATCGCCAATCGCCAACCAGGGAATATTATTTATTCTATAACAAAAAGTAGTATCCATCACTCGCTTATTAGCAAATAAAACTGAATCCAAAGAGACTAAACGAATTCTTATTTTTATACTGTCCCTATTAGCTTTATCTATAGTGGCTACTTTCATTCCCAAGGCATCATCCAAATTAGTTTGAGTGCTATCTATATAATTAGTATAATAAGTGCCACTAAACAATAAACTATCATTTACCCACAATTTAATATAATCTTCTCCATTACGGTCATTCCATATACTATCTTTACAATTCACATATATAAAAAAAGGCTTTTTTATATTAACATTTTTGGTACAACCTAAAAACAACAGGAATATTCCTATTAAAAAAAACATGATCTTTTTCATTTCCCTAAGATTTTCTTGCCATACCAAGTCCTGATCAAAGGAGAGTATTGGTTCAGCCTATCATTTATATAATTATTTCTTATCTCTTCTATTTGACTATGATAAATTTGAGTAGACTCGTTGTAATTTCCACCAAATTCATGAATAGGAGAGGCCTGCATCATCAAATTATTTATATCTTTTTTCTCACTCAAATGTTCCAATCCTCCGGTATGCCCCAGTTCGTGAGCAAGAGTCCTTTGATTCCTTCCATTAAGAACATTCTCAACTAAATTTGTTCCTATATTGATGCTTAAGCCAAATGAGGAAGCATTCGCAGCAACTCCATTCTGTGAATCGATTGTTCTAAATTGGCGCTGATCAACTATTTGAAATACATGATCTCTTTCTCCTATTTCATCTGACGAATCCACCACTTTCAAATTGAAATTCATTTTTGCAACAAAGTCATTTCCTGAGGTATTATATGTATCATTGACTTGCTTTGTTATTGATGTGGCTAGCTGTTCCATATTAATGTCCCGATTACTCGAATTGTTATAAAGAACGGCATTTACAGTCATGATATATTCTATCTTATCTGTTTCAGGATTGTACTTTGTCTGAACACGCCAATCCCTTCCATCAGGATCAACTCGATCCACCGAATTATTTGCACAATAAACATAAGGGCTCACAGAATAGTATTTCTCCGATTTTGGGTCCACCGTACTAAACCTACCCAAAGCAGGATCCATCAACCGAGCCGAGTAATCATACAAATTCAATCCTCTTTCCGTATCCAGTTCCTTACCGTTGTACTTGTAAGGCTGCCCGCTTGTAGTAACACCTTCCGCAAAAGACATTCCGAACGGATAATAATGATTCGTCTGAACGATTCCTCCACTGGCATTAGCCACCACACGGTTATTGCCCAAATGATCAGTTAAATAGAAGTAATAAGCACCACCTTCTATATAACCGCCATCAACCAGGATACGTTTCAGTGCCCCGCCTTCATAGATCACATTGCCAACATAATCCGTCTGCTTGCTGCCGATGTTGGCTCTCAGTTTACGCCCGTCGGCAGCATACGTGTACGTATTCGTTGCCTGACCAAGAGTATTATTAATTGTGACACTCTGCGGCAAATTTAAAAAATTATACGTAATTCCGGTTATTCCTTTGTTTAAATCTTGCGTTAAATTACCATTTAAGTCGTAATAATATTCTTTCGCAGCCGTGGAGTTGTTCTTAAAGTCCATCGATGCCGACAAAGTGACGGTTGTTCCCGTATCATCCGCTTTGATCAACTGATTGCCCGCATAGCTCATGCTCAGGTTATCAACCGTATCGAAAGTACTCGTTCCCGTACGGCCGTTACGAACCAGGTTCGTCATGTTGCCATGCTTGTCGTAGTTATATGAAGTACCGTAACTCGTATTGGCCGTTCCCCCTTCCAGATAACCGGCTGCCGTCAATCGGGAGAGGTTATCATAAGCGAAGTTGTAACCTCTTGTTTTATCACCGCTTGTGGTCCAGCTCATCGCAGAGATGTTACCATTGTAGCTCGGAGTATTGTTTCCGTAAGAATCGTTATAGTACAACGTTTGGCTGAAAAGTGGGGAGGCGGAAGATTTCATCCACGAACGAACGTTGTAAGTGTATGTCGTGGCCAGGTTGGATTGATTGTTCTTCTTGCTTGTCTTCAGCCTTCCCAGCTCGTCATACGTGTCTTCGGCAAGAGTTACTTCCGCTGCCGTATTCAATTTGTGCTTTGTGGTGAGCAATCTGCCTGCATGATCGTACGTGTAGGTATAGAGTTCCGTCTGGGTGGTTTTGCCCGTGGCTGAATGAATGTGTTTCTTCTGTATGGGTTGGCCCGTGAAGTTATAAGCAACATACGCCTTCTCAATGCCACCCGTTAGATGATTGTTGGATTTGGTTTGAATTACACGGCCTCGGTAGTCGTAATACATCACAGA
The DNA here is from genome assembly GCF_963677715.1 of uncultured Bacteroides sp. Classification (NCBI taxonomy): domain Bacteria; kingdom Pseudomonadati; phylum Bacteroidota; class Bacteroidia; order Bacteroidales; family Bacteroidaceae; genus Bacteroides; species uncultured Bacteroides sp. The sequence continues at coordinate 1,402,474 of NZ_OY782495.1, forward strand.
ATAAAGGTAGGTCGGAGTAACAGAACTGTCAAGCTCGGCGGTCAGCGTTCTCTTGCTTTATCTCTTTCATAAAAATATAAAGAGAGCTTAGAAAACAAAAAGGTATTTTCCAAACGAATTTAGCTTCGCAGTTGAGTATTCATAAAAATATTTCGGGAAGATACGAGAGCAACGATATTTTTCTTTTATTGATATTGCCCGTAAAATTGCTGATACTTTAGATGTGTTTTTGAATCATCCTGTCGGTAAATAAGATACATAAATTGATAAAACAAAAGTAACCGAATTTTGGAAATCTCTAAATTTGAACCCGAAGACCGTAACCAAAAATTTTCCGTAATTGAACTTTTTATTACCAAAAGAAAAATTCAATCGATTCTCTAATAATAAATACTACTGCATTTCTAATGCTTGCTTCGCATTATACGATATTAAATATTCAGGATGTGATGTGTATTCTTTTATAAGATGTTTTGTTTTCTCATTATTAAACTTTGCTAAATAGTAGAAAGCAGATGTCAATTTATAAATATAGTAGGCGTCTTTTTTATCATCCATCTGCTTAACTGAACTCACAGCGATATCAATCATTTCAACATCATGATTAATTTCAAATACAGAAGTAGCTATTCTCAATTTTATATTAATATCATCACATTCTTTTAATAGTTTTTTTAATATCGGTAATGACGCAACAGATTTTAAATAAGCTAATGTCTCAACAATTAAAGTATCAATTTTTCCTCCCACTTCTAATTGTAACTTCTGTATAAGTACTTTTTCTAACAACTGCCTCTCATTATCTGCCAACTCATCTATTATCGGGGTATTATTAAAACCATTCCTATGCTGGTAATCACTTGGCGGAATAACTTCATCAACTAACTTATCTATATTCATTTTGGAGTTATTTATAAATTAAATTAATACCTTTTGATTGCAATATCGGAAGTTCAGTTTGAAACCAAACCGCACCAGCTCTTGGATTATTCAAAAACACTGGAACAGAACTACCGTTAGGAACACCTTTTGCCCATGTAGCTGATAATCTTTGCCACATCGGTTCTGCTTCTGACCAAGGAATATTTTTACTGGTTATTAAATCTTGTAAATTCTGCCCTGCCCTTGTTTGCCCTAATGTTTGAAAGCCTGCTTCAACAGCTCGTACCTCAGTTCCCGCTCCTGAGAAAAATGCCCTGCTTCCCGCCTTAGCAGCTCCTCTACTCAACAAGCCAACACCTAATCTCCCCACGGCATTCAAACTAGCAGCTCCACTAACAACCGCTTCTATTGTTAACAATGCCCGGCCCGTTGCCATGCCTATTTCCTCATTCGCCTTGCCAATCAATCCTTTATAAAGCCTGGATTGAGATTCGGAAGACAAGTCGCTCTCACTACCCAAAAGATTATTTTGGAGGCTCTTACTATTGCTAATTGTCTGAAAAGCATCAACAGGACTATTGGATTCGGAAACAATCGTATTCTGATATTGATTCAGATAAGTTCCTCCCGCTATTTCATAAGAGAAACTCGAACCGATATTCGTATATCCTTCTATACTGTTACTTCCTTCCCGCCAAAAAGCATTATTGTATTTATCCTGATACCAATCCATACCCGTAGGGTCTGTGGTAATTATCGGATTATTTCCTACATAAACATAAGGAGACCAAGAATAATACTTCTCCGTCGAAGGATCCACCGTACTAAACCTACCCAAAGCAGGATCCATCAATCTAGCAGAGTAATCATACAAATTCAATCCCCTCTCCGTATCCAGTTCCTTACCGTTGTACTTGTAAGGCTGCCCGCTTGTAGTTACACCTTCCGCAAACGACATTCCGAACGGATAATAATGATTCGTCTGAACGATTCCTCCACTGGCATTCGCCACCACACGGTTATTGCCCAAATGATCAGTCAGATAGAAGTAATAAGCACCACCTTCTATATAACCGCCATCAACCAGGATACGTTTCAATGCCCCGCCTTCATAGATCACATTGCCAACATAATCCGTCTGCTTGCTGCCGATGTTGGCTCTCAGTTTACGGCCGTCGGCAGCATACGTGTACGTATTCGTTGCCTGTCCCAATGTGTTACTAATCACAACACTCTGCGGCAAATTTAAAAAATTATACGTAATTCCGGTTATTCCTTTGTTTAAATCTTGCGTTAAATTACCATTTAAGTCGTAAAAATATTCTTTCGCTGCCGTGGAGTTGTTCTTAAAGTCCATCGATGCCGACAAAGTGACGGTTGTTCCCGTATCATCCGCTTTGATCAACTGATTGCCCGCATAGCTCATGCTCAGGTTATCAACCGTACCGAAAGTACTCGTTCCCGTACGGCCGTTACGAACCAGGTTCGTCATGTTGCCATGCTTGTCGTAGTTATATGAAGTTCCGTAACTCGCGTTGGCCGTTCCTCCTTCCAGATAACCGGCTGCCGTTAATCGGGAGAGGTTATCATAAGCGAAGTTGTAACCTCTTGTTTTATCACCGCTTGTGGTCCAGCTCATCGCAGAGATGTTACCATTGTAGCTCGGAGTATTGTTTCCGTAAGAATCGTTATAATACAACGTCTGGCTGAAAAGTGGGGAGGCGGAAGATTTCATCCACGAACGAACGTTGTAAGTGTACGTCGTGGCCAGGTTGGATTGATTATTATTCTTGCTTGTCTTCAGCCTTCCCAGTTCGTCATACGTGTTTTCGGCAAGAATTACTTCCGCTGCCGTATTCAATTTGTGCTTTGTGGTGAGCAATCTGCCTGCATGGTCGTACGTGTAGGTGTAGAGTTCTGTCTGGGTGGTTTGACCTGTGGCCGTATGGATATGTTTCTTACGCAGGGGTTGGCCGGTAAAAGTATAGAATACGCACTCCGTCTCTTTACCTCCCAGATGATTGGTACTTGCCGATTGAATGATACGATTACGGTCGTCATAATAGAAAGCGGAACAAAGGGACACAGAAGCAGTGCTTCCGGGAGCCTGAGCGGTATAACTGCCCGTAAGCATGCCCTGATAGCCTCCCGTGTATCTGCCGCCATAACTCGTTTGGGCCGAAGAATCGTAGGCCAGAGTCGAAAAGCCACTCAACTGAAGAAAGTTATAATTGTCGTAATAGGAAGCGGTACCTACCGTGGCACCCGTCAGGGTGAGCGTGGAGCCGTCCAGTTGCAGATTATAGCCGTTGTAAGTGCCGGTGGTGGCAAATATCCCTTTCAGTATATTAGCCTCGAAAGCCCCCACGGATATCGTCTTGCTACCCGTGGAGCTACAAACTCCCGTAAGCACAGTTCTGCCAAAGGCGTCGGGTATAGAAAACAGCCATTTGCCTTGTGCGCGTTGCGCTCCGTCCTGAGAGAAGATCAGGCGGTCGCCTTTATCATACACGTAGTAAGTCCAGCTTGTGCCGGGAAGCCGTTTCTGTATGCAGCGGTTACGGCTATCGTAACGATACAGGTAGGCGTAGTTTCGCAGAAGCGCCGAGTTGGCGTTCGTCCACGAAGTGCCGCTTTTCATATTATCAGAGGCCAGAGGAGGAAGTACCGCAGCCAGATTGCCATAATCGTCATAAATGTAATAGGTATCATACATTATTTTGGTACTCCCGCTGCGAACGATTTGTCGGGTGAGCACCACCTGCCCCAGTTTATCCTTAAACTCGAAGGAAGCGTTCCCGTCTTGGTCCGTGCTGCGGGTAACATATAACTGGGCCGTTTCATAGTTACCGGATCGTATGATACTTACCAGCGTATCGGTAGAGTTCGAAGTATCTGCCACCTTGTAGTAGACGCAGTTAAGCGTGTCGTTATCGGCCATATTGGCCAGATAAGCTGTTTTCGCACTCCGAGAATTGTTTTGCCAAGCCTGGCCCGGACCATATTGCTCCAAAACCCTATTTAGCGGAGAAGCTTCATAAACTGGAACACTATAAGGTTTGGCTTCTCCCGGATAACTAGCGTTTATGTTGCTCTTGATCGTGCTCAGACTGGCGAAAGCGCCATTGTTATTCTGCAAAACCACCGGAAGCCACTTGCTCGATTCACGTCCGACACCGTCATATTCCTGATAATCGGCCAAATCGGAACCATTCGGGGTAATACCTCGCTGTACCGTTTGAAATGGGCGACCCAAACCGTCGTAATACTGGATGGCATCCAGATAAGTGGTTCCGGAATCATTGGTATACGTACGAGTCTGGATGTAGTTCTGACCGCTGGATTGGGAATAAACCCGGCCGATTGTCGAGACGCTAAGAAGTGACAATATTAATAATATTCTGGTATAGTATGTTGCTTTCATAATTACTTGATTTTAATTTTATGATGAATAGATACGACTAGTCAGAATAGAGGTACAAACATGAATTCGAGCCGATAGGTTGAGTAGCAGAAGAAATGCAAAGACTCGCCTCTACTTCAGCAACAGCATTCGTGATCACAATCTTCACTAAGGTAGAACCTGCAGATAAAGTTTTCGTCAATGATTCTACCTTATGACCCGTAAAAGAGTAACTGCTGTTGCCAATATAAAGCTTACTTTGTGGAGCCCTACAATCTAAATAAAATTCAATAGTAGTCGCCTCTGTACAAGTAATGTAACCTTCAATATAATGATATCCCGAAGATACGTCGTGGGTTTCACTCACATTGGTAAATTGGATCGGGGCAGTAGTTACTGTAAATGTTTTCACACAATCAACCTCCTCCTGAGTAACTGTATCTATTACCTTGCATGTTAAAGACATTGTACCGAGTTGGCTAAAAGTAATAGAGACTGTCGAAGGACTCGTGGTACTATTATAAAGCACATTGCCGGCTGCATTCTTAAGCGTCCATAAATATTCATAGTTTCCACTTCCACCACTGGCCGAAGCAGTGAAGGAGTTAGTAGTTCCTACAACATAACTTGAAGATGAGGAAAAACCGGCTGTCAACGGTTTCATTGTAGAGAGATTATATTTATATAGATTCGTCTGTTTATGATTACTATCTTCAATGCTCTTCAATCTTCCCCAACCATCATAATCAAAGTAGGAGGAGAGTCCGTTGGGAGCTACATTTTCGAGTAGCCCGACAAGAGGACTATATTTATAAATATAAACAGATGAAGCAGGTAGATTTGAATCCAGTTGTCTCAGCTTATTTATTACGGCAGCATCGGGAGCTGACATGCTAGATAAAGCACTTCCCGAAACTAACCCGACTGAAGAAAGAGCCGTATTAGCGGCACTATAAGTGGCATTTTCCACTTTTGTTATAAGATATTGTCCGCCATAGCTCCAAAGGAAGGCCGTATGACTGCCTTTACTGTCTTCTGTCTCCAAAACATTACCCATGCTATCATAAACATTATATTTGAGAGCTACTGTCCATGTATCATCCTGATTCCAGTTCTCAATCATAGATGGACGAACCAAGCATAGGTTACCCGCGTTCGGATTAATATACGTATACCTTTTGGAGGAAATTTGTTTCAAGGTACCTCCTTTCTTCAAATACACTTTTTCTTGAATCGGATAGTTGATCACATTATTATCCAGCATATTTTTATATATGCCGCTGATTGGCGCAGGACTCAGATCTGTAACATAAGCATATTGGGTTATCAAGCTATCTCCCACGCTTGTCGTTGACCGCGTGCTTGTAGTTTGTCCTTTCGAATTGTAAACAAAAGAAGTCCTTTTATTGATTTGATGAGTGACTTCATAATCGCTGACAGATGTACTCGCTATTTGATGATCTACAGCTTTAAAACATGAAGACATATATGCTTCACCAACCACCTTAGGAGTATACACTTGAGAAACAACAGGAAATTCATAATAGGTAATTTCATCTTTCAATAAAAGACCATTGACATCCCGTGTCTCTTTATGCCATAAGTGTCCACGTTTATGCTGATAAGATGTTATGGGAGTCAATATATTAGCTAGACTCTGAGGATAACTGTTAACTGTAAAATACGCATATGTATAAAGATTGGAATTGCTCATATAGCTGGGGACAGGAATCAGGTTGGACGCTTCATAGAGTGTATCCGGATAATTGAGGCTGTTCGTGAAATAATAGTCAATATAACTATTATCACTTTTCTTTTCTTTCACGCAAGAATATTCTATATGTGTACCAGTATAATCATAAATATTATTGCTTGAAGAATAGTAATCAACATATTTCTCTACGTTTTGATTGTCAAAAGCACTATATTTCACACCATATCTTGGAGCATTGATTTGTATTCCGCTGCTTAAGCCATTACTTCCAACATAAATATAAGACAGTGAATCGCTCTTTATACCGGAAGAATCATAATTGACCACTTTATTAATTCTTATTCCTCCCGTAACCTCGTTACCGGTTTGGGTTAATATTGGCTTGAAGGCATTCTGGGAATTTCGGACTACCTTTGCCGAATAAGTATGCGGCTCATAATATAATTCGCTAAATCCACCTGTAGGATATGATATACGCTCAAGCATACCAATTATGGAGAAGTTAGCATCCGGATTCTTTATGGTGGTACTTAAAGTTTCATTATATTCAGAATCATTACTCAAATAATTAGTCATATCAATAGGACTTAGAGCATCATTCTTTCCATTATAATATCCCCAATGATCAAAACTAAAAGATCCTAAATAAGGAAAATAACGATTTGTCAAGCCATAATAATTAAAAGCGTAGCTCCCTTCCCCACTTATTTGAGCTGAACCTAAAAACGGAGTCTTGTTACCAACTGCTCCCGATGAAAGTAATGTGGGATATTTATAGAAGAGAGCACATTCTTTAATCAGTGTATCATTTCGTACAATAGTTATTTTTTTCACTAATCCGGTATATCCAGACACCGCCTTAATCTGATTACTAGAGATATATTTTTCTTGAGTAAGGCTATCTATATAAGAAAATCTAACCTTTGTGCCCCCTGTTATAATTATGCTATCTAAACGAGAACTATATATAGATTGCGTATTTAGCACAAGATGGTTAGAAATAGTATTGTATTCGTCCGAATATGCACACGTCATAAAATAATAATTTGTTTGGGGAATATACTGGGTCTGTGGCATATCAGCCCCATAGTAAAGTTTAATCAACCTCTCGTTGGGAGCACTAATTGTATAGAGTTTCCAAGTAAGAACTGTTTTCTTTTTAACTCCATTGGTTTCACTAATGGTATATTCATTCTTGATGAAAACGTATTTATAGCCATCCGGAGTTGTTATAATAATAGAATCGACAAATGAACCACTTGAATAATTATATTGAATTTTAACCCCCTTGGAAGCACCTGTCGCATTAAAAATCTTTATCTTCCCATCATACCAGAGATAGAACGAACCGGAATAGCCCATGAAATTAAAATTATAGATGTCGGGGTCCAATTCATAATGTGACGAATTAAATTGATTATAAAATATCGGCCTTTTATATTGATCTATAAAAAATTGCAACTGCATAGCGGATTCACTCATACAGTCTGAATAAATTCGAGCGAATCCGAACAAATCAAATCCAGTAGAAGGAGAAGCGGGAGATTGTACAAATTCAGGCACATCATCCGGAATGCCTCGTATTTCTCTTGTGATAACTCCGCCTACGTTCAATATCCAATCATGCCCGAGAGGTCCTGAACGGCTATTAGCTTTAAAACCATTAGATGCATAATCCAAGGAAATAGGAAGTTCAAAATCATTATCCTTATACGTATAGAAAGGAATACTATAATTTACAGTTCCGGTATAGAGAGAAGCACCTATTTTGCCATAACGCATAAACTCGTACGTCTGCCAAGTAGGTATCTGAGGATCTGTATTTCGCATTGAAATATCCAATTGAGCTTGTACTGTATCTATACAGAAAAGAAAGAGTGCAAGCAAAAATAGAAGAATCTTTTTTTTCATACACAATATTTTTCATGAAACAATATAATCTATACCATGGAAAAAGTATTTCTAGAAGTAAAAATATTCGTTTTATTTCAATAACGATGTTATCGCAACGTTATCATTTTCATCTGGCAATGTTATTTTTATGTTACTATTTTTATATAAAAGAAACCTCTACTTCACCTTCAAAACAAGGAGAATAGAGGGCAGAAGGAACTATTTTAACGTTAACGCAATGTTAACAAGAGCCTATAGATTATCTCTACATGTAATTAATGAAAAGGATGAATAATAAAAAAGGATATTTTTCATTGCCAAGACGTCTGAAGTTGAATGCTCAGTATGTTGTCTATCCATTTTTCTCAGTACCGTTTTTCTTTTATTTTTCTTTTGAATTCTCTAAGCTATTAGGGAAGGAGTAATCTCGAGTTATTTTGGTCAACGTACTACCCCCCCACTTAATAAAAAAAGCATTTTGATCTTCCATCTTCCACCTTTAGTGTTGAAAAGCTTTGCTAAAGGCCATTCCAGAGGTGGAAGATGAAAAATTTATCTTCCACCATCATCTTCCATCTTCCACCTTGTGCCGTTTCCTATATGAAATCACTACCCAAGTGTGCCGCACCCGATGCTTGCTTGCCAACCGAATACACGTTTATTTGCGCTTTCCTACGCCCATAGGAAGCACATCGCACACACAAACTAACCTGATTCTTCGGTTTATACTTCTCGGTTTACAGCTGAAAACCCATGAGCCTTCATCTTCGGGCCCATGGGTTTTCAGCTGTAGGCTCATGAGCCTACAGACGTAAAATGACATGCGTAAGCTTTCGCAAACGGTTAATGCTTATATACGTTCCATTACTTCCATGCACATCCGCCCGTTGTGGTACGGGCATTTCCAGAAGCCGGCTTTGTCGTCTTCACGGTTTACGGTACCATCGGCACGAATGCTCCAGAACCATTCGCCGTTTTCACGGTCTATAAGGTGAGATTTGATAAAGTTCCAGCAGTCAAGGGCTTTGTTCAAAGCTTCTTCATCGCCAAAGTGTTGATAGAGATTCAGGTAACCAACCACTGTTTCGGCTTGCACCCACCAGTGCCGGTCGGCATCGAGGTGGCCATTATCGAGATTTCTTTCGTAAATCATCCCCGCACCCGGAGTAAATCCATCGGCAGCTGCATGAGCAATCTGCCGCACAAGAGGTTCAACGGTAGCAAGTAACTCTTTGTCGCCCAGTTCGATAGCCGCTTCATGAATGAGCCAGGATGCTTCAATGTCGTGCCCGTAAGAGATAATGTTGTACTTGTTTTCCCAATCATCATTGAAGAACAGTTGCAAGTGATGATTGCCTTTATTAAGTATCTTATCAGTAAAGAGATAAATGAGGTTTCGTAATTGCTTCTCCAGCCGTTCATCCTTCCAAACCCGATAAAGGTTGGTGTAAGGTTCCAGAATGTGCAGATGCGTATTCATCGTCTTCCGCTCGTTGGCATCTTTATCGCTCAGTCGCACATCCGCCATCTCGCCCCACCCACGGGTCAGCGCCTCACAATAGCCATTCTTATCGGCATCAAAACTATGAGCCTCGATGCTTTCGAACAGATGAATGGCGTAAGTAAGCGCTTCGGTATCCGATGTGGCACGATAATATTCACTTAATCCATAGATGGCAAAACCAATGGCATAAATCTGCTTCTTGGTATCCAGTGGTTCTCCCTTATAATCAAGAGACCAGTAAATGCCGCCAAACTCTTTATCATAAAAGGAATCAATAATCGTTCGTTTGGCGCGGGTAGCCATCTGCAGATATTCATCCCGATGCAAAAGGCGATAGGCAGCCGAGTAAGTCCACAAGATACGGGCATTCAGAATAGCTCCTTTTTCAGCCTCGGGCATCAGCTCTTCCGTACCGGTGATGCGACCATAAAAGCCCCCGTTCACTTCATCGACCATCTTATTCATCCAATAAGGCAGAATGTTGCCGGCAAGTACCTCTTCCATTTCAGAAGCAAGCACAGAGATCATCTTTTTCATCTTTCTTTTCTTTTTGCTTCAAGCTCTTCAGTAATTACTTTCATTTTCTTTTCGCTCAGCGGATACATGCTGATAAAGAATACCGATAGTACGGTTCCTATAGCAGGGAGGAAACTGAGAAACATCTTGATGCCATGAATGGTTTCTTCGCTCTGCACTACATTGGCCTTAAAGCCATAGTAAGCAAGCAACCAGCCGGTAATTGCACTACCAATGGCCCAGCCGAACTTCTGACTCATAGAAGAGGAAGAGAAGATGAGGCCGGTAGCCCGATTGCCTGTTTTAAGTTCCGAATAGTCGGCACAATCGGCGTACATAGACCATAGCAAGGGGAAGATACTACCTGCACAGATGCTGATGAGTATCTGGAAAACAAAGATCAACGCCAGGTCGCCCTTACCAAACCAATAAAAGATGATGCTCAGCACAGTGGCAATGAACATGGCTCCCATATAAGTCATCTTCTTGCCGATGCGATTACTTACCGGTGCGGCCAGAATAACTCCTACTATATTGGCCGCCTGCCCTACTGCGAGATAAAATCCGCTCAACACAAACGATATGCCAAAGAAAGAAACCGTTGCATAATCAGTCTCAATCACAAAATATTTAAAGTAATAAACCGTTGCTCCGTCGCGAATGGAATTGAACACAAGGGCTGCCACTCCGGCACCCAGCAATATCCACCAGGGTTTATTATCAAACAAATTCTTCAAATCTTCTTTCAGGGAATTCTGTGTCTCTTTTATCGGCCTTACACGTTCCTTGGTAAAGGCAAAACAAAAGTAGAACAGCACGGCGCACATCACCGCTATCACACAAACAGCGATCGTCCAGCCCCGTTGTTCATCGGCAGGCGTTGCACCGCCACCGCTGAAGAAATTGGCCATGGGCATGAACAGCAACAAAGCAATGAAGCTGCCTATATAAGCAAACGTCATGCGATAGGCGGAAAGGGTATTGCGTACTTTCGTATCGGGACTCATCACTCCCAGTAAAGAGGCATAGGGAACATTGATGCCGGAGTAGACCATCATCATCAGTGAATAGGTTACATAAGCATAAATCAATTTTCCGGTATTGCTGAGCGAAGGGGTGGTAAACGTAAAAATACCAATTAGCGCAAAAGGGATTGCCAGATAGAGCAAATACGGGCGAAACTTCCCCCAACGGCTATGAGTTCTATCGGCCACTATACCGACAATGGGGTCGAAAGCGGAATCCCAGATACGAGTAATAAGAAACATGGTACCTACCATTGCTGCCGGAAGTCCGAACACATCGGTATAGAAAATCATGAGATAGGAACCGAACAACTTCCAGAACATAGACGAAGCCATATCTCCAAATCCATATCCAATCTTCTCTTTCAGTGTCACCCGCTCTTTGTTGGCAAAAAAAAGGCCGGCTTTATTTATCATATTCATCTTTGCTTTTCATGTACAAATCTGCTATTTTTTATCGGGAAATTGCCTAACAATCCCTAAATTCTTTTTAATCATTTTAGTTAACGTCTCTACCGAAGTCGAAGAACTCAAGCCGTCTTCCGGAGTATTCATGCAGTAATCCACCAATTTATCTATCGTAGAAGTAGCCACGTGCATGCGGGTATCCGAAGAGGCATAATAGATGAAAACTGTTCCGTCTTCATCGGCTATCCAGCCATTGGAAAAAAGTACATTAGACACATCGCCGATGCGTTCTTCTCCCTGCGGAGCAAGAAGATAGCCCGCCGGAGCAGCAATGACTTTCGTAGGGTCGGCCAGCGAGGTCATATACATATAGAGAACATAGCGAAGCCCTGCAGCGCAACCACGCACCCCATGTGCCAGGTGCAGCCAGCCTTTCGCTGTTTTGATGGGATGTGGCCCCTCTCCGTTCTTTACTTCCTTAACGGTATGGTAATATCGATGATCGATAATGACTTCTTCTTTTACCTCTGCATGTGTAATATCATTAATCAGTGCCCAACCGATTCCTCCGCCACTGCCTGTATCAATAAAGCCATCTTGCGGACGGGTATACAAAGCATATTTACCTTCAACAAACTCCGGATGAAGCACTACATTGCGTTGCTGACTCTTTGTCTTCAAATCCGGCAAACGCTCCCAATTGATCAGATCTTTGGTACGAGCAATGGCAGCTGTTGCAGTAGCCGATGAAAGATCGCCTTCGGGTGCCTTACTATTATGACGCTCTGCACAAAAAAGCCCGTATATCCAGCCATCTTCGTGAGCCGTAAGGCGCATATCATAAATGTTGGTGGCAGGAATCACATCCTCGGGCATGGTAATCGGATAATCCCAAAAGCGGAAATTATCGATTCCATTGGGACTTTCGGCCACAGCAAAAAATGATTTGCGATCAGACCCCTCCACACGCACCACCAACAAATACTTCCCGTTCCACTTTATAGCTCCCGCATTCATCGTGGCATTCATGCTAATACGTTCTACCAAATAGGGATTTGTTCCTTCGTCTAAATCATATCTCCAGAATATAGGTGTGTGTTCAGCTGTAACTATCGGGTATTTATAACGGGTAACAACTCCGTTTCCACCACTAACCGGTTCATTTTTTCTGGATAGAAAAGCTTCATTTTGCGTTAGCAGTTTTGCCATTTTGTCTTTAAACAAACTCATAATTGATTGTTTTTATCATTATTTATTAGTCATATAAATGCTTCAAATCTTTCACGAAAAGCGTTTGGGGCATTTTATAAAATCTCACAAAATCAGTAGCGGAGACTTGCCCGGGATAAGGAGCATAATAGTGATTCTTTCGTTCGCGGGCATTGCGCCACACCAATACATAACTTATCGGATATCGGCTGATAACGGGAAGAAGAGTCTGCGTCCACCAAACAGAATCGGGAATTGTTTCAAACCCCGTTTCGGTTATAGCAATGGGTTTATTGTGCGCCCGGCCTACCTGTTCGAGAATAGTAAGCGCTTTATCCATTTGCTGAATATATTGCTCACGATCAAACTGATAACAGTCGAAGCCTAACAAATCAATGATGTCATCTCCTGGATATTTTTCAAGATATTCGGCACAGGTGGCATATCCGGATCCGGGGGAATAGGCATAGAGTACATTATGTACATTCCTTTCTTGCAAACGATTGTACGTCATCCGCCAAAGAGCTTTATATTGTTCCGGCGTACAGCCTTTTTCTCCCCACCAAAACCAACTGCCCGTATGCTCGTGCCAGGGACGAAAAAGCACAGGCACTTTTACTCCGCTTTCTGTTTGAAGAGAATTTATAAAAGCGGCAACCGCATCCAACCAGCCGAGAAATTTCTCATGATTCAGTCCGCCGGAAACGATGGAGGCCACTACTGTAGTATCGCTTACATCCCAGGCATCTTTCCCCGTGGCCGGATTATCGAGATGCCAGCTCAATGCACTCATTCCACCACGATTATACTGAGCAATGATTTCCTTGCGTATTCTGTTAAACGGAACATTATCCAGACTTTTATCACCTCCCAATTCGATATGGCCCAAATCAAAGGACATCACTGCCGGATAATCGCCGCAAACACTTTTTACATCGCTACGGTTTTCATCACCATCCCAGCCAATGCCATAGAGCGGATCGTCGTGATGACCAAACATAAATCCTTGTTCGGGCATTTTTTTCAGATTAGCTAAAAGGTTTTGCGTTTGGGGCGTTCGCAACGAATCCGATAAAACTTCAGATCGTGCATTCCCTGCCTGACTATAAAGCGGAACCATTCCTAAAGCAAAAAACAACCTGATAATTACCGATTTATTTTTCATAATTACTTGCCTTTATTTTACAACAAATGTTTCTTTCAGTAATGAATCATCGGCCGAAGAGCTGCCTATCATAACAATAAACTCGCCCGGCTCTATTCCCCACTTCATGTTTTTATCATAAAAACCCAACTTATCGGGAGTAATAGTAAATGTAACGACTTTACTTTCGCCCGCCTTTAGCGAAACACGTGCGAAATCTTTCAATTCCTTTACCGGACGGGTAACGCTGCTATACGTATCACGCAGATACAATTGTACAATTTCAACACCACTGCGACTGCCTGTATTAGTAACCTTCACACTAGCCTGCAGATGCTCTCCTTTTTGAATTTCTTTGGCTGAAAGTTTCAGGTCGCTATACTTGTAAGTGGTATAGGAGAGCCCAAAGCCAAACGGCCAAAGCGGAGTACTTGGTTTCACGGCATACGGATGAAAATATTGTGACGGTTTATGATTGTATATCATCTGCAACTGCCCCACACTGCGGGGAATGGTTATAGCCAGCTTAGCCGACGGATTGACTTTTCCGTATAATATTTCGGCTACAGCCTGACCTCCGTACATGCCCGGTGCCCATGCCTCTATAATAGCAGGCAGATGCTCCGCCGGCCATTCTACACCCAACGGACGACCATTTATAAGAATCAGAATAGTCGGCTTTCCGGATGCCGCAATTTTCTCAATCAGCTCATTCTGTAACCCGACAAGGTTTATGTCCGAACGATCCGTGTCTTCTCCGTCCGTGCGCTCCGTCCAGCGAAAACGCATCATATATTCACCGGCCACCACAATATTCAAATCGGCATCTTTGGCCTGAGTTGCAGCCTCAGCCACTTTATCCGGATTCATGTTGCGAGGATCCCAGCCCTGATCTACAAAATTAAATTTTGTATCGGGCGCCACTTGCCGCAACCCTTCGAGTATAGTGGTTACATTTTCTTCTTTTTGAACGGCACTCCAATCTCCCAGAATATTCATATCATTGGCGTTGATGCCCGTTACCAGTACCTTTTTATACTTCGTTACATCCAAAGGAAGCAATCCGTCGTTTTTAAGTAATACGATGCCGTTACGAGCAGCCTCTAACGCCGTTTTGCGATGCTCATCACTCAGACGTATCTTCATGCTTTGAGCCTCATCGGCAAAAGGCTGTTCGAATAAACCCAGACGGAACTTTACCGTTAAAATGCGACGCACCGATTCATCGATACGAGATTCTGGAATACGCCCTTCTTTAACCAGCTCAACGACCATCTCATTCCAGTGTATGCCATGCATGTGCATATCCATACCCGCCATAATAGATTGAAAATAAGCTTCTTTCTCGTTTTCGGCCGTGGCATGTAAATCATGAATATGCTCTATATCCATCCAGTCGCTTACCACAAATCCCGGAAACTTCCATTCTCCGCGCAATACATCCTGCATCAGCCATTCATTACTATGACAGGGGATGCCATTTAGCTCATTGTGAGCAGTCATCAGCGACATAGCTCCGGCCTCTACTCCCGCTCTAAAAGGTGGAAAGAAAACTTCACGCAATGTCCGTTCCGATAAATCGGCCGGTGAACCGTTTGTTCCATTGATTGGTTCACTGCCGCCCACAAAGTGTTTGATACAAGCTAAAACATCCTCATTACTGTTTAAATGACCCTGATAACCTTTAACAGACTCTGCTCCCATCAATGAGACCAGATAAGGATCTTCGCCGTACGTTTCCCCCACTCTGCCCCAGCGGGCGTCGCGGGCCACCTCTACGTTAGGATTAAACGTCCAGTGCAGGTTCATTGCCCGCATCTCTTTTGCCGTTTGGCGGGCAATTTTATAAGCCATCAATGTATCAAACGAACAGGCCAGATTAATATTAGTAGGGTATACTGTATTATCGGGTGCATTGGCATTACCATGAATGGCGTCGATACCAAATATGATAGGAATTTGAAGGCGACTCTTCATGGCCAATGATTGCAGATAATTGGCTTCTTTCAGGGTCAGGACATGCAGAAAAGAACCGATTCGTCCCTCCTCCGTCCATTTTATAATATCATCTGTAGTTGTACCGGGATAGAAAGCATTGGCCGTATTATTTTTTAATTGATCTACGGTCATTGAAGCCTGAGCAGCTTTAATATGTTCAAGCCCGACAAACTGATCCATCTGTCCCACTTTCTCTTCAAGAGTCATCCGGCCAATCAAATCCTCAACCCGATCTTTTACCGGAGCAGAAGGGTCTTTATAAAGTTCTTTCTTATCGGCAGAACCACCACTTACCGAGACTGTTATAGCCATTGCAATTAAGAAATTTTTCATGATTGATAATCTGTTTCAATACGATATATAATAGAGACACAAATGTAAGGAGGAGAAGCAAACCAAACAAGTACAATTTTATCCAAAGATAGTATTATTTCAGGCTGGGCATCTCATCTCTCGAAAGAACGGCACTCTGGCTAAATGCGTCCGTCCACCAATCGGCATTTGCATACTGATGAGAGGTCTCATCAAATGCCGCAGCCGAAACATTATCTCGTCCTAAATAAGGTTGACTCATAACAGAACGATTATGAGTCAACCTTATTTAGGACGAGATAATTCTATTAGTATAAGAAACAGTTAATCTTCCAATCATTCATTTCACAGTAAACACCCGATAAGAATGTGGCGGCATTTTCACCGTAAACCGGCTGTCGTTGCTTACGTTCCGCATCATCCAGAAACCGCGCACTTCCGGTGCTTTGTCTTTCACCAATGTTTCGCCAGTCAGCAGGTCCTGAGGCACGGCTTTACCATCTCTCACAGTGATGGTTGCCATCGTTTCCTCGTCGAGGAAGGATTCGAGAATGAAAGTACCATTGTCATACTCAAAAATACTGACTTTTGCAGGGGCTTCCAAGCCTACATTCAAGTCCTTGTTTAGCGTGCGACGGAATGCGTTCAGTATGTTTACGGGCAGTTCATACAAGTCACCAAAATCTTCGGGAATGGTCATAACATAAAGATTTCCTTTGGAATAACCGGCCCGCAACAACATAGGGAAACCGTTCACGCCATTAGTCAACGGCCGACCTGCACTGACTACCTCCCAAGCATCGTTGGTGTGGTACATCACTTTGGGTATCAAGATATCCCGTGTCGTTCCACCTTGCCCGAACTCGTTGACAAGCGCAAGGCCGGCATGTCTCAATTCGCTGATTTCTGCAATCTTTTCGGGAATGGCTTTCAGCAACCCGCTGGTAATGACAACATCGCCGCCTTTCACCAACTGTTTTTTGATCTTGGCAAGAATATCCTTATCGGCAGCAGCCTGCGCAGTGAGCAGCACCACTTGCTTGTCGGCAGGAAATTCGGGTACCATGTCAACAGGGATTCCAATCATGCCCAAGAAGTTTTGCAGAAAATCTTCGCCAAGCGAATTATATGGCTTGTAGGATGCCACTCCGACAGGCTTGCCCAATTTATACACAAACTTGTCAATGTTTTCGAGCGACCAGCCCGCGGCACGCGCTATCGTCCTAGGTTTCACAAGTTTGCCATCACGCTGTTTTACGGGTTGCATCATTTCGTCCCAACGGAAACTCGTTACATACTTATCTTGCCAAGGGGTACGGAACGTTTCTAACAAAGGTACGCTCATAAGTTGCAGATAGTCGAACAAAGCAATTTCAGGCGATTTGGCAAACATTGTCAGCCACAACTGCTCCACATACCGATCCATGCCCATGCCTATACCGCCGCTGTCCACCCAACCACCGAAATTACGTCCGAGCGTAATGTTGTCGAAATAGCGGAAGATGTTATAACCCTCATACTGCTGAATGTGCTGAGCACCGTCCGGATTGCGTGTTTCGGTTCCCGTCCACACGCCGTCGAATATCTTCGGACCTTGGTTCAAGTCGAAACCCAAGCCTTGGAAGTGATCGTACCAGTTGGGATATTTGATGATGACCTTTACGTTGGGGTTCACTCTTTTCGCGGCTGCTACCACCAGATTATACCCAGCATCGGCCAACACGCTGTCACGATATTGCGTCCACGAACGACTGCCCTTAGCTTTGATTTCATTGTCGGTTTTACTATTTGTAAAGAAAAAATCGTCGAGGATAATGAAATCGAAGTATTTCGCCGCATGTTCGGCTATCTCCTGCACCTTCTTGCGGTGTTCGGGGTTGCTGTAGCTGAACGTCTCAAAATTATTCATTTCGTTGACAGTATAAGTGATGCCGCCGTAAGTCTCCACGCCATGCTCCTTGAAGAATTTCTTGGCCTTCTCCAACGTCTCGCCCGGCACGATTTTCAAGTCGCGGTATGTTTCCAGATAGATCTTGTCCACCTTCACTTGAGACGAAATGATGTTCCACGTAGAGTCCAGCCACTGCAGGTTGCTCATTTTCTCCACTTCGTAGGCACGGGCATACACCGCCACCTTGAAGCTCTTATAATTTCCGGCATTCAAGCCGAACCATGCCGCCAGCAGCAGCGTGGTCAGTATCATTCTTTTCATAAAGATCGGGTATTAATGTTTATCTTATAAGAGACAACTTCATTTGTGGCTTCAGCACATCATGGGCTTTTTCCGTGAATACCTTGTCCACTTCAAACAGGACCGTCTGTAAAATGTCGCGCGACGATGTGCCGAATAAAGCCGCATATTGACCCGTATCCGTCTTCCATTGGCTGTTTGCGGTGTCGAACGAAGCCAGATCATACACCGTCATTTTCAACGTCAGGCTTTGCGTTTCGCCTGGCTGCAACAGTTTTGTCTTGGCAAATGCCTTCAATTCTTTTACCGGCTTCGGCAGAGACTGATTCCCGGGAGCAGATACATACAGCTGCACCACTTCCTTTCCGGGCACACTTCCCGTATTCGTCACGTCAACCGTAAACACGTATCCCTTGCCAGTGGATTTCACCTCAGGCTTCCTGAAACTGAAACTTGTATAGGACAATCCGTAACCAAAAGGATAGGAAACTTGTTTCCCAAACGAATCAAAATAACGGTAGCCCACATAAATGTCTTCTCCATAACAGGTATAGTCCACATTGCGCACTGGGTTCTTGGCCTGCTCTTCGGTCAGCGCCACGCTCATGAAGCTACCCCTGCCGGAATAAGTGGCATCGTAAGGGAAATTGGCTGATGACGCAATGTCCATGTAGTGGATCGGAAACGTAGAAGGCAGCTTACCCGAAGGATTGACCTTTCCGCAAAGCACGTCGGCCACGGAATTACCTCCTTCCTGCCCCGGCTGCCATGCCAGCAAGATGGCATCAGGCTCATCTTTCCACGAAGCGGTTTCGATAACCCCGCCGATATTCAGAATAACGACCACTTGTTTGCCGGCCGCATGGAACGCCCTACAAACTTGAGCAACCAACTGTTGCTCCATTTCCGAGAAATCAAAATCATCGGGCACCTTGCGGTCGGAAAACTCACCGGAATTCCTTCCGATGGTCAGCACGGCCACTTCCGCCTCGCCAGCGGCCTGTTTCAGCACATTGGCAGAAGGGAGGAAGTCTTTGTAACGCACACGCATAAACCGCGCCCAAGGATTCGTCGGGTCAATGGTCTTGTTAAATTTGTCTTCCTGTATCTTCATCTGCTCTTTATAGACGGCTTGCACAGCCGGGTCGTTCAGAAATCCGGCATTTGACAGACCACCTTCCAAGGATATGGTATATGCCTCGTTTACATCTCCGCTGCCTGTTCCTCCCGAAATGAAGTTATAGGACGTAATGCCAAATAGGGCAATATTCTTCTTGGCAAGCGGCAAAGCGGAACCCTCGTTCTTGAGTAGCACCATACCTTCGGCTGCCGACTGGCGGGTGAGTTTGGCATGTGCTTTCAAGTCGGGCTTATTGGAATAGTGGTAACCCTTAAAACGCGGCGACTTTATGACAAGCTCCAGCACGCGGCGTACATCCCTATCCACGTCTTTTTCGCTGAGTTTGCCTGATTTCACGGCTTCTAGGATGGCATCACGTTGCTTGGTGGTGCCGGGCATAAGCAGGTCGTTGCCCGCATGGATTTGTGCGGGATTGTCGATTCCACCGTTCCAGTCGGTCATTACTGCACCCTTGAAACCCCACTCGTCGCGCAAGATGTCTGTCAGCAGTGCAGGGCTCTCAGAGGCGTAAACGCCGTTGATCTTGTTGTATGATGTCATGACGGTCCATGGCTGTGCTTCGCGGACTGCGATTTCAAAACCTTTCAGATAGATTTCGCGCAAGGCACGTTGCGTAATACGGACATCGTCTCCTCCGCGATTGGTTTCCTGATTGTTGGCAGCAAAATGCTTCACGGATGTCCCCACGCCATTTGATTGGATGCCACGCACCATGGCGGCCGCAATTTTTCCGGTCAGCAAAGGGTCTTCCGAATAGTATTCAAAGTTGCGTCCGCACAACGGGTTACGTTGTATGTTGATGGCGGGACCGAGCAAAAGATCCACGCCATATTCATGAACCTCGTTACCCATAGCCTTGCCCACGTTTTCTACCAGTTCCGTGTTCCATGTAGAAGACAACAAGGTGGCTACCGGAAACGCAGTGCAATAGTAAGTTACGGTGCTGTCTCCCTGACGGACGGATTGTATCCGCAATCCTGCTGGTCCGTCGGCCACCACCATGGGAGGAATACCCAAATGTTCTATAGGTTGGGTCGTTCCGGCCGCACCAGGCACTATTTTCATGGTTTCGCTCACTATGGAGTTCATTCCCTCGCCTTGACGGCGTTCCGCACCAACCAGCAAATCTACTTTCTCTTCCAGCGTCAACTCTACGAGGAGTTTGTCCACTTCTCCCTTACAGGACACTAGCAATGCCACCGACACAAGCAACATCAAGCTTATTCGTATTTTTTTCATTACTCTCATGTTTTATTTTTTAACCAATGATTCAATGGCCTCTTTCACCACCTCTTCCATAATTGCATATCCGGCCTCGGTGACATGAACGCCGTCTAGAGTTAATTCTTTCGGCAACCCCTTGCTGCCGTCATCACTGACCAGACGCGAATAATAGTTCACATACGTATACCCATTTTTAGAACAATATTCCTTGATGGCGGCATTTAGCTGGTCAATCTTGGCCGACACAGCAGGGATTTCTTTCCGCCAAGGAATGATGGATGCAGGAAGCACAGAAGTAAGAATAACCTTGATGCCGTTAGCCTTGGCTATTTCCGCCATGGACTGGATGCTCCCGAAAGTAAGTTCGAAATCATACGTCCCCGTGTTGGTGGCGATGTCGTTGATGCCACCGTTAATGACCACCACTTGCGGGGCCAATGCCACCACATCCATACGGAAACGCGAAAGCATTTGCGGAGTGGTCTGCCCACCGATGCCACGTCCCAGATAGCCGTTGTCCTTGAAAAACGCTGGGCGCATGCCTGCCCACATTTGTGTAATGGAGTTACCCATGAATATAGCCTTGACGGGGATCTTCTCCGCTCTTATTTTGGCATTGTTCGCAGCATAGATATTCAAACCTGCCCAAGCCTCTTGATTGCCTTGGGCTTTCAAACCTATTGCTGCAGAAACAAGCACCAAGGTCGCTAAAATAAAACGAATGATTTTCATGATAGTATGATTTTAAGAGATGATTCATTGAATGCCAAGTTTGGCACGTATAAATTTGCGCTCGGCATCCCAAGCCCGTGCATCGGTGTTGTGAGCCGAATGAGGACAAGCTATCCACACTTTCTCGGACTTTACCTCATTGTAAGCAGCAAAGTTGGTATGCGGCGGACAAACATTGTCCTGAACGCCAAAACTCATGATGAGTGGACACTTGATCCACGAAGCAAGATTTTTGATATCAAAATAAGTAAGCAGCTCGTAAACCTGTTCCCAATCCATTTCAGGATGCGCTTTCTTATAGTTATCGAAATCGCTTTTGGGCCACGGAGCTATCTTGAAATAGTCGCGGTAGTCGGACAAGAACGGAATGCTCGGAGCAGCAACCTTGACTCGTTTGTCTAATGCCGCTGCCACGAACGACAGTGCCCCCCCTTGACTTCCTCCGCGTACAGCCACTTTATTGGCATCCACTTCCGGACGGCTGCACACAAAATCTATGGCACGCACCACATCGCAAAACCCACCCTGATAATAGTAACCTTCCTTATCCTGCAGCCCGATGGTAATCCAAAAATCATCTTCCTTGGTCAACCGGTTCAGTCCCTGACCACGGATGGACGGCACGTAATGGGCGAAGCCGTCCCACTCCACAGACGAATAATAGGGAGTGGAGCCATATCCCATATATTCCACAAGTACAGGGAAGCGTCCTTTGCGTTTCGGCTTGGAATAATATCCGCGGATGGTTTTATTCCCAAAGGACTTCATCTCCACTAGATACATTTCGTAGTCACCGTTCGATGCTTCCGGTATCAAGGTCATCTTATACTCTGGCTTTACTTTGACCAGCTCCTTCAAATTCTTCTTCCAGAACTTCTCGAAGTCAGCGTGGGCGTCGTGGGGTGACTGAATCTTTTCCGGTTCAAAACCCAAGTTGAACTGTTCCTCGTTGCAGGCCTTGCCTTTGTAGTCAAAATGCACGGTAAAACGGTAAAATCCGGGAGCAGGGGCAGCATACTCAAAAATGGCAACCGCACTTTGCCCTCCCTCAGCTTTGACAGCCTTCCGTTCCGTTTTCATGGGCTGGTAATCGTCGGTGGTGACACCAAGCACTATATCACCCGCCACGTTCCAAAGATTCTGGTTGTCCAATGTCACCGTAAACTTCATGGAATCGGGCGCAAAAAAAATATAATCATCGTCAGCTACGTCAATCTTCAGTTCCAAACGATCGGTAGTCTCTGCGGTAGACAGTGTCAGCTTCGAACCTTTCAACAAGCCTCCGCCAGCAGAACTCCATCCGTCATAAAATTTCATGGCAACAATATTTTCCCCTTTCTTTAACACCGAAGAAGGCAGAAAATATCTCCGCTCCAGATATTTGTTGTTCTTGACGGTAGCCATTGAGAAGTAACCAACCTGAGTTCCGTTCACGTAAAGAGTATCGGAGCCAACCAGACTGTCTATATGCAATATCATGCCGCCTTTGCGAAGCGAAGCAGCATACATTTCATCATTCAAGTCCAAATGCTTGCGGTACCATCCCCAGCCGTTTTCTGTTTTCAGCTTGTAATCGCCCAACGTCCGACCGTTTTCCACTTCCGTCCAGACTTTGTCGTCAAACACATACTCTTTCCAATGTTCATCGCCCTTACCGGCATAGAACTTCCACCCGCCTTGATACACCTTGCTTAATGTAGGGGATGTATCCTCTTGTGCCCGTGTGACCGCACAGCATAGCCACACGAGCAACATTAACAAGGAGATTCTTTTCATGATCATCCTATTCTTTTATTTTTTATTTTGCACTTTCTGCACCTTTAATTGTCCTTTCATGGCTGCGCTGAAGAATTTCAGTCCTTCCGTAGGTTCATAGTTCCACGACTTAATTTTTCCGCCTCCCCAGTCAGGGTCAAACACCCAGATGCACCAGCTGATGCCTTTTCCCTCCAGATAGCCGATAATCTGGTTCCCATAATGGTCACCGTCAAAGTCAATAGGTTTGCCAGGCTTCATCACCAGATTTCCCTTCGTCATTCCTTTATCAGAGTCTTTCAGTTTGAAATTTCCGGGTACAAATCCCTTTGCAGAGTCTATCAGTTCCGGCATGTCCATCGAGTCGTGGCTGAACTCCGTGGCAAACACCGGCCAGGTCTTGGCGGCAAAACCATAATTTTCCTCCCAAGTAGCTGCCCATGGCTGCGGACTTTTGTTGGCATAAGGGTGCACGGAGTAGGCAATGCCTGCCGCATTTATAGGCTCGTTGTGCAACGGAGTCAGGTCGTAGGCCCAATCGAAACCGGCCACCACAGGAATGGTTTCCTTGTCGGAATAGCGAATGATGGTAATCATGCTCTCTACCAGCTTCTTCCAGTCCGGCCACGAGCAAACACCCAATTGTCCCCCGTAGGTGGTAGGCTCATTAAATAGTTCGTAGAATGCCACAGTATTATTGCCTGCAAAATGAGCGGCTATTTTCCTCCAGAAATCAAACGTTTCCTGCTTGGTAGTGACGTACATCGGGTCTTGAAACATTTCCATCTCCAGATTGCCGATGGTATGCCAATCGAGCATCACGTACATCTTCAGGTCGGTACACCAGTCCACCGCCTCATCCAGCATTTTCAGATAGGCTGCGGGAGTGCGTTCACGCCAAGCTACTGGATGGATGGGGACACGCACGATGTTGGCGCCCAACGCCTTTACTTTCTCAAAATGCGCCTTGTTCCAATGTCCTTGCCTGGCTATTTTGTCAGGGTCCGATATAGCAATGCCTCGAAACAAAACCGTATTACCGTCGGGCATGACAAAATGATTGCCTTCCACTTTTACGAGCGGCATTTCTTTCGCTTTCGGACTAGGTTGATGTATATCCCATCTGTCTACATACCATGGAATCGAGTCCTGCGCCCACATTGCCGCCACCCCCGAAAAGGCGACAAGCATCGTAACTATCATTTTTTTCATTGTTTTTTTATTTTATTGGTTATAAATTGAATCCCGATACCACCAACTCCGGCTCTTCGCCCTGCGTGTCGAAGTCAGAAAGCTTAATGCTGATATCCTTTTTTTCACCGGGCATCAGCGAGAAATAGTTGTCCGAGTAAAATACAGGAAGCAACATCTTGCCCGTTTTCTTGCCAGTCACTTTCAAACGGATCATTACCGCAGGAGTCTGCGTATCGTTTTTCAGCATTGCTGTCAGATGCCATTCCCTATCGACCTTTTTGGCTGTCACCTTCTTGTCAACAGACACTTTCGGAAGCTGAAGCAGCGACTTATAGTTGCCCTCTTCTTTCCCTCTCCAATAGAAATTCTCGGAAAGCAGTTGTCCCTTGCTATCCGTCAGAGTCAGCTTGATGAAATAGGTATCTGACAGGGTTTTCGGCAACTTAAGCGGAAAGCAGGCCACTGTCTGGTCTTCCTTGATATCCAACGCCGTTTCGTGTTCCCATTGCAACGTCCCGTCTTGATTGAAGATCCGGGCTTTAGCAGTCAACCCCGTGTGGTCGAATGCATGGTAATTCACCACTTCTACATCGTCACGCAACGGATTCCACTGGATATGGATAGGTTCGCAAGCTTTCTTGCATCCGAAATAAGCGGCAGTAGGGTTAAAATAATAATCGTAAGTCTGCCATACCATCGAAGGCCATGCCGGATGGCTCATCCACAGCAACATACCGCGACGGTGCTCGCTTCTTCCCTCGAAGATGGCACGATAGCCGTCATAATTGATCCATTGCGCCCATTCCGCAAATTGTTCCGCATCCTTCGGACGGCCGAACGCTTTTTCTATCATGTCGTTGAAAGTTGCCGTAGCTTGGGCGGACGCCCCTCTTGTCCCTCCCAACGTATAGTCATGAAGGCCATACACCGAATTGGGCGTTTCTACCGTATTAACCGGATTGATTTTATCCGGTCCGAAAGCAAGCAACATGCTCTCGTAGTTCATCACATTCGGCATACCCCGTTCGCTATGGAACTTGTCGTGCCCATAAGACTGGAAATATGATTTGGGTGTCAATACCTTATACGGCCCACCTCCGCTCACGATTCCCATAGCCGAGTTAGATATATAGTACAGTCCCGGATGTTCTTGCGGTATCAATTTACGCAAATAATTATCTATTTCAGCAGGCGGATTGCCTTCGTTGCGGCCCACGTAAATAGCGATAGACGGATGGTTCCGGATGCGTTTCACATAGTCCTTGGCATTGGCGTTGAACATATCCACGTAGTAAGGATTGGGACCGTCCATAGGGTTGGCAAGCCAGAAATCCTGCCAAACCATTACGCCGTAGCGGTCGCATGCCTCATAAAATTCTTCGTCACCAATCTGCCCTACCCAATTCCGAATCATGGTAAAGTTCATGTCAGCATGATAGGCCACGGCTATGTCGTATTCACGTTTGCGGTAATTGAGGTTTGATTCACTAAAGCCCCAGTTGCCGCCGAAGCCTACGAAACGGCGGCCATTGATATAAATGCTCAAACGACGCGGCTCGCTTTGTCCGAAAAAGCCAAAAGACATTCCTCCACTCGGTTTATAGACGTTTTCATCATAAGTCATCTGGCGCACGCCCGACTTGAAGACCGTCTTGTCCGTCACCTTGCCGTCCACCTCAAAACTGAAGCTGACATCATACAGATATTGTTCTCCATAACCTTTCGGCCACCAAAGCTTCGGATGCTCCAAATGAAGTGCCGGTGTACCGGCGGCGTCAAGCTTCAACAGCCGTTCTTCACCTGCGGCCAAGCTGACAGCCTGTTCAAAAGCAGCTTTCCCGTATGCACCCTTTAATACACCATCCACCTGACGGTCCGAATGATTTTTCAACGTTAGTTCCACAAACACATTAGCCGAAGTAGTATCGGGCAACGGAAGTTCCGTGCGAACGAAAGGATCCTCTATGGTGACATCTCCATTGTATGTCAGGAATACATCGTTCCAGATGCCTATGTCACGTCCACGGACGGTAGGAATCCAGTCCCAGCCGATGGTAGCGTGGAAAGTCGGATTGTCCGCCCCCAGAATACCTCCGTTTTGGTCGGTGCTGTAAGCCGTCTGCTCCTTGATCGCACCGGAATGAACATTCTTAATGATTTGTACGGCTATCACATTTTTGCCTTTCAGAATCTGTTTGGACACATCAAACTTGCCGCGCATGAACGCACCGTCTATCCGTCCTATCTGCTGTCCGTTCAAGAATACATTGGCTTTCCAGTTGATGCCGTCGAAATTAAGGAATACGTACTTAGCTGGATTGGCGACAGTGAACTCGTTGCGATACCAGAAATCGGAGAGAAAAAACGATTCGGAAATTTGCAACTGGTTATCAGCAAAGTTTGGGTCGGGCACTGCACCTATATTGATGTAGCTTGCCAGCACCGTACCGGGCACTGTAGCAGGTATCCAACTCTCATCCTTATAACTGGGCATAGAGATAGCTTCACCTGTGCCGTTCACCAACGATGCACGTTGCAATTTCCAATTGCCGCCGCTCAGGAATTGCCGATTGTCCGCTTCGGCAGGTGCCTGCTTCGGACGTACCACCAATCCCCCTTTGCCGAATACTTCCAACTCGCTCAATTGATAAGGCCGACCCGATTCAGATTCAGTCAACAGCAAGCGGACGTAACGGCTCTTCACCTCCTTGTCGAGAATTATAACATCCTCTTTACCGGTTCCTCCGGGCAAAGAAGCTATGTTAGTCCAAGTCTGCGCATCGTCAGACGACTGCACCGTGCCTTTCACAGCTTTGTTAATCCAATAAAGATTGATTTTGTCATACTTGGCAGGTGCACCTAAATCTACATACAGCCATTCTTCTCCTGCGGTTGCACTCTCCCATACGCTGTTGAAACGAGTGGACGGAAGCACAGACAGCAATTCACCGTTTTTGTAGAAGTCCAGCGTATTGAACGCCCAATCCTTGGCAGCCGCCATCTTGAACACAAACTTATACGATTTATAAGCTTTGGAATCTTTCAATGCCACTTCATAAACGATGGGACGACCTATGCGCATATTGCCAAATGACATCGAGGAAGGGGCATCGGCGGGAGCGGGCTTGTAATCGTATTTGAACACCACAGGTGAGGGATTCGGTTCCGCCTTTGGTGCTTTGGCACCGACAGGAAGAGCAAAAAAGCCCCGCATGGACGGGAGATCCGCTCCGGCATAGCCGTTGCCTTTCACTGCGTCCAGTTTTTCCCAATTCTTGCCGTCGGCAGATGCGAATACCGCCATTTCATAACCCTTGGGTTTTCGATCATCGACTACCACGTCACCGCGCAACACGATCTTGTCTGCATCTAACTCCATGTTGTTAAAGTCAAATTGCAGATAAATGTCGTCACCTTCAACGATGTACTTGGAGTCAGTCTTGCCGTCGAACAACCATTCGCGTTCGTTCTTTTGCAAGTCACCGTTTTGGGTAGACACATTAATAGTAGCGGGTGCTTCACTGCTAACGATACCGTCTGTCACCAATTGTGCCGTAAGGTTATAATCGTAGCTCGACGAGTGATAAGCGGATTTAAGGGCTGCCACGTTCCGATACGTGTCATTGTCCCCCACCAACTCCGGTGTAAACGTTTCATCGGGATTTCCGGGATAAACGCCCAAACCGCGCGAATATTTTCCAGACGCGCCGCACCCGGCCAGCAAGAGGCCGGATGCAGCAAATACAAGCATTTTTTCTATTTTCATGTAAATACAGGTTTATTTAATATTCTGGATGTCTTTCAAGAATAGATAATGCTTATCAGCCTTCATTATCTTCAGAAGATCTTCATGCTTCGGCTGTTTCAACCAGTTTTCGTAAGCCGCACGGGCATCGGCTGGCATTTTTGCAAGTTGCTCTGCAGTGGGCGGAGTAAAGACCATCCCTCCGCGGGCCGGAGCATGACGCCAAGTGAGCAAATACGATGACTTATATTTGGCAAGTATCTCCTGCAGATCCGCACTAATAGGTCCACATTCGCTCAATGCATGCAGTTTGTGTTTCTTTTCCGCAATCTGAGTAGTGAACGTTAATGCCTTGTCCACGTTCTTGTTAAATTCCTCACCTTGTCCGTACCAGTCAAAGGAAATAAGGTCGATATAACTGTCACCGGGATATCCGCTCAAATATTCTTCGGCAGAGAAGACTTTGTCCGTATTGTATGCGTAAAGGATGTTATGCAACCCTTTACTACGCAAGTAATTCACCGTATAACGCCAGAGTGCGGCATATTCTTCGGCATAGCAACGCTCGGTTCCCCACCAGAAAAAATTGCCTGAATGTTCGTGATAGGGGCGAAAGATGAATGGGATGAGTGCCCCTTTCTCGTCGCGCCACATCAGGAAGTTCCTGGCCAGCCGTTCCAGCCACTGGTTGAACATGGCATGGTTGCATCCTCCGGGCAATACGCTCTTTACGGCGTTTAGATCTTTAGCGGAGAGCATTTCCACTTCCCAGGCGGAACCAGCTCCGTTCGGTTCCTTGATGCCCGGCCATTGCGAAGTGATCGGGTTGACGCAATGCCAGCTGACGGTGATGATGCCGCCTTGCTTGTAAAACCAGCGTACGCGGTCGGCAATGTTGAAGAAAGAGACAGAGTCGAGACTGAACTTGCCACCCAATTCTACTTCACCGAGTTCAAAACCGGCCACGGCGGAATAGTCGCCTACGGTTTCCTTGGTGTCCGAACGATCAGGCTCGAACCAATGCGTATGTCCGGTCATGAGGTCGTCCTGATGGCCGTACATGATTCCTTTAGACTGAATGTTGAGCAACCGTGCAAAGAGTTGCTTGGCCTCCGGAGACGCCTCGGGGTCGGCCGGTTGCCATGTCTGTGCCGACAATCCGACGGCAAACAGCATGAACAAGATGCTTATATATTTTTTTCTCATCTGTGTTTATTTTTAAATGTTCGTTTATTCCAGTACAGGCGTGAATTTGCTCTCGAAGACAAATTTACGGTTATGCAAGTTCGTCACAGAAATCTCTACCGCTTCTGCAGAAGCAAGGTTGGGAACGGTAACCGTCACGCTCGTAGCGGTTTGAGACACAATAGTGCATATCTCCGTACCAAACTTGATGCCGGTGCCCGGCACAAAATCAGCACCCAAATTTTCGCCTCCGATGGTTACACTCGTGCCGGGGACACCTTCAAGCGGAGATACGCTCGTTATTGTGGACACTACCCAAGGAATGTCATAATTTTTAGAGAAATCAAACTCGTCATTGCTGCCGCATCCGCCTAACAACGGTGCTGCAACTACCATAACGGCATATATCAGATATTTTGTTGCTTTCATAACGTTAATTATTAAGTTAATTGTTTTGATTAGGTTCAATATTCCAGTAAGTGATTTCCGTATCAGGTATGGCTAACAGTGGAAGATAACGTTCGCCTCCACCAACACCCGGTATGTTCACTTTCAGACAATAATTTTGAATATTGCTGCCGATGCCCCCTATGCGAATTTCCATATCGGCGCCATTGTGCGTATTGACCGGTCCTGCACCACCTGTACGATATTGGTCTTTCACCTTGCTCACGCGGTCAAACAACCTATCGGTACGGATCAGGTCGTAGGTGCGAATATTCTCCATGCCCAGTTCTAGACGGCGTTCATGCCATATTGCTTCGAGTAATGCCTGCCCGGTGATGGACTCGTCAATATCAGGCACGTTGGGTGTAGCGGCAGGCATGGTAAATGTTCTCGGATCGCCCACCATGAAACCTTGGCTATAAGAAGAGTTCCGGGCACGGGTGCGTACCATGTTTACCATCTGCCGCGCTTCGCTCTCTTTATTCAGATAGTAAGCCGCTTCGGCATGCATCAGCAATACGTCGGCATAACGTATGACGAATACAGCTTTTGAAGTTCCATTCAGCAAAGCATCCATACCGGACGCACCTGGATAGGTCGCCGCTTTCCTATTGTAATAGTTGGTCATCATCTGACCCGATCTGTCTGGGAACGGTGAGGGTGAACCGTACAATATTCCATTATTGTAGCCTATGCCGTAAACCGTACAACTCAAGCGCGGATCTGTTTTATCGAAAGCATCCACCAAATCCTGCGTAGGCTGGTTGAAACCCCAACCGGCTCCGACGCCTCTGTTCCCTTCAAAATACCAAGGCAACACCAAGCCGGAGTTCATCCAGCCGTCCTTGCCAGTATATTCAAACAGCGATTCCTCGCGATAATTCCCATCTGTAATCTCTTCAAACAGCGTAGCATAATTAGGCATCAACTGATAACTTCCCGAAGAAATAATGGTATTCGTCAAGTCGTACAAATCCTGCCAGGTATCCGAACATTCGGGGTCAGTGCCCAGACGGTACAGCATGGCGCGAGCCATCATTCCGCGTGCTGCACCTTTAGAGGCACGCCCCGCATCGCTCGGCCCGTAATCTTCCTTATTGGGGAGCAATTGTTCGGCTTCTTTAAATTCGTCAATAATGAACTGCATGGTCTCCGTATAAGATGCACGAGGCACTGAACCGAAATCAGAAGCAGTAACCGACGAACGAAAGATAGGCATGCCACCATAATGCTGCAACAAGTAATAATAATAGTAAGCACGGAAGAAGTGGGCTTCGCCCAACATGCGTTTCTTTATATTTTCATCGAAATTGGCGTTTGTCACATTGTCCAAAATGAAATTAGCCCGTGAAACGCCCCAGAATCCATGTATGTAAAAAAACTTGTTAAGGAGGAGAGAGGGGGTGAGCTGATACATAGTGAGCTGCGTCAATCCGTTGGGGTTATCGCTAGGCTGGCTCCCTTTCTCCGAATCGTCAGACATCATGCTGCCGAAATAGCAGTCAAAATGATTATCTACCCAGTCACCGTCAGGCCCATTCCCGCTACCGAATGTCAGCAGATTGTAAAGCCCGATGATGGCCAGTTCTGCATTATTCTGGTTCTGCATGAACACAGTGCTTGATTCCTGCCCCTGTGGCTCGACTTCATTCAGGAAATCATTGCAACCGGCAGCTAAAAAAACAGACAACAGTAAAACGGCATATACATGCGCTTTCTTTCCTATATTGAACTTCATGATATTATTCATTTTAAGGGTTACAAAGATATATTAAAACCTAACACGAATGTACGTGGGCGTGGATATGACGCAAGATCAACCCCATTGTTCAATGGATTGCTTATATAATCGCCCAATTCGGGGTCAAAGCCGCTGTACTTCGTTAATACAAAGACATTGTCTATGGAACCGTAGATGCGCAAACGTGACACTTTGAACTTCTGTGTAAACGTAGCAGGCAGGGTATAACCGATTTGCAAGTTCTTCATACGCAGATAGGAACCGTTTTCAACATAACGGTCGGAGAAACGTGAATTCTCGTTGGGATCAGAAGCAATTAGACGCGGATAGATATTCGTGGTACCTTCACCGTGCCAACGGTTCATCATGTCTTTCGACATGTTCCACTGGCCAAATTCGGACGAATAGATATCCATTACAAGTGCATTGGCCAGTTCATTGCCCACTGAAGACTGCAAGAACAGAGCCAAGTCGAAGCCTTTATAATTTGCAGTCAGATTGAGGCCGAAAGTGGCGTCGGGCATACCACTTCCCAGATACGTGCGGTCTTCAGGATTGAGAGGCAGTCCGTCATTGGCGGTCTTCAAAAATTTCACATCACCCGGCGCTGCCTTGGGTTGGATCAACTGTCCATCCGGTGTCTTGTAATTATTGATTTCGTCCCAGTTCTGGAAGATGCCGTCTGTCTTGTAACCATAAAAATAAGCCATTTCACGTCCTACTTCCGTACGGGTGAAGCTTTCTTGCTTGCGCCCTACTCCTACACCGTAAATAGGGTCGGGTGATCCAAGGGCTAGCACCTTATTCTTGACAAACGACGCATTGCCCGATATCGAATACGAAAAATCCTTCCCGATCCGATCGTTCCAGCGCAGTGTCAGTTCCAGACCATTGTTTCGCATCGAACCTGCATTAGTGTTGGCGCGTCCCATACCAGCATAGAGCGGAATAGGTGTACGCAATATCATGTCATTGGTGGTGCGAACAAAGTAGTCGATGGTACCGCTCAAGCGCATATTCAGCAAACCGAAATCCAACCCGAAGTTCACTTGTTCCGCCGTTTCCCAAGCCAGTTCGGAATTGGCGAACGTCTGCTGTATCTGACCCTGTTGTAAAAGGTCGCCAATGACGGCATTGAAACCGGAATTCATCAGGGAGATATAACCAAATCCCGATGCACTGTTTTCGTTACCTACCTGTCCCCAGCCGGCACGCAGTTTCAATTGATCGAACGGCGTTTTTCCTTTGAGGAAGCTTTCTTCGTGTGCATTCCATCCCACGGAGAACGAAGGGAAAAATCCCCATTTTTTTGCGTCAGCAAATTTCGAGGAACCGTCATAACGTCCGGTAACGGTCAACAGATATTTGGAAGCATACGCATAATTCACACGACCGAAAAAAGATGCCATGCGGGAAACAAACGGCATGGAATTGGAGGCCGATTTGGAAGAGGCAGTCAGCGAATTGTCGATATACCACAAATTCGGGTTTTCGGGCACATCAGAAGCCGAACCACTCAAAATAGTGTAGCGGAAGTCTTGTGCCTCAGCACCCAATGTAGAGTTCACACTGTGCTGCCCGAACATCTTATTATACATCAAATAACCGTTCCATAACCACGAAGCAAAATTGTTGCGCCCTACGGACAACGAACTGTTTGAATTGCTCTGATTGGACGAAACGTACCATACTGGTGTATATTTTTTCGTTGAGCTATAATTGGCACGCACGCCGTATTGCGTACGGAATGCCAAACCTTTGACATTGGCAATGTCGTCCATCTGCAAGGAAAAATTACCTATAAGCATGTCGCTGCTACTGTCCGACCATTTATCCGAATTCAGATAAATGGAGCGTGCAGGATCGTAAGAAGGATCACTGAATAGTACCTCACCCCAATTGTTGGTATATTCGTCCCATGCCGGGATAATGGGGTCTGCCCGCATAACAGAAGGCCAGATGGACCCGAAATAGTTGCCGTCGCCATTCCCACCTTTCGATACACGGCGCGAATAAATTACATTAATTCCTAATGTTAGTCCCAAAGGCAGTTTATAAGTATTATTGACACGCCCAGTAATAATGTCCATGGCATTGTACTTCAATGTACCTTGCTGTGTGGAATAAGTAGCCCCTACACTGTAGGTCTGGCGGTCAGTACCTCCGGAAATATCCAGATTATAGTTCTTTGCATAACCGATGCGCGATACTTCGTCCGTCCAGTCGGTGCCTTCGTATTTATGGTCAATGACGTAATCGAACATTGCCTCATCACGGTCACTCAGCGTAGTGCCGCTATTGACAGCAAGTTCTTTCTTCAACGTGGCAAATTCCCAAGCGTTCAACAAATTCACATCTTTATACATTTTCGACATGCTGGCGTAGACCGTGGCATTGATAGAGGTTTTGGTGTTGAAGTGTCCTCCTTTTGTCTTGATAAGAACAACTCCGTTGGCTCCACGCGAACCGTAGATAGCCGTTGCCGAAGCATCCTTCAATATTTCAAGGCTCTCGATGTCTTGAGTCGACAAATAGTCGATATCCGATACGGGGAATCCGTCCACAACATAGAGTGGGTCAGAGGAATTGATAGTTCCATAACCGCGGACACGGATCTTGGTGCCTGCTCCCGGTGCGCCTGAATTACTGATCACATCCACACCAGCCACACGTCCAGCTATGGCCTGACCTACATCGGTAGTAGAAAGCTGGGTCAGTTCGGTGGTGGTGACTTTACCAACCGAACCTGTCAAGTCCGATTTCTTCACCGTACCGTAGCCCACCACTACTACTTCATCAATCAGCTTAACATCATCCGCTAAAGTGACATTGATAGTACGGCGGTTGTTTACAGCAACCTCTCGGGTTACAAATCCCACAGAAGAGAAAACCAATATGCCGTTCTGCGGAACAGTCAGCTGGTATTTTCCGCTCAAATCAACAATCGTACCTGTTGATGTTCCTTTTAACAGCACATTCGCACCGATAGCAGCATCTTTATTACTGTCCGTCACAACTCCCGAAACAGTTATGTTCTGGGCACAAAGAGGAGCAGATATTACCATAAAGAGGAGCAGATACCCTAATGGAAACAGAGTGGCAAGCAACCATTTCCCTTGATTAGTACATGTTTTTTTCATAAATATTAAATTTAAAGTTATACAACCATTATGTTGTGAAGCAAAAATAGGCATACTTTATAACACAAAACAAGTATAATTTTATTCATTATTGATACTTTTCGTACTTTTACTAAAAAACTATGAGAACTTAAAGGAAACACTCCATAATCTCTATGTAACATGCACCCGTTGTGGTACGGACACTTCCAGAAACTGGCCTTATCACCGTCGGTGTTCACCGCGCCGTCGACACACACGCTCCAATACTATTCACCATTCTTGCGGTCTATCAGATGCTTCTTAATAAATTTCCAATAGCGGAAAGCTTTCTGCAAGGCAATCGCATCGCCAAAGTGTTGGCAAAGGTTAACGTGCCTCACCACATTTTTTGCTTATATCTACCAATGACAGTCGGCATCAGTATTGTATAGCGGTCAAGAAAAGTTTCATAAATCATGCCGCATTCGAATGTTAGCCTCTCATCGACGGCAGCAGCAATGTGTTTCATAAAAAGAAGCACAGTCTTATCATCCAATACCAAGGCGGCTCCATGAATGAACCAGAATATTTCGATGTCATGCCCGTAAGAGATGATGCAATACTTGTTCGCCCAGTCATCATTGGAAAAGAGCTTCAGATGTCCAGTTCCCTGATTCAGTATTTTGTCTGATAAAAAACTCACAAAGTGCACTATTGCGCCTACAGGTGTTTCTTCTTCCACGCATCGTAAATATTTATATAAGGTTCCAAACGAAGCTATGTTGCTCGATGTTTTCAAACAAATGGATGTACGTCAGCGCTTCGGCATCGCCAATGTCACGACAGTATTCACTCAACCCACAAATGGCGAAACCCAAAGCATATATCTGCTTTTTTGTATCCAACGACTACCCTTTGCACTCGAGCAACCAATAATTATTATATCTCTTATATAGTTAGCAAACAAAACCTTCGTGCTATCCGAACCCACCAAAACACGAAGATTACTAACGCCTATACTTTTAAGATAATCCAGCTCTTTATGTAGACGTTCTCTGTTGCCTCCTTCACCTTCAGAAGCCAAAATAGCACCATACCAGAAATTAGCACCAACATAATAATAAGGTTTATCATTCCATAAAAATTGTCCGTTTTCAATGCGAACAAAAGAGGAATTTTCTTTTGCCTGCTTGGCTGAACATCCCAAATAAAAGATTGCAAAAAAGATGAATAGAAAAATTTGTCTTACCATATTATCAGATCTTTTGTTTAAATACAAAACTAATATTGTTTCATCAAACTATACAGTATTATTTTATCTATTCATAGTACTAATTGAGCTTTGTATTATAAAAAATCATATATATTGGTTTTAATAACATATGTATTAGATATATAAATTATATCTTTGTATCAGTATCACTTAACCTAATAACATAGAAATATGATCAATCCCATTTTTTCACCCAACAAAGAACGATATAGTTGCGGAATGAAGTTCCGCAGATGTGGCAAAAGCGGAATCCTACTTCCTGAAGTATCATTAGGATTATGGCATAATTTCGGTAGTGTAGACACTTTCGAAAATAGCATAGAAATGGCTCATTATGCTTTTGATAACGGCATCACTCATTTTGATCTGGCAAATAATTACGGCCCTTCTTATGGCTCCGCAGAAGAGACCTTTGGCGAGATTATGAAGAAATCATTCCTTCCTTATCGGGATGAACTTTTTATTTCAACGAAAGCCGGACATGAAATGTGGCAAGGGCCGTATGGTGAATGGGGTTCTCGTAAATATCTGATGAGTAGTCTGAACCAGAGCCTGAAACGTATGAATTTAGAATACGTTGATATTTTCTATTCTCATCGCTACGATCCCGTGACTCCACTAGAAGAGACTCTTCAGGCATTGGTAGACATTGTTCGTCAGGGGAAAGCACTCTACATTGGGATCTCCAAATACCCAAAAGAAGCTGCAGAATTTGCTTATAAATATCTAAAAGAAAGAGATGTTCATTGCTTACTGTATCAGGGGCGATACAACATTTTCAATCGTGAACCGGAAGAAGAGGGTATTCTACAGCAAGCTAAAGCCAACGGAAGCGGGTTCATTGCTTTCTCTCCTTTGGCACAGGGGTTACTAACAAACCGGTATCTGAATGGTATTCCTCAAGATTCGAGAATAGCTCGCGGTGGATTCTTAAAAAAAGAACAACTAACAGATGATGTGTTGAGAAAAATCAAGGCTTTAAATAAAATAGCAGAACAACGCGGACAAACCTTAGCAGAAATGGCTCTGGCTTGGGTATTGAAAGACGATCTGGTTACTTCGGTCATTATAGGAGCTAGTTCGGTAAATCAGTTAAAAGACAACTTGAAAGCTATCGAGAATTGCTCTTTCTCAACAGAAGAACTCGAAAAGATCAATGCTATTACAGCATAGTTCTCAAAAGATGAATTAGCGATATCGTCTCTTCCCTACAGATACAGCTTACTGTATTTATAGGGAAAAGATGATCAAAAAAGAAGTCCTCGGAGAATGTTTTAAATTCAAGATTTCAAATAAGCTTCTTTTTCTTTCTGTAGTTTTCCCTGAATTCTTTCGGAGAGCATTCTTTCTTCTTTTTAAAAATCCGGTTAAAGTTAGAAAGATTATTGAAACCACATTCATAACAGATCTCAGCCACAGACATGGTGGAATCGACTAATAAACGGGCAGCAAAACCCAGACGAATATCAATGATATAATCAGAAAGATTTTTGCCTGTGCGAAGTTTAAAAAAACGGCTGAAAGAAACCGACGTCATACCTACCATGTCCGCCAATAGCTTCAAACGTATTTCCTCTTTATAATGGTTGTTAATATATTCCTGAACCTTTTGAACTCTACGGCTATCAGAGTGTATCCCTATTTTAGCAAATGAAGAGCTTGACAACGTATAAGACTTATCACTATACAAAGACAGCTCATACAGAATAGTAAGGAACTTTACCACAGCATAAAAGCCCTGCTTTTCCGAAGCCAATGTATCCAACATGCCATACACTTTAAGAATGGCCGACATTGGAAAGCAAAGACCTTTCTGGGCACGTTCAAGCATTTCTCTTATAGAATCGAATTGATTTTTATTGATAAAGCTTTTAAAAAACAAGTCCGAAGAAAATTGGATAGTGATTTCACGAATTTCTTTTGAGCAACAGTTATACTGTTCCCACACATGTTCTAAATCCTTTCCGGTTATAAGAACTAAATCATAATCGCCGATAATTTCTACAGAATCCCCCACAATACGCCTCACTCCTGCCGCTTTCTCGGTGAAGTTAAGTTCAAATTCCGCATGACTGTGTATAGGATAGGTAAATTCTGTTTTATAACGTTCGGCAATGTAAAAACAATCTTTATCAGATAACGGAGTTATCTCACGAATAATATGACCAGGCGTTACATTCATGTGTTTTAGGCTAAAAAAGCATTATAATTACAAATGTAATACTTTAATTTATAAAGGCAGAAAGTTAATGCTCTTTTTTTCAACCCCTTAGCTCTCTAAAATCACTACCCGTAGGATTTTGGAACACTCTTAGCCCAAAAGTCGGAATAATGGCTAAAACATGATCAAGAATGTCAGCCTGTATATTTTCATAAGCAACCCAGTCTGTAACAGAAGAAAAGAAATACAGTTCTATAGGTATTCCTTGTTCCGTGGGCTGTAAATGACGGACCATACAAGTCATTTCTTTGTTTACTTCAGGCAGATTCTTCAAATAATTGTTCAAATACGCTCGAAAGATCCCAAGATTAGACTGTCTACGGCCATTTACCAAAATGGAATTATCCACATTCCATAACTTATTATACTCACTAACCATTTTCTCTGTTTCTTCTACATATTCTTTCAATAAATGAATCTTACGATACTGATCTAACATTTCAGGAGTACAAAACTTCACGCTATTCATATCGATATTGATTGACCGTTTGATACGCCGCCCTCCTGACTCCTGCATACCCCGCCAATTTTGGAAGGAATCGCTCACCAAAGCATAAGGAGGAATAGTCGTTATAGTATTGTCCCAGTTGCGCACTTTTACTGTATTCAGAGTTACTTCAATGACCGTACCGTCGGCTCCATACTTTGACATTACAATCCAATCACCCACACGTAACATATTATTAGCAGACAATTGAATGCCCGATACAAACCCCATGATACTGTCTTTAAAGACCAATATGATGATAGCGGCCGAAGCACCCAATCCTGTCAGCAATACAGTCGGAGATTTATTTATTAGTATGCTAACAATTGCAATACCTCCTATAAGAACAAGGATAACCTGCACTGTCTGCAAAAGACCTTTTAGAGGACGGTCGCGAAATTGATCTTTTTCACTATAAACATGGTAAACAGCAGTAAGAAAAACGCTTACAAAACGAAAAAAAACAGCTATAATATAAACCAGACAAAAACGGTTAAGTAAAGTAACGGCCTCTGGCTCGCGTGGAAAAACGACCGGTAATAAAAGATAAATAAGTATCGGCGCAACCATACGACTAAGATTAATCATCACTTTGCGATCAAAAATAATATCGTCCCACGTTGCTTTAGTATGCTTGACCAATTTACTCACAAAATGCAAAAGAATACCGCGACAAATCAAATCAGCTAAAAAAGCCAATCCAATCAGTATCGCTACTGCAAGATATTGATCTATACCGTCCGCCAAAGAGTGGCTCAATCCTAAAGACACCAAAATCTCATTTATATTATCCACTATTTGATCATTCTTAAAAAAATCTTCTATTATCATCATTGAATTATTATCAACTATAAAAACAAATCATTTACCCTTCATAAATTCCCTCACATCATCTTGTAGCCATCTATAAAGATAAAGATCCTTATAACCATTATTTCTTCTAAGCATAACTTCTACGCCTATCTGACTATTTTCATAACTGGTTA
Source organism: uncultured Bacteroides sp. (assembly GCF_963677715.1). NCBI lineage: Bacteria > Pseudomonadati > Bacteroidota > Bacteroidia > Bacteroidales > Bacteroidaceae > Bacteroides > uncultured Bacteroides sp. The sequence continues at coordinate 1,441,905 of NZ_OY782495.1, forward strand.
GTTCATTCTGATATTGCTCTTCATGCAAAGCCAAGTTTTTAATCTCTTGTTCGCGTTCTCTTCTCAAAACGGAACAAACCGGAGTCAGTAACTTCATTACCACATCATCCATGATATGATGCCCCTGAATATAAAGATAAGTGGTTTCAGGAACTAGTCCCAATTGCTTCAATTCCACTGCCAAAGAATCAACAGAATCAACATATTGGGGAAAGCCGGCTTTTAATTGAGCCAGTTTTGCCAAAACGTCTTTCTTCATTCTTTCCAAGGATTGTTCCGGATGCCTAATATCCAAGTTTCGGACTCTTACATACGAATTAAAATCATTCATAGGAAATGTATGAGTATCATGCAGGCGAGAGAACCACACAGACCATAAAAAAAGAGAATAAGCTATCTGCGAATAACGCTTCATAAAGTCATTAAAATCGAACAAACGCTTATCATTTAATGTAGATTGCACACACACTTCATGGAGTCCATCGGCATAACAATGATAATTCTCGATAGCATAAGCATACGTCTGAAAGATATATTTATTATCGTTTATTTTACGAGAAGTAGATGTCGCTCCTTGAAGTAAGAAATCATAGTCACTATCAACACATGCGATAAGGCTCTTACCAAGCTCATCTACATTCAACGTATTCATCAACACCATCTTTTTACCTTTTGACAATGATGTGGAGGACGGAAGCATCACCTCAAAATAATACTCATCCGTTTCAAAATCCTCGAGTAACATTCGCCAAAAAGCGATATCATCATAGCTTTCTACATAAGCTACTATTTTATGACGTGTCTTTTTAGAATACAACTGATGTGCTGCAGTGAAATAGGATGAATTCAGATTTTCAATTAAAGTTTTAGCCATATCATTTCATTAATTAGATATCGGCGTCGAAATATCACTTACTTCAGTCACGGTGTCCAACCACCCCTCCATAATTACAGCGGGAGAATGGGTGCTTAAAATAATCTGCACGTTCGGATTCAATTCACGAACCATTGCCACTAATTTCTGCTGCCATTCAATATGTAATGAAGCCTCGGGCTCATCCATGAAAAGCACGCAATGACAATTATCTTGTACCAAAGTCGTTAACAGAATCACAAGCATCTGTTTCTCTCCTGAAGACAACTTATAAGGGAGCAGCAATTCTCCGTCCTGGTGAAAAACAATATCATTACGCTTCCTATCGATTGTTTTTCGTGTATAGCTAAATAGATGATCAATCATATCCTGAAAGCGAGTCTTAGAATGAGACAGATCTACAGCCTGTTTACGTTGTACCTCATTCTCACTGGCCAACACTTCAATCATTCTATTGCCTACATTGACCTGATAGTCTAAATATCTGCGTTGCAAAAGGTATAATTGCCAATCCAGTTCCGATTTCACGTTTTTATCAGCCATTCGAGCTGTAAAGTCTCCCATTATTAATGGACGATCATAGCTGCGTATCACATCATAAGGAATGTATTCGGCTTCCGGAGTGTCGAAATAAACATGCACCCCATTCTTATCATCCTTTTTCATCTCCCCGGACAATTCCTCCAGATAATTTACTGATCTGTTCAATATAGTAGTTTTACCCACTCCGTTGATGCCAGAAAGTATATTTACGTCAGGCCTCAAATCCCAAGCGATATTAAACCGCCCCCACAGCCCGTCAATTTCAATACGTTTAATGTAATTAGCTTGTTTTTCCATATTATATGCCTCTTATCTTTGGTAACAATCAATACACAAAGATAAAAAGATTATTCTTTAACCCATATCAATGATGATTTTATTCTACCTTTGCAGAGAGATAGCGTTAGGAAAATGGTAAATAATAAAATTTTAAAGGGACATGCTGCTGTTTTTGCAGCTAATGTAATGTGGGGATTTAATGCCCCGATAGGCAAAGCTGTACTGGCCGAATTTTCACCTTTATCCGTTACGACCTTTCGAATGGTTGGAGCAGCTCTCTGCTTTTGGATTCTTTCTTTATTTTGCCCCAAAGAAGATGTAGAAAACAAAGATTTATTAAAGCTTTTTTTTGCCGCTCTGTTTGGAGTAGTCTTTAATCAAGGTTCTTTCATTTTCGGTTTATCACTCACCTCCCCCATTGATGCTTCAATTGTTACTACTACAACACCCATTATTACGATGATTGTAGCCGCCATCTACCTCAAAGAGCCGGTAACAAACAAAAAAGTGTTGGGCATTTTTATCGGCGCATTAGGAGCTTTAACACTAATATTCAGCAGTCAATTAGCTTCTGACGGGCATTCCGGTAATATTTTAGGTGATTTGTTTTGCCTTATTGCCCAACTAAGTTTTGCTATTTACCTCACAGTTTTCAGAGATCTTATTATAAAGTACTCAGCCGTAACCATCAGCAAATGGCTATTTATATATGCCTCTATCTGTTTTATTCCATTTTCGTATCACGATGTCTCTTCTATCGACTTCACCACGATACCGTTGACTATGATTTTACAAATAAGCTATGTGGTACTTTGTGCGACTTTCCTTGCCTACATTTTCACGACATTAGCACAGCAGATACTGCGTCCTACAGTAATAAGTATGTATAACTACGTTCAGCCAATAGTCGCTTCGATTGTCACTGTAGCTATTGGTATGGACACTTTTGGGTGGAAAAAGGGGATAGCAATTAGTCTCGTTTTTCTAGGAGTATATATTGTCACTCAAAGTAAATCGAAAGCACAATTAGAAACCGAAAGGAAAGGGCACCTTAAAAATTAAAGTGCCCTTTTTATAATATTGCTGATAAAAACAAAAGTCTGGCTAACGACTCTATATCAAATCTAAATTGCCTATTTTTTCATTTCTTCGAAATAAGTATCCAGTAAACTTCTGGCTGCAACAAATGAAGTCAGATCTGCATTTAATACTTGATGCTCTTTTTCTGCCAACATAGACTTTATTTTTTCATTGTTGTAAAAACTATCCCTTAAATGTTCATTAACCGTTTCGTACATCCAGTATTTACTCTGTTCATTACGCCGATATTCAAAATAGCCATTACCTTTTACGAAATTCAGATATTCATCAATCATATCCCAGATTTCTTTAATGCCCAAATCGTAGAAGCCCGAATAGGTAAGAACCTGAGGTACCCATCCCGAATCAGGAGCAGGAAACAAATGAAGAGCATTTTGAAACTGCGTAGCCGCCAATTTGGCTTTATCAATATTGCTACCATCGGCTTTATTGATAACTATGCCATCAGCCATTTCCATAATACCTCTTTTAATACCTTGAAGTTCGTCTCCGGTACCAGCAAGCTGTATGAGTAAGAAGAAATCGACCATAGAGTGCACAGCTGTTTCACTTTGACCTACACCCACCGTCTCAACAAAAATTTTATCAAAACCTGCCGCTTCACATAATATAATAGTTTCACGAGTCTTGCGTGCCACTCCGCCCAAAGAACCGGCAGAAGGACTGGGACGAATAAACGATTTCGGATGTACCGCCAATCTTTCCATTCGGGTTTTATCGCCAAGAATACTTCCTTTACTCCGCTCACTACTAGGATCAATAGCCAGCACCGCTAATTTACCTCCTTTTTCGAGTACATGCAAGCCAAAAACATCAATAGAAGTACTCTTTCCCGCACCAGGCACCCCACTGATACCTATGCGAACTGATTTTCCCGAATAAGGCAAACATTTTTCTATTACTTCCTGTGCAACAGACTGATGTTCGGGCTTTACACTCTCTACCAATGTTACCGCCTGGCTCAGAACAGTTACATTTCCCTTAATAATTCCATCAACAAAATCATCTATAGAAAGCTTACGTCTCTTTGACTTATTTAAATAAGGACTTACCGATGAAGGCTTTTCTATGCCTACATTTACCGTCAATCCTTTATATTCCGAACTATTTTCAGGATGTTCCATAACTATCTTTTAATTACCGCTTCTTCATTAACAATCACCTTTCCCAAATGATTTCAGATAAGGAAACAATCAATCAACGCAAGAACGGTGAATTTTCACTTTGTTTTTAAATTGATCTCAACTTTAGGTTGTACAGGATCATTGGTAATCATTAAAATCTTTAAAAGTCTTTTTTGATTAATACCTTTTTTACTTAAACGCACTCCAAGCTTAGTACTTTCTCCCGGATTCAATTGTGTCTTTTTAAGTTTAACGCCAACTGCAGGATTAAAGACTTGTAGTTTCTGAATTACCAGCATTGATTTTCCTGTGTTAGTTATAACAATATCATGCGATGCTTTGTTTTTCTTAGCCAAAAGTGAACTAAAATCAACAGTGGTCTCAGATAGACGAATAGCAGGTGCATTTGCTCTAGCTTGTTTGCTCAACCCCGAAAAATCGGGCAACAACACAACAGAAACCGGAATTTCATTTTCTTCATTTACTTTATCTCCGGCAAAACGAGCCAAATATACTGAGGTTTGCGTCAGTCCCAAATCGACTAGTTGTTTAGCATCGAGTGTCAAAGTAAGCGTTCCTCTCTTTCCTCTCAATAACACATTTGGTTTTTTGCTCATCTTCAAATAAGGAGGAAGATGCATAAGCTCCGGTTCATAGGGCTTATCAGAAAGATTAACCACACTCAGAACTATCTGCGGGTTATCATTACGATTAACATCAGTAAAATCAATGGTATTATGATCAATCCGGATTTTCCCAATAAGATATGGATGGGTTTTAGTGAAATCCTTAACCTCCTCGACTACTTCTCCTACAAAATTAAGGTAAACCAAACTGGGCTGAGCATTGCTATAAATACCTACCGTTTTATCAAAATGACCTAACGCTTTCGCGTCAAAAGTAGCACTCACCACACCCTTTTTTCCCGGTTCAATGGGATCTTTTGTCCAATCGGCCACAGTACATCCACACGAAGTAGTAACATTAGTTAACACCAACACCTTATTGCCGGTGTTGGTTATAGTATACTGCACAGTTACCGGTTTTTTCCATTTTATCTGCCCAAAATTATGCGTCTCTTTATTCGACGAAATATGAGGTTGAGAATAGACAGACAAGCAAACAATAAAAAAAGAGAATATGACGGTAAGACAACGTTTCATTCGTTTCATATTTGATAATTACAAGTTTTGAAACACAAAAATAGGCGTTTTAAATGAATTAAGAACAATCAAGCGGAAGTTAATTTATAACCTCCACTTTAGTAGACGCTGAATGAGAAGCATATTCGGGCGCATAGGCCGATTGAATGGCAGCCAATCCTGCTTCATACATTCCGGCTCTATTTACTCTATATACATACTCCAATACATAAACCCCTTTTTTCAAAGAATTAAAAAAGAAATTGGTAGAGGCATCCTTCACGTCGACATAATAACCAATGCCTGAATTCCACCGATAGCCGGAAATATTGCTGACAGGCTCAAAGCAAGAGGCATGCTGATCCTTCAATTGAACAAAATCCATCGGACGGTTCAGTCGAATCGTAAGCCGTACCACAACCTTATCTCCAACTAGCAATTTTGAACCGGATGTTATCAGATTCAATTGCTTAGTATTTTTGACTATGTGCTCAACATAAAGTTTCTTTTCCACATTAAGCTCCTTGCCTTGTTGCACGACCTTATCCATATCTTCGCGATACTGAGCATAAACCGCCCCCCAGGCTATGCCTTTATCCGATTTTTCAACCCGAATACCCGATGCCTTTTCTATTGTCTTTGCATCGATTATCACTTTCTGCATGTAACCAATTCCCTGATTCGCTTTTTGAAAATCCATTTCTTTATCGCCAAGTATAATACGTATCTTACCCTGATTTTCGAGAAGATTACTACCTCTAAGGAGCAATGCATAGACAGCATCAACCGTTGCGACCGGTGAGCTCCACTGTTGTGTTTGTTTCTGTTTCAACAACCACAATTTCATCTCTTCTAAAGCAATACTATCATTTGAAACCTCTTCAAACGCCTCCATCACTGCAACATGAGCTGGTACTCTCAAACTATTCCAGACATAAGGGCTTTCATTAAAAGCAAAATGCATACCCTGCTCATCGGAACGAACAGCATATTCTTTTAATGAAGCAATAAAATTCTGAGCTTCCGTAACACGACCGGCAGCATGAAGAATCATAGCGGCATGGGCTTTTTCTATGAGCGATAATGAAGTTATAGACTGGTCTATTTTGCTCAGAAAATAGTTGTAAGCCGCCTTGTTGGCATCAGGTACCTTTTCGTCGGACAAAGTAATGAGATAAAGATACTCCAATGCCGAGACGGAAATGCCCGCTATCTTATTGTCCGATTTTTCGACACTGCGTATCGCATTATATTCTATTAGTGCCTCAGCATGGAGGTAATTCAAGGCTGCCTTTTGCATAACCTGCGCATCAGCATCTAAAGGCATACCTGTTAAACGGGTAAACCGTGCTAGGGATTCTACGACAAAATTAGTAATATCCCGGCTGCCATCCATGCCCTTATACCACGTCCACGAACCGTTAGACAGTTGTAATTCCTTGAGCTTAGTTAAAGCAGACAAGGTTTTATTCCGTATGTTGTTCAGATCAAACAAGGTGGCAATCCTTTCCTTTTGTTGGGTCTCATTTGCCGCCTCCAGCAGCCAGGGCGATTCCTCGAGAAGAATGTTTTTCACCTCTTGGTTCTTCTGCAGGTTACTTATGAGTGTCTCTTTCGTTCCTCCCTGACTCTTCCATGAATCGAATACCGCCTTTATTTTTGGCTGTGAATAAACAATATACGAAGCCATTGCATTGGCATAATAAGCCGCCGCCCATGAAATAGCATTATCATTTACAGGTAAACTAAGAGCAGGCAATGCTTGTATTGCATACCAAGCAGGATTAGACGTAAATTCAACGGTCAGTTTACGATTGGTAGCTGTCTTACTATCTTGATTAAACAATGTTTTCAAAGAAAAATCACGAGTCTCATTACCACGTATCGGCAAAGCCATAGTTTCGGTTATATTTTGTTTGTTGCTCAATACCGGAATAACATGCTGTTCACCATCACTAAAAGAATCTCCTTCTGCAACAAGCCTGCAACCCAGCATATCATATTTGTCGGTAGCGGTAAACGAGAACTGCGTTCCTACTGTTTTTCCGGCATCCGCAATGAATGACTGTTTCTGAGTAGCAATCACTTTTTCGGTCATCGGGTCAAATAACACAAATTTAACCACCCCTGAGATGTTCTTTTCGGTAAGATTGGTCACTGACGCAGCAACAGATGACTGATCGCCAATGCGAACAAAACGGGGCAAATTAGGAGTAATCATAAATTCTTTGCTCGCAACAACCTCATCTTCTATTAGTTGAGTAAGCATTCCTTTGGTATGCGCGTATCCTCTAAAGTTCCAGGAAGTAAGACTCTCGGGCATGGTAAATGAAAATGCAACCTCACCCTTTTCATTTGTTAAGAGTTGCGGGTAGAAGAATGCAGTTTCGACAAAATTAGAACGAAGATTAGTGTCCGGAGATAACTTTTCGGGCGTATAGGTAGCAAAGCCAACGACGACCACTTCGGCATCAGCTTTTACAGAAGCAGGTCCCTCTGCCTTCTTTAAAAAAGAAGAAGCGCCACGAATTCGAATAGAATTATCAGCAGATCGGGTCGATGTTCCATATCCCAAAACGGCATTGTTTCCATAAACATCAATAAAAGAATCATAATTCAAAGAAAGGGTATTGAGCCATTTTTCGGGAAACTCACAGTGGTAATAACTATTCCGCTGGTAATTTTGCATCCAATTCGTTGAAGGGAGGTTTCTGGAATAATGAATATTCCAATCTTGATTGTTTTCCCACAAATCATCTAAAGAAGTGTCGTACATAGTAGCCAATAACTCTGCAGCAGCAGGTAATCCCTGAGGAGTCGTTATCGTTAACTTCCATTCCTCCTTCTGGCCGGGGCGAAGTTTGTCGCGAAACACATCCCATTTTACCTTCAGTTGCTTATCCGCCATTTTCTTTTCCAAACGGACCTGCTGCTGGTATAGTTGCCCGTTTTTTACAAAACCAAAAACAATACTCAGCCCATCGCCATATTCCGCTTTATAAGGGATATCAAATCGCTTCACTGAATCCGACAAATTGAGAATCTTGCTTTCCAGCCTCTTGTTGCCACTGAAAGTATCCATCATCACATAAGCCTCCTTTTCGGACGTACCAAAAACAAAAGAAGCCGGATGTGTTTTATCAAAAAAAGTATTGAGTGGGTAGTACCATATTGGCGACTCTTCAGCCGGACGGGTATCAGAAACAGAAAACAAGACAATCTTCTTCTCTGAATTAACCTCACGACCTTTGTCGTCTCTGGCAGTAAGTACCAATTTATAAACACCCGAAGGAAATGCCTGCCAAGAAGATAACTGCATTTTTTCGTTAGATGTAAATGGGCCTGAACATATAGCCACATCAGCAATCACGTTTGTTTTATTATCCTTATAGGCATATAATTTATATTCACCTTGTACGTTTACAGACTTATTATTTAGGTTTTTTGCTTCGAACGTAGCCTTAATCGTATCATCCTTACATATTTTATCGGGCATATTTGTACTAAGCAACAATGAACGGTCTCCTGCCATCAAAGAATTTACAGCTGTTTGGGTTTCGCCGGCCTCATTTGTGACCGAGACCTCAACCTTATAAGTATAAAACCTCGGAGTAAGGCTCCCATCCCTCTCCGGTTGCAATAAAAGTGGAATAGAGAAAATTCCGTTTGCATCTGATTCCACCTCTCCGGAAGCCAAAACGGATGACTGCTCATAAACCGAACGCCACCAATTCCGAGACGAGCGGGTTATCGTATACTTAGCCGCCGCACCCTGCAAAGGAACTTGTGTATAGGTTTGCACCAAACCTTTTACCTGTACGGAATCGCCCAATTGATAATCCCCCTCTAAAGAGGAGAAAGTGACGTTGAATGTGGGGCGTTTATACTCTTCCACACGAATGGAACAACTCCCTTCTTCGGTTTTCAAATAGTAAGTGCCATTAAGACAAACAGAAGGCAAAACAAACTCTGCGGTGAACGAACCAAAATCATTCGTCTGCACTTTTTTATTTTCTATCTCCCGCCCATTACTGCCGGTAAGTGTAAGCGTATAGCTTTTGCTATTGAGCACACTAGCCGTATCGGCCAATAGATTGTAAGCGATACCTTTTATGTATACGGTTTGACCGGGACGATAAATAGTACGATCCGTCAAGAGTTGTACTTCTTCCTTTACCCGATTGCTATCATTAAACGTGTAAACTCCGCGATATATATTTTGCAAAGGCATTGCCGTATCTTCACCTTTTTCAGCCGCAAGATAATCATATTCATCCGACAATGTAAGCTCCAGCTTTCCCTGTACATCTGTAGCTAGACTCTTCTTTTCAATTTTCTCCCCTTTCTCGTTATCAAAAAGGCGTATCAACGCATTGGGAACAGGGTGCCCCGTCATCGCATCCAGCGCCACAAGTTCCAGTTGATTATCGGGCAAGTTACGGGATAGTACTTTGAATCGGGTAGAGTAGAGAAAATTATCAACTGCCGAACCTTTTTTCCCATCCGGCATTACTTCTAACAAATAAGCGCCTTCCGCAGGTGCGGTAAGAGTAAGGACCGTATCTTTAAATAGATAGTCATTCGTGCGTACCAATGCAAAATGTCTGGAAGCAACCTTCTTAGAATACTTTTTATAGTACGCATTGTTTGTCCCTTTCTTCAAACCTATAGAAATAACAAGCAAATTAACACGATAATAGTAAATGGTGAATCCGTCTATGTTTCTATGATTAACCTTCAACTTAAAATCTGAATCAGGGTATACAGTCTCATTTGCCACTACGGATAAAGATGGACTCATGATTTCCTGCCTCAGGTTCTTTAATGAATTTATTCCAAAATATTTGGGATAAGATGAAATGGCCTCATCACAGAGTTGCAAAGCAAGTATATTCATATTATTATTACGTGCAAATTGCGCTTTTTCCAAGTACACTTCCGCACAAACATTCCGCTGTTTATAAGTTGAAATCAATTTATCCAATGACACGACAAAAGGATGCAAAGTGAAGTTTTCCGGTTTAAGCTCAGAATTCAATGCAGAGAAATACAAACTATTTTGCTGTGCCCACCTCAAACTATCTAACGAAGATAATACAACAGCATCCTCATTCTCCGCGTTGCGATATGTATTTATTAAATTAGTATAGATAGAAACAATTTCGGCAGTAAGAATAGTATCATTGCCCATAGAGTAAACAGATTTTAATGCCGTAACACCACGCAAAGCCAGCAAATGGTACAGATCATGTTTATAATAAGTACTGGTTTTGCCTTGCTCCACAAAAGGTACGTATGAAGCAGAAGAGGTTTTCAGCAGAGACAATGAATCTTGCAAAGCGGCACGAGTATGTTTCAATACTTTTTGCACGAATAAATTGCCACTCCATTCGCGGATATCCTCGATAGAACTATCCTCTTCGAGGTTAGTCCGCTGGCGAAGTTGCCATTGATTGGCGGCAGCATAATCAGCATAAATACCTGCAGCCAGAGAATTGAGTATCGCACGATCTGTAAGCACAGTCGTTGTGTCAGTCCATTGTTCTATATCTTTCAGGCACGTATAAAAGCTGTCAGGAGTGTATATCTGCTGATATTTCATTCTCCACATATATGCTTTGAGCATTTGTGGCGAATTTCGTTCCGCTTCTGCTTTATCAAAAATATCACCCGCCAGTTTAATCACTGTCTGAGGCAAATCTTTTTTTTCAGCCCGCTCCAATTGTTTCCAACGCCGATCGTACGATTGAGCATAAACAGATACGTTTAGACTGGAAATAAGTAATGTTATAAGAGTAACTAGTTTAATATTCATCTTTTCGGGGTTTAAGTCTATGTATGAAACAAAGAAAAGAAATTTAGTTTAAATAAATGCTAGCTGATACTTAATTATTTAAAAAAACATATTAATTTTACGACTTTTATTTACTATAAAGACACAGATAACTTAACTACTATTTATGAAAAAGCTAAAGAGAAACAAGGTGCCGACTCCTTTTTTGCTGGCAGTAGCACTACTCAATTCATCGTGTATAAACCAAATATCCGGTTATCAATCGGATGCAGGTGGAATTCCAATTAAACTTTCTTCCAATATTTTGGAGACTCGAGTAGCAGATGATACATTTGAGAACAATGATACTATCGGACTTTTCGTAACCATTCAGCCGAAAACAATAGACCAAAAAAGGTATGTGGATAATATGCGTTTCGTCTATTCCTCCAAATCAGGCTTTGTTCCCGACGAAGAAATTTATTATCCCGAAGAAGATGAAAAATGTGATTTTACAAGCTATTATCCTTATAAATCTTCCGGAATTTCTCAGGGAAAAAGCAATATAAGGATATTGGTTAATTCCAATCAAAATACAGATGAGAACTTCTCCGTTTCCGATTTCCTTGTAGCTCGGTGTAACAATATAACATCCAGTGATGAGGCAGTCCATTTATCCTACAAACATGTTTTATGTAAATTGAACCTTGTTTTGAAATTTAAAGACGCTACTGATATTAATTCAATACTGGCAAGTAACCCGGAAGTATATATCAATAACATATACACTAATGCCAACTATGATTTCGCAACAAATAAATTAGATTCCCTATCAGCAATCGGCTCGATAACTCCACATGGCCAATGGCAGATATCAGGTGACAACCTAATAGGCAAAGAAATGATTATAATACCTCAAATAACAGGAGAAAGACCTACCAGCATCATACTGAAATTGAGTGGGAAAAGCTATATGTCAATTCTGCCCAGTAATATACCTTTGTACTCGGGTGAACGCCATGAAATTGTCATCAGTTATGATGATGCATCCAAAGCAATCAACAGCAGTATAAATCACATGATAGAACCTTGGGAGGATAGCGGAAAAACTGATATTGTGGCCAAAGAAACAGTAAATGCAGTTTCCGTGTCCGATTTAACCTTTCAGCAATCGAATGTATATAAGGTTATGTGCGGAGGCGTCCAAATAGCTGAAATATGCAAGGAGTACTTACTGGCAGATAACATTAATGCACAAGCCATCGTTGCTTATCCCATAATAAACGATAAAAGCGATCTTGAAAATGGAACCGTAATCGACGTGCTCGGTAATAGTAATAGCATACATGGAGGAAAGGCATCATGGAATACAGCCACTAACTCATTGACTTATACCCCAGGCAATCTACCCGTCGTCAGCAAATTCTATATTACGTCCTCGAATAAGATCTCCCTTTCAGAACCAATAAATTCTATTCCAATAAAACCCGAAGAGGATTTGCTTACAGACGTAAGAGGAGCAGAGACAATTGTTTATCCCATTGTCAAAATTGGAACTCAATATTGGATGCGGGGTAATCTGAAAACAATCTATTACAATGACGGAGAAGCAATAATTTCAAAAACAGATTGTACAACGGCAAGTGCCGGATATTCGAAACCGGCTGTGGACTCTTACTATTTCTTTTATAATGCCAATGCAGCTGCTACAGGTAAATTAGCTCCTATAGGATGGGATCTTCCCAGACAGCAAGACTGGGATAATCTAAGAAATTATATTCGGAACAACGCATCCATTCTTAAAAGCGGTTCTACTTGGACTAATTCAGGAAATGCCGTAACAAACCTAACCGGTTTTAATGCTGCTGCAGTAGGTATCTTCAATCCGAAGTATATGAATAAAGGAGAGTTGGTTGAATATTGGACAAGAGGAAACCTAGCAACCACATTAGGAGAAAAAACGATTGTTCTAAAAAGCACGGCCTCAACCATGGTAGAAGGTTCTTATAGCACCACTTGCGGCTATTCCGTTCGCTGCATCCGGCAATAATTATATCAAACTCATAGAAAGTTTCCCGAAAAAGTCACGCAAGTCACGCATTTCTTATGAAACCCTTGCCGACAAGCATTTTAGGTGCGCTACTTCTACTCTTAAAGTCACGCAACGTAACGCAACGTAACGCAGAAACCGACTCATGTGCATCTCCACCCGGGTGCGCGTACTGCTTGCATCCAGGTATAGAGAACTTCTCCACCCGGGTCTGCGCAATCCGCACACCGGGGTGGAGAAAAAGATATTATTACTTCTTAAGTGGCGTTTGCTCTAATGTAGCAACAAGAAAGTCATAGAACCTAGAAACAGAAGGGATATAAGCCCTTTCGTCTGGAGAGTGCGGCGAGCGCAAAGTAGGACCAAAAGAAATCATGTCGAGCCCAGCTACATTTGCACCAATAATTCCACATTCCAATCCGGCATGAATTACCTTAACGGCAGGTTCTACTCCAAACTGTTGCTTATAAGATGCCTTCATTGCATGAAGAATAGGAGAATCCACATCCGGTTGCCAACCGGAATAGCCACCCGTAAGTTCCACTTTCATTCCGGCCATCGAAAAACAGGATTCCAAACTGGTAGTAAGATACTCTTTCATGCTATCGCAAGAACTACGAGCGAGAATCTTAATATCCGCCTGACCCTCGCCTATCGTAATAATAGCCAAATTCGAGGAAGTCTCTACTGTATCCGACACAGAAGGAATCATGCGTACCACCCCATTCTGACAAGCAAAAATAGCATCAATCAAATTATCTTGAATTTCTTCAGGAATTTCACCCTTTGGCAACTCCACCCGTTCAGCCTTAAAGCTGATTCGAGTTTCAATAACAGAAAACTCTTCATTAAAAAGATTTTCGCAGTATTTCACTAATTCGATTAACTCTTCTTCGTTCTCGGCAGGAATAGTAACAACGGCATGCGCCTCACGAGGAATGGCATTACGCATATTACCACCTTCCCAACTAACCAGACGGGCTTCGTAACTAGCTACCGCTTCACGCAAAAAGCGAACCAACAATTTATTAGCATTAGCGCGCCCTTGATTTATTTCCAAACCGGAATGACCACCACGCAAACCTTTCAAAGTCACCTTTACCGCAATATCATCGGCTTCAGGTTCTACTTCTTTATATTCCAGAGATGCAGTAACATCCATACCTCCCGCACAACCGATATAAAGTTCCCCTTCATCCTCAGAGTCAAGATTAAGCAATATTTCGCCATTCAGCGTGCCGGGTTTCAGCCCGAAAGCACCATACATTCCCGTTTCTTCGTCCTTTGTAATAAGAGCTTCAATAGGCCCGTGTTTAAGTGTTTTATCTTCCAAAACAGCCATTATGGCTGCTACTCCCAAGCCATCGTCAGCTCCCAACGTAGTACCTTTAGCTTTCACCCAATCTCCATCAATGAATGTTTCAATAGGATCTTTCTCAAAATCATGTACCGTATCGTTGTTCTTTTGGGGTACCATATCCATATGTGCTTGCAGAATGACGCCTTTTCTGTTTTCCATACCCGGCGTAGCCGGTTTACGAATAATAACATTCCCTACTTCGTCAACAAATGATTCTAATCCCAGGTTCTTCCCAAAATCGAGCAAAAAATTAGTAATTGGTTTCATAAAGCCCGACGGGCGAGGTATTTGGGTCAAAGAATAGAAATGTTTCCACACATTTTGTGGATCTAATGATTGAATTGTCTTCATACGTTCTGTTTTTTATTTATAAACGGTAAAACCGCTAAACCATATATACCTAACAAAATTACCAAAAAGGTTTGAATTCCATGCACAAGTAAAGCAAATATTCCTGCATCGGTAGCATTTACCCCATAAAGCATCATCATAGAAATAACGGCAAAATGCCAAGGACCCGCTCCATTGGGAGTTGGTACAATCACGGCAAAACTGCCTCCGACAAACATTACCAGCGCGGCTAGTATACCCAGTTGTCCTGTAAATGAGAAGCAATAGAACGTAATGTAAAATTGCATAAAATAACAAAACCAGATGAGAAAAGTATAAAATATAAAAAGAGGAATGTTTTTGACATCTTTTAGTGACGTGACCCCTTCCCAAACATTGAGAACAACACCTCTAACTTTCTCAAAGAAAGAGAGAGTGCGCATCAGGTAGTAAAGTAGAACGCCTACGGCAATAATACAGAATAAAACAATATAGAGTTGCGCGGAAGTGAAAATAGCTTGAAGAGAACCTATATCCGTACCCGTTTCCCTAAAAAAACGGGTAAAAATATTAAGTTGTAACATCAAAGTGACACCCGTAATAAAAATAACGCATAACGAATCGATCAAACGTTCGGTAACAACAGTGCCCAAAGATTTGGAAAAAGAGACGCCGTCATACTTAGAAAGAACACCGCAACGAGAGACTTCACCCACCCGAGGCAAGACGAGATTAGCCGCATAAGATATAAAAATAGCATTAACGCAATTTCTTGTTTTGGGAAATGCGCCAAGAGGAGCCAATGTTTGCTTCCAGCGCCATCCACGAAAAACATGACTAAACACACCGAAAACAAGTGAAAGAAGCATCCACCACCAGTTTAATCCGTGAAGCAAAACATCACCTGCCTTGGCAAAGTTAAAATCACGATATACCCAAAAGAGAATAAACCCTCCTAAAAAAAGTGGCAAAACCAGTTTTAGAGCCTTTATTATTAGTTTCTTCATTTTTTGTTCTTAATTCTTCATTTAAAAGAATTACCTTTGTTGGCTGCAAAGATAGTACGTTATCTGTAATGCGCATACGAATAAACATTAAAATGTGAAGGAATGAGATTAGTAAAGCCAAAAAAATTCTTAGGACAACATTTTTTAAACGATTTAAAGGTTGCTCAAGATATAGCCGATACAGTAGACGCTTATCCCGACCTTCCTGTTTTAGAAGTAGGCCCCGGAATGGGTGTTCTTACTCAATTTCTTGTAAAAAAAGAGCGCCCGATCAAAGTAGTTGAAGTCGATTATGAATCAGTAGCTTATCTGCGAAATGCATATCCATTGCTCGAAGAACATATTATTGAAGACGATTTTCTAAAAATGAATCTTCAACGAGTATTTAACGGAATGCCCTTCGTGCTGACTGGTAATTATCCTTATAATATCTCGAGCCAGATATTTTTCAAAATGCTGGAGAACAGAGATTTGATTCCTTGTTGCACAGGTATGATACAAAGAGAAGTAGCCCAGAGAATTGCTGCCGGACCGGGAAGCAAAACCTATGGAATATTAAGCATACTTATTCAGGCATGGTACAAAGTAGAATACCTTTTCACCGTCAGCGAGCAAGTATTTAACCCTCCTCCCAAAGTAAAAAGTGCAGTGATACGCATGACTCGCAATGAGACAAAAGAATTGGGATGCGATGAAAAACTATTTAAGACAGTGGTAAAAACCACATTCAATCAACGAAGAAAAACACTGAGAAATTCCATAAAACCAATTTTAGGAAAAGAATGCCCGCTTACGCAAGATCCACTATTTAACAGAAGGCCCGAACAGCTTTCCGTGCAGGAATTTATCGATCTCACCAATAAGGTAGAGTATGAACTGAGCATTATGGTTAAAGAATAATCTCTCAATCATAAAATGTTATCTTTAAACCCAATGGTAAAGTGAACGAAGAATACATTGACAACGTAAAAATACTCATCGAACAAAAAGAAGCCGACAGAGTAAAAGAAATGCTTACCGACCTTCATCCGGCCGATATAGCAGAGTTGTGCAATGAAATCAACCCGGAAGAAGCAAGATTCATTTATCGATTGCTCGACAACGAAACAGCTGCGGATGTATTGGTTGAAATGGATGAAGAGGTACGGAAAGAATTCCTCGATATACTTCCTTCAGAAACCATAGCCAAGCGATTTGTCGATTATATGGACACGGATGATGCAGTTGATATCATGCGTAATCTTGACGAAGACAAACAAGAAGAAATTCTTTCTCATATTGAAGACATCGAACAGGCAGGCGATATCGTCGATCTATTAAAATACGACGAAGACACCGCAGGAGGATTAATGGGGACAGAAATGGTAACCGTTAATGAGAATTGGAGTATGCCCGAATGCCTGAAAGAGATGCGTCTGCAAGCAGAAGATTTAGACGAAATTTATTACGTGTATGTAATAGATGACGATGAAAGATTACGAGGAGTATTCCCTTTAAAAAAAATGATCACTTCTCCCTCTGTTTCTAAAGTGAAACACGTGATGAAAAAAGATCCAATCTCCGTTAGAGTCGATACGCCAATAGATGAAGTCGTACAAACCATTGAGAAATACGACTTAGTAGCCGTACCAGTAATCGATAGTATCGGGCGCCTGGTAGGACAAATAACGGTTGATGACGTAATGGATGAAGCCCGTGAGCAATCTGAACGTGATTACCAATTAGCTTCCGGTCTTTCGCAAGACGTAGAAACAGACGATAACGTATTACGCCAAACTTCAGCCCGTTTACCTTGGTTACTTATTGGAATGATTGGCGGCATAGGCAACTCTATGATACTCGGGAATTTTGGCACGACCTTCGCTGCACATCCCGAAATGGCTCTCTACATACCGCTCATTGGAGGAACAGGAGGAAACGTAGGCACACAGTCTTCTGCGCTAATTGTTCAAGGCTTGGCCAATAGCTCTCTGGATGTTAAAGACACTTTTAAACAAATAACAAAAGAAGCAGTTGTCGCCATCATCAATGCCACCATCATCTCTTTACTGGTCTATATCTACAACTTCATACGCTTCGGAGCAACGGCAACCGTAACTTATTCCGTTTCTATCAGCTTGTTTGCTGTAGTTATGTTTGCATCCATCTTCGGAACATTTGTGCCTATGACACTCGAAAAACTAAAAATAGATCCGGCTATCGCCACCGGACCTTTCATCTCTATTACAAATGATATTATCGGCATGATGCTTTACATGTGGATCACTGTATTGCTAGCTTAAAATAGATGAAAGTAAAAAAATACAAGAAAAAAGTATGAAGTAATTGTTTTATTTCATTAATTTGTGACCGAATGTAATCAAAGGACTAAATCCTATTTTCCAAAACGAATATACAATGATGGACTCTCATGACACTAATCTGCCTTTGGAACAGGGCAATTTAGAAGAAGAAAAAAATGTAACCGATGTTTCAGCAACTCCTGCTACAGAAACTTTAACGGAAGATACAAATCAGGAAGAGCTAGTGGAATCGGTCTCGAAGCCGACCAAAGCAAGTGTATTAAAACGCCTCAATGAGCTGACTGATGAGCCGGAAAAAGCAAATAAGTTGGAACTCGACACGCTGAAACAAACATTTTATAAACTACATAATGCCGAACAGGAAGCTGATAAAAAAGCATTTATTGAAAGTGGCGGAAATGAGGATGATTATATTACGAAGAATGACGAATTAGAAAATGAGTTCAAAAACGTAATGTCCGTCATAAAAGAAAAGAGAAGTACGGCAACTGCCGAGATAGAAAAACAAAAAGAATATAATCTAGAAATAAAGCTCTCTATTCTAACCAAACTGAAAGAATTAGTCGAATCATCCGAAGATGCTAATAAATCATATAACGAATTCAAAAGACTACAGCAGCAATGGAATGACATAAGACTTGTACCACAAGCTAAAGTAAATGAACTTTGGAAAAACTACCAACTATACGTTGAGAAATTTTACGATATTCTAAAGCTGAATAATGAATTTCGCGATTATGATTTCAAAAAAAATCTCGAAATAAAGATCAAACTTTGCGAAACAGCGGAGAAGTTAACCGAAGAAACGGACGTGATATCGGCTTTTCATCAACTACAAAAACTACACCAAGAATTCAGAGATACCGGACCTGTAGCAAAAAACTTAAGAGATGAGGTTTGGGCACGATTTAAAGCCGCATCTACACAAGTAAATCGTCGTCATCAGCAACATTTCGAAGAGTTAAAAGAGGCAGAGCAACTCAATTTAGACCAAAAAACGGTAATCTGTGAGATTGTAGAAGCAATAGAATATAGCGACTTGACTACATTTACGAGTTGGGAAAACAAAACACAAGAAATTATAGCATTACAGAAAAAGTGGAAAACCATTGGGTTTGCTCCTCAGAAAATGAATGTGAAAGTATTCGAACGTTTTCGCAAAGCATGTGACGACTTCTTTAAGAAAAAAAGCGAGTTCTATAAATTGCTAAAAGAAAGCATGACAAGCAATTTAGAAAGTAAAAGAATACTTTGTGAGAAGGCAGAGTCTTTAAAAGATAGCACCGAGTGGAAGGAGACTGCCGAAGCATTGGCTAAGCTACAAAAAGAATGGAAAAGTATTGGCCCAGTAGCAAAGAAGCACTCAGATGCCATTTGGACCCGATTTATTAGTGCTTGCGATTATTTCTTTGATCAAAAGAATAGAGCAACCTCATCACAACGCATAGATGAACAAGATAATCTAGAAAAGAAAAAGGCGATTATCAATCAGTTAATAGAACTCAAAGAATCGACAAATACGGAAGACGCACATAACCAAGTCCGTGAATTGATGAAAGATTGGAGTGCTGCAGGACATGTACCTTTTAAAGAGAAAGATAAAATATACAAACAATATCATACCTTGATTGACCAGTTATTTGAACAATTCAATATAAATGCTTCCAATCAAAAGCTGAGTAACTTTAAGACAAGCATTCGCAACATCCAAGGAGGGTCTCAGACATTATACAAAGAACGGGATAGGCTTACCCGAACATACGAAAGCATGAAAGGTGAGTTACAGACTTATGAAAATAACCTTGGATTTCTGAGTTCTTCTTCACAAAAAGGCAATAGTTTGTTAACCGAAATAAATAAAAAAGTAGAGAATCTAAAAGCTGATCTTGAATTAGTGTTAGAGAAAATTAAGGTAATAGACGAATCAATTAAAGCAGAAGAATAATCGATAATTGCCGAGGATGTCCATCTCATTGAGATTTATCCTACTATATTATCCAGACCGTAGCAAACAAAAAAGACGAAGATTGTTTTATCAACCTTCGCCTTTTTTGTTTGTTGGGCTACCAGGATTCGAACCTGGAACATCAGGACCAGAATCTGAAGTGTTACCATTACACCATAGCCCAATCTTTTCGGGTGCAAAGATACAAATAATTTGTATTCTCAAAAGTTTTTCTGAGGTTTTTCTCTATAAAGGGTCTAACAAACGTTGTTGCAAGAACATACATCCCTAAAAAAAAACAAAAAAACAACGAGATTTATCACGTTACTTTCTTTGATACAATAATTCGACGTATATTTGTAAAATATATCGAGCTAATGAGCGGGAACAAAGATTGCACTTTTCTTGTTCTTACTTCAAAGAAGAAAAAAGATAATCAAATTTCATCTATAAATGAGCGAAACAAAAGAATTAATAGAAAAAATCAAAGAAGGAATTCAGCAAAAAAAAGGTAAGAATATAGCTATAGCAGATCTTACAGGCATCGAAGATACAGTATGCAAATACTTTATTATTTGCCAGGGGAATTCACCAAATCAAATTGGAGCAATAGTTGAATCAATAAAAGAGTTTACCAAAAAAGGAGTAAATAGCAAACCTTTTGCAATAGACGGATTAAATAATGCCCAATGGGTTGCTATGGATTATTCAGACGTGCTGGTACATGTATTTCTTCCGGAGACAAGAAGCTTTTACGATCTGGAACACCTCTGGGCTGACGCCCGATTAACAACGATTCCCGACATTGACTAATTAATCAACATGGATAATAAAAAGAAATCTAGTAAAGTAAATATGCCCCGGTTTAATATCAGCTGGATGTATATGATCATAGCTCTGATGCTTTTAGGCCTATACCTCACTAATGAGAGTGGCTCCGTTAATAAAAAAACATCATATGACGAGTTCCAACAATATATCCGCAGCGGCTATGTAAACAAAGTTATTGGCTATGATGACAACTCTGTAGAGGCCTACATCAAGCCCTACTTTGTAAAAGATGTATTTAAACAAGATTCAAGCCAAGTGGGTAAAAGCCCAATGGTAACAACAGAAGCCCCTTCTCGTGAAAGCTTGGGAGAATTCCTTCAAAAAGAAAGAGATGATGCCCATTTTGACGGTTCGGTGAGTTACGAAAAGAAAAAAGATTATTTCAGTGTTATACTATGGAATGTATTGCCAATCGTATTCCTTATCGGGCTTTGGATGTTCTTTATGCGTAGGATGAGTGGTGGCGGTAGTGCAGCTGGTGGCGTTTTTAACGTTGGAAAATCAAAAGCACAACTTTTTGAGAAAGAAGGGTCCATGAAAATCACATTCAAAGATGTGGCAGGTTTAGCCGAAGCCAAACAAGAAGTAGAAGAAATTGTAGAATTCCTTAGAGAGCCCCAAAAATACACAGATTTAGGAGGAAAAATACCTAAAGGAGCATTGCTTGTAGGACCTCCGGGAACAGGTAAAACATTACTGGCAAAAGCTGTTGCCGGTGAAGCTGATGTTCCTTTCTTCTCTCTGTCAGGATCAGATTTTGTAGAAATGTTTGTAGGGGTAGGTGCCTCTCGTGTGCGCGACCTTTTCAAACAGGCAAAAGAAAAAGCCCCTTGCATTGTTTTCATTGATGAAATAGATGCTGTAGGGCGTGCCCGTGGTAAAAACCCAAGTATGGGTGGAAATGACGAGCGCGAAAACACACTAAACCAACTCCTCACAGAAATGGACGGCTTCGGGTCTAACAGCGGAGTGATTATTCTTGCTGCAACTAATCGCGTGGATGTGTTAGATAAAGCACTGTTGCGAGCAGGAAGATTTGATCGCCAAATACATGTAGACCTACCCGACCTAAATGAAAGGAAAGAGGTATTTGGAGTACATTTACGACCAATCAAAATAGACGAATCGGTGGATGTTGATCTGCTGGCCCGTCAGACTCCGGGTTTCTCGGGGGCTGATATCGCTAATGTTTGTAATGAAGCAGCTCTTATTGCAGCCAGATACGGAAAGAAATTTGTAGACAAACAAGATTTCCTCGATGCCGTAGATCGTATTATCGGTGGATTGGAGAAAAAGAGTAAGATTACAACAGAAGAAGAACGCCGCACTATTGCGCTCCACGAGGCCGGACATGCAAGTTTGTCGTGGCTACTTGAACATGCTAACCCACTTATCAAAGTAACTATTGTGCCACGAGGACGAGCTTTGGGTGCTGCTTGGTATTTGCCTGAAGAAAGACAAATTACGACAAAAGAACAGATGCTTGACGAAATGTGTGCAACACTTGGCGGACGAGCAGCAGAAGATTTGTTTGTCGGAAGAATATCCAGTGGAGCTATGAACGACTTAGAGCGCGTGACCAAGCAAGCTTACGGAATGGTTGCCTATCTGGGCATGAGTGATAAGATGCCCAATCTGTGCTACTATAACAATGATGAATATTCATTCAATAAACCTTATAGCGAACGAACAGCAGAATTAATAGATAAAGAAGTTGAGCGAATGATAAATGAGCAATATGGGCGCGCTAAGAAGATTCTGTCTGAGCACACGGTCGAGCATAACCAGTTAGCCTCCTTACTAATAGAGAAAGAAGTAATTTTTGCAGAGGATGTGGAGCGAATATTTGGAAAGAGAGCCTGGACTTCACGTTCGGAAGAGATCATGGCTGCCGAATTACGTAAAAAGGTTGCCGATGCGACTCCTCTCACCGAAAAGGCAGAGAAGAAAACGGACAATCTTACACCTGAAGTCTCGTTAGGGTAACGAAGAATCTCAACTAAAGAATTAAAAGACTTTGAAAAAAAACTTTATACAACGAACCGTAACCGGAGTATTCTTCGTTGCAATATTAATGGGCTGTATTCTATACAGCCCACTCTCATTTGGAGCTGTGTTTACAATCATCTGCGCACTCACAGTCCGAGAGTTTGCAAGTTTGCTTAGTAGTACCGAAGAAGATATTTATGTCAATAAAACCATTACAATGCTGGGGGGAGCCTACCTGTTTCTCTCCATTATGGCATTTAGTATGGATATAACAGATTCAAAGGTATTCATTCCTTATCTTGCTTTACTTATTTACCTGATGGTCAGCGAACTTTATCTGAAAAGGAAAAAGCCTATCAACAACTGGGCTTATTCCATGTTCAGTCAGCTATACGTAGCCTTGCCATTTGCATTGCTTAATATACTGGCTTTTCACAATAATAAGGAAGCAGGTAATATTGAGTACAACCCCATTCTCCCTTTATCCATTTTCGTCTTCATTTGGCTAAACGATACCGGGGCATATTGCGTAGGCACATTAATAGGTAAACATCGCTTATTTGAACGTATATCACCAAAAAAGTCATGGGAAGGGTCTATAGGAGGAGGAATTGTAGCAGTTGCGGCATCTCTTATTCTCTCAAACTATTTTTCATTTCTTTCTATTTTTGCTTGGATAGGATTAGCCCTGACTGTCATCGTTTTTGGCACTTGGGGGGATTTAACAGAATCATTACTCAAACGCCAACTGGGAGTTAAAGACTCAGGTACAATACTTCCCGGACATGGCGGTATGCTCGATCGTTTCGACAGTGCCTTGATAGCCATACCGGCAGCAGTTGTATACCTCTATCTCTTATCCACTATCTAATAAAGATAAAAGATGGTGGATATTTTTTTATCTGTGCCTACTCCTATGGTTTCTGTTCGAGAAACATTTATTGTTTAAGCAATTTTATTATAATTCGGGCTGCCCGAGACGGCGCTCCAGGCTCTCCCAAGCAATGGCTCATGTCATCGTATGCGGCAAGCATTTGTTCACGATAATTGTTATCATAGAGAAGTTGTTGAAGTTCCGCCCGAATATTGCCGATTGTCATTGTGTCGGCTACCAATTCTTTAACCACTTCACGATCTGCAATCAAATTCACTAACGATATAAATTTAACTTTCAAGAGATGCTTCTTTAAAAATGCAATAATTTTCCCAATCGGTGTATAGTAGCATACTACCTGAGGAGTTGAAAACAAACCGGCTTCGAGTGTCGCCGTGCCCGAAGTAACTAAAGCAGCCCAAGCATGATATAATAACGGAAACGTTTGTTCGAATACCATTTTCACATTAGCATCGCCAATGTATTTATCATAATAATCCGGAGCAATGCCTGGAGCTGCAGCTAAAACCAATTGATAATCGGAAAATCCAGAAGCGGCACAGATCATATCGGGAAGATTATCTTTTATCTCTTGCTTACGACTACCAGCCAATAAAGCAATAATCGGCCTTTCGTCCAAACCGTTTTTTTTAGTGAATTCCGAGAACGATTCAATATATTTTGTGCGGAAATTTGCGATTTCATCCAACGTAGGATTTCCTACATAATGTATCGGAAATTGATGCTTACTGAAAAAATCAACCTCAAACGGAAGAATAGAAAAAAGCTCATTCACATCGCGTTTGATATTTTTTATGCGATACTCTTTCCAAGCCCATATTTTGGGAGATATATAATAATAAACAGGAATATTAGTATTAGCGTGCACAAACTTGGCTATATTAAGATTAAATCCTGGATAATCGACCAGAATAACCACATCCGGCTTCCAAACTTCAATATCTTTTTTACAGAACTTCATGTTGGCAAAAATAGTGTGAAGATGAAGCAATACCGGTATAAAACCCATATAGGCTAATTCCTTATAATGTTTAACCAGCGTACCTCCTACACTCTCCATCATATTACCACCGAAAAAGCGAAACTCCGCCGAAGAGTCTTGCTCCTGCAATGCAGCCATTAAATGAGAAGCATGCAAATCTCCCGATGCTTCACCAACAATCAGATAATATTTCATAAAATAAATTATTTCAATAGATACAAGAAATATCAAATATATAGGTTCTACACATTACCCAGTACTTGTTTCAGTTCATCTAGGTATGCATAAGCCGTTAAATCAACCGAGATAGGAGTTACAGCTACATATCCCTGCTTAAGAGCCCAACTGTCACTGTTTTTATTTTCCGGCTCTATATCGGTAAACTCTCCCGTCAGCCAAAAATAATTTGGATCATGAAGTCGAGGACAAGCTTCCCATTCTTTCTGCCAACGCCCTTTTGCCTGTTCGCAGACTTTAATGCCTTTCAACTCCTGCTCGTTTGGAAAATTCACATTTAGACAAACAAGCGAAGGAAGCCCTCTTTCAATAACAGAAAGAGTTATTTGGCGTACATATTCTTTGAGTGGTTCAAAATCAGCATCAGCACTATGGTCGCAAAGAGAAAAGCCTATAGATGGAATGCCGTTTAAACATCCTTCAATCACGACCCCCATAGTACCTGAATAGTGCACATTTGTTGCCGAGTTATCGCCATGGTTAATCCCTCCCACCACCAAATCAGGTTCTCTATCCAAAACAGTGCGAGCCAGTTTCACGCAATCGGTCGGAGTGCCGGAACATTTATAAACTGTTAATCCTACCTCTTTACGAACCATTTGAAAATGAACAGGCCTTGTCACTGTTAATGCACATCCGCTACCAGATCGGGGAGAGTCCGGTGCCATCACTACAATTTCACCCAGAGGCCGAAGAAATCGAATAAGTTCATTAATTCCTTTCGCCGATATACCATCATCATTTGACACAAGTATCAGCGGTTTTTTATGTTCCATTGGTTCATCCTTTCTTTTAATTTGCACAAAAATAGAAAAAAAACAAAGACGACGGAAGCTATTCAAGAGTGTTCTTGGATTTACGATAAACTCGTTTACTTTGTTCAGATAACTTTTGCAGGTACATTAAGTAAGTACAAAGAATATAAAAAATCATTCCGTTGCAGTTTAGAAACCTTAATGTTCTGCAAGTGAGTAAAAAAAAGCCTGTTAATTCGACGAAAATATATATATTTGCAAGCCCAGAAGAGAGCAACAAGCATTATGAATGTAGTTTTTGATATTTAAGTTATTAACAAAAGGCATACTTTATCAACAGTTTTTGCAAAGTTTCTCTTTTTTAGTAGGCGCTCTAAGTTATTATCACTTATTTCGCTACCATTAAAATTAAAGCACATGGGAAAAATAATTGCTTTGGCTAATCAAAAAGGAGGCGTAGGCAAAACTACTACTACAATAAATCTTGCCGCCTCGCTTGCAACGCTTGAAAAAAAAGTGTTAGTGGTAGATGCCGATCCTCAAGCAAATGCTTCTTCAGGATTGGGAGTAGACATCAAACAGTCGGAATACACTATTTATGAATGCATGATAGATAGAGCCGATGTAAAAAAAGCCATCCATGATACAGAAATTGATTCATTAAAAGTAATTTCATCGCATATAAACCTGGTAGGAGCCGAAATAGAGATGCTTAACCTTAAAAACCGGGAGAAAATTCTTAAAGAAGTGCTTACTCCGCTTAAAGATGACTATGATTATATTCTCATAGACTGTTCTCCCTCTCTGGGATTAATAACGATTAACGCGCTAACAGCAGCCGATTCGGTTATTATTCCGGTACAAGCGGAATACTTTGCACTCGAGGGCATCAGTAAGTTATTGAATACAATTAAGATTATCAAATCAAAATTGAACCCAACACTGGAAATTGAAGGATTCTTGCTCACGATGTATGATTCTCGTTTGCGCCAAGCAAACCAAATATACGATGAAGTAAAGCGTCATTTTCAGGAATTGGTTTTTAATACTATCATTCAACGCAACGTAAAATTGAGTGAAGCCCCTAGCTATGGTCTTCCGACTATTCTATACGATGCCGATTCAACCGGAGCGAAAAATCACTTGACTTTAGCTAAAGAGCTTATTAGCAGAAACAATAAATAAACGAAGATATATGGCACAAAGAAGAAATGCACTGGGACGGGGGCTTGATGCGCTACTTTCCATGGATGAAATAAAGACCGAAGGTTCTTCTTCTATCAATGAAATAGAGCTGTCGAAGATCTCCGTTAATCCCAATCAACCACGCCGTGAATTTGATGAAACAGCTCTTCAGGAATTGGCAGACTCCATTGTAGAAATAGGAATTATCCAACCCATCACTTTGCGCAAGCTTTCAGATGAAGCATATCAAATCATTGCAGGTGAACGTCGCTATCGTGCTTCTTTAAAGGCCGGGCTATCAACAATACCGGCTTATATACGCACGGCCGACGATGAAAATGTAATGGAAATGGCTTTGATTGAGAATATCCAACGCGAAGATTTAAACTCGGTTGAAATAGCACTAGCCTATCAACATTTAATAGAACAATATGATCTAACACAAGAACGGCTAAGTGAACGCGTAGGCAAAAAGCGCACTACCATCGCTAACTACCTGCGACTATTGAAACTTCCGGCTTCCATACAAATGGCCTTACAAAACAAACACATAGACATGGGTCATGCGCGAGCATTAATTACATTATCCGACCCGAAATTACAAGTTGAAGTTTTCGATGAAATACTGGAACACGGTTATTCAGTACGCAAAGTTGAAGAAATAGTCAAATCTCTTAGTGAAGGAGAAGCCATTAAAAGCGGAAACAAAAAAATAAGCCCTAAACGAACTAAACTACCAGAAGAATTTAATCTACTGAAAAAACACTTGTCCGGCTTCTTTAATTCCAAAGTACAACTGACTTGTTCAGAGAAAGGCAAAGGAAAAATAAGTATTCCATTCAACAACGAAGAAGAATTGGAACGCATCATAGAAATCTTCGATACACTGAAGAAATAAATGACAATAAAAAACACTAGATATCATTTTAGCATCATCCTGTTTCTTTGTTTGTTGCAGATAGCAGGAGTTAAGACATACGCACAAGAAGCAGCTGCTCACCGAAAACGCTTAGCCGGCAGAGAAATACAATTGCCGGATTCATTGGGAAAAGACTCTTTAGCTTTGGCGGACAGCTTAGATAACGTGAACAAAAAGAATCTAAAAGAATTAGGTTCCGGAGCTGTTCAACAAGAATCTGCTTCAGTCGTAATAGATAGTGCGGAAGTTGCTAAAACGATTAAGCTCTGGATACCCAATTCAGGAAAAGCAACCTGGCTAGCCATTGTTTTTCCCGGAGGAGGGCAAATTTACAATCGTAAATATTGGAAATTACCCATTATATATGGAGGATTTGCAGGATGTGCTTATGCGCTAAGTTGGAACAACAAAATGTATAAAGATTACTCGCAAGCCTACATGGATATAATGGATGACGATCCGAATACTAATAGCTATCTTGACTTACTCCCTGCAAATGCCAGCTATACGGAAAGTCAGTTGCAAACTGTATTGAAAAAGCGAAAAGACATTTATCGCCGTTATCGCGACTTGAGTATTTTCGCTTTCATTGGCGTTTACCTGATATCTGTTATAGATGCTTATGTAGATGCTGAGCTCTCCAATTTTGATATAACACCCGATCTCAGTATGCGGGTAGAACCTACAATTATTAACGACCGGTATAAATCCGGCAATTCTGTCGGCGTACAATGCAGTCTCCGATTTTAAAGAAAGAATAAGAATGAAGAAAAGACATTTATCGACCACACGTTTTAAAATGATTCCCGGACACCGGTATATTTATTGGAGCTTAATGTTCTGTTTTCTATATCTACCTATTAATACTAAAGCACAAAGTGTAGATGTGCTGATTCATGAAAATGGAACAGAAAGACAGGAAAGTATAGACCTGCCTAAAAGTATGACATATCCAATAGACAGTCTGCTTAATGATTGGAAGGCCGAAAAATATATTCAAATAGGAAAAGATTGCAGCACGGCCGATGAAAACCCATTATTCAGTGATTCAGTTTACATAGACCGTCTATCGCGTATCCCGACTATCATGGAAATGCCCTACAATGATATCGTACGTAAGTTTATAGACATGTATGCAAGCCGATTACGACATCAAGTTTCTTTTATGCTAAGTGCTTCCAACTTTTATATCCCTATTTTCGAAGAAGCGCTCGATGCTTACAATCTCCCCCTCGAACTAAAATATTTGCCCATTATTGAGTCAGCATTGAATCCGTCTGCAGCATCTCGTGCCGGAGCTTCCGGATTATGGCAATTTATGATTGGCACCGGAAAGATTTATGGATTAGAGGTCAACAGTTTAGTTGATGAACGCCGGGACCCTATTAAAGCGACATGGGCCGCAGCGCGCTATTTAAAAGATTTATATGACATATATCAAGACTGGAATCTTGTAATTGCCGCATACAACTGCGGCCCGGGTAACATAAACAAAGCGATTCGGCGTTCAGGAGGTAAGAACGACTATTGGAGCATTTATAATTATTTACCCAAAGAGACTCGTGGCTATGTACCGGCTTTTATTGCAGCGAATTATTTAATGACCTACTATTGTGATCATAATATCTGCCCTATGGAAACCGACATGCCCGTAAATACAGATACCATTGAAGTATCTCAAAATCTACATTTTGAACAGATTTCAGCTATTTGCGGCATCAGTATAGAACAGCTAAAAAGCCTCAATCCACAGTACAGAAGAAATATTATCCCGGGAAACATACAACCTTATACCTTAAGATTACCGTATAACTATATAAGTGCATTCATTGATAATCAAGATACCATCTATAAATATCATGCTGACGAATTGTTTAACAACAGAAGAGTAGTCGAAGTAAAAGCCGGAAGCTACAATAATACAAGAGGGCAAACGCAAAGAAGTGGCACTACTTATCATAAAATAAGAAAAGGAGAGACCTTATCGACTATTGCCCAAAGATATCATGTTCGCATTAATGAAATTAAAGAATGGAACAATCTAAGTAGTAATAACATTACTGCCGGAAAGCGACTGAAAATTCATAAATAGTAATTAAAGAAATACTTTATCTTTATAATATCCTCTTTCTTTACGTTCGAGCACATGGCAACCTCGGGTTTAGCCTATATCGGTTTTCACCTATCAACTTTTACCGAAAAATGAAGCCGTTTATGATTGAATAATCAATCAATAAACAGAAATATAGCCGCTTTTTCCATAAGAAAAGACGAAGTATTGCTTGCTTGGTATTGGATTTTGCTTATTTTTGCAAATCAACGAACGAAAAAGCCGGATAAATGGATCATGTAAATAATAAAGAAATGTCTGATGAAGAGATGATTGAACAATCATTTCAGGAGCTGTTGAATGATTACCTATCGACTAAACATCGTAAGCGCATTGAAATTATAACAAAAGCATTCAACTTTGCTAATCAGGCACACAAAGGAATTAAGCGCCAATCGGGAGAGCCCTATATCATGCATCCGTTGTCTGTTGCTAAAATTGTTTGCAATGAAATAGGCCTTGGCTCCACATCTATTTGTTCCTCATTATTGCATGACGTTGTTGAAGACACGGATTACACTGTAGAAGATATTGAAAACATTTTCGGCCCTAAAATAGCTCACATTGTCGATGGACTAACCAAAATATCGGGGGGAATATTTGGAGACAAAGCTTCGGCTCAAGCAGAGAACTTTAAGAAATTGTTACTCACCATGTCGGATGATATCCGGGTTATCCTGATTAAGATAGCCGATCGCCTGCACAACATGAGAACATTGGGTTCTCTCCTACCTAACAAGCAGTTCAAAATTGCCGGTGAAACTTTATATATCTATGCTCCTTTAGCCAACAGATTGGGACTCTATCAAATAAAAACGGAACTGGAGAATCTGAGTTTCAGATACGAACATCCCGAAGAGTACCAAGAGATCAAAGAAAAGCTAGAAGCGACTGCCGCCGAGCGTGATGAAGTTTTTAAAGCCTTCACCGCACCTATCCGCATTCAACTAGACAGGATGGGACTAACCTATCGGATAGTGGCGCGAGTAAAATCTATTTATTCTATATGGAATAAAATGCAAACAAAACATGTTCCTTTTGAAGAAATATACGATTTGCTTGCTGTACGTATCATATTCGCCCCCCGCGATGAAGAAGAAGAACTAAATGATTGCTTTGATATATATGTTTCCATCTCTAAAATATACAAACCTCATCCCGACCGTTTGCGCGACTGGGTTAGTCATCCCAAAGCAAACGGCTATCAAGCACTACATGTCACCCTAATGGGGAATAATGGTCAGTGGATCGAAGTGCAAATTCGAAGCGAAAGAATGAACGACGTGGCCGAACAAGGTTTTGCCGCTCATTGGAAATACAAAGAAGGAGAAGGCGGTGAGGATGAGGGTGAACTGGAGAAATGGCTTCGTACCATCAAAGAGATTTTGGACGATCCTCAGCCTGATGCCATTGACTTTCTCGATACGATAAAACTCAATTTGTTTGCATCGGAAATTTTTGTGTTTACTCCCAAAGGCGAAATCAAAACAATGCCTCAAAACTCTACCGCACTCGATTTTGCTTTCTCTATACACACTGATTTGGGAAGTCATTGCATTGGTGCCAAAGTAAATCACAAACTGGTTCCGCTAAGCCACAAATTGCAGAGTGGAGACCAAGTGGAGATAATAACTTCTAAATCGCAACGAGTGCAACCTTCATGGGAAATCTTTGCCACAACGGCTAAGGCCCGCGCCAAAATAGCCACCATATTGAAAAAGGAACAAAAAGTTTCTCAGAAAGAAGGGGAAACAATTCTTTCTGACTTTTTTCTGAAAGAAGATATTAACGCCGATGATACTGCCATTGACAAGCTATGTAAGCTTCACGATGTAAAAAACCGGGATGAATTTTTAATATCCGTTGGGAATAAGAGTATAACACTTGGCGAGGCAGACAAAAATGAGTTGAAAGAAAAACAAAGTAGCGGTAATTGGAAAAAATATCTGATGTTCTCATTTGGTAACGGGAACAAAGAACTCAAAGAAAAAGCAGAAAATAAAGGAGAACCTCAGGAAAAGATAAACCCGAAAGAAGTCCTCAAATTGACTGAAGAAACTATATTGAAAAATTACATCATCGCTGATTGTTGCCACCCTATTCCAGGCGACGATGTGCTGGGGTATATAGATGAAAAAGGCCAAATCATTATTCATAAACGCCAATGCCCGGTAGCCTCTAAATTGAAAAGCAATTACGGCAATCGAATCATAGCTACCAGCTGGGACACCCACAAAGCGCTCTCTTTTCTTGTCTATATTTATATTAAAGGCATTGACAGTATTGGCATTTTAAATGAGATAACACAAATTATTTCCCGCCAGCTAAACGTCAATATCCGTAATTTGAATATTGAAACAAATGATGGAATCTTTGAAGGGAAAATACAACTCTATGTTCATGATGTAGACGATGTGAAACAAATATGCGATAACCTACGTAAAGTAAACAATGTGAAATCGGTTACCCGTATTGACGCATAAAACCAATCTAACAGATGCCAGTACAAAAAGAGATTAAGATCCTGGCCTTCCATCCAACTCTTTTTTAATGGCTAACAATTCTTCCTTAAGACTCTTCAACCGGTCAATAATCTCAAAATTGCGCACAGTAGTCTCTTTATTATCTTTCAATTTTTGCCTGGCACCGGGTAAAGTCATCCCTTTTTCTTTCACCAAATGATAAATCAGCTTGATCGTTTCCACATCTTCTTTACGATACTGACGTGTACCATGACCATTTTTCCTCGGTGTAATTTGAGGAAATTCTTTTTCCCAAAAACGCAGTAACGATTCGTTGACATCAAACATTTGCGCTACCTCACTAATGGAATAGTACAATTTTAAGTCTTTATTGAAATTAGAAACCATACAATTTATCTCTTATTAAAATCATTCTGAGAAAATTAATCGAATACTTTACCGTGGTTTGCAGCAATATGAATCATCTTTTCATAATTCTCGGCACTCAAATCCATGAAATAATAATTAACCGGATTAACCAATTCTCCTTTTACATGCACTTCGTAATGTAAATGGGGGCCGGTACTTCTTCCGGTATTTCCTACTCCTCCAATAACCTCACCACGAAGCACCTTTCGACCCAGTTTCGTACGGAAATCCCGCAAATGTGCGTATAACGTTCGATATCCAAAACCATGATTTATTTCAATGGTATTACCATATTCTGTCTGCCAACCCATCTTCACCACGACTCCATCACCCGTTGCATAGACATTTGTGCCCGGATGTGCGGAAAAGTCCATCCCTCCATGAAACTTAGCCGTTCCGTAAATCGGATCTATGCGCATTCCATATCCTGAGGCCGTTTGCCGGAGATCTTTGTTAGACACAGGTTGAATAGCCGGAATACATTTCAGCATTTCATCATGTTTCTTGCACATCTCTACCACATCATCAAACGATTTGGATTGTATATAGATCTGTTTGCTAAGCAAGTCCATCTTTTGAGTCGTATTTACCACCAATGCCGAGTTGGCCATACCCATTAACTGTTCGTATCGGTTCGTACCGCTGTAACCGGCTTTACGAATAGCCGGAGAGATGGGATCGGCCTGAAAAATAACCCTGTACAAATTATCATCGCGTTGCTGAACATCTTGCAGTACCCCCAAAGCCTCGTCGAGGCGGTGAGAAAGTACGTTATATTGGGCCAGCAACCGACTGTTCTCTTTTCTCAACTCTTTCTCTGATGGCGAGCCGAAAAGAAGAAGCAAGATGATAAAAGCACCTGCTCCCAGCCCCATGCCGACAAATAGCCTTCGAAGAATACTCAGTGCTCGCTGCCGAACAGTAGGATATATCCTGTCGTAAGTCTGTGTTTGCGGGTTATAAATGTAGTAAACTTTGCGCATTAAGGAAAATATTTCGAATAATAATAGGGCAAAAATAATAAAACGAGCTATCTTTGCACATCTTTTTTTAGAATATTAACCTCAAAGACGTTCTAAGTTGCAAGTCCTGAAGTAGTTGTTTCTTCAAGAATGATGAAATTATTCGCATAACTATAGATGCACGCTCAATACTTAGAGCCTGAATATTATAACCGAAATAGAAGTATGTTGACTGCAAAAGAGATCAGAGATTCTTTCAAGATTTTTTTCGATTCTAAAGGACACCAGATTGTACCTTCGGCACCGATGGTGATAAAAGACGACCCAACCCTGATGTTTACGAACGCCGGAATGAATCAATTTAAAGATATCATCCTGGGTAACCATCCGGCAAAATATAAAAGAGTGGCCGACTCGCAAAAGTGCCTCCGCGTAAGTGGAAAGCACAACGACTTGGAAGAAGTGGGGCACGACACTTATCATCATACCATGTTCGAGATGCTTGGCAACTGGTCGTTTGGCGATTATTTCAAGAAAGAAGCCATTGAGTGGGCATGGGAATACTTGGTAGAAGTGTTAAAACTTGATCCGACTCTTCTTTACGCCACTGTATTTGAAGGAAACAAGGAAGAGGGATTGGAACGCGACAACGAAGCTGCTGCTATTTGGGGACAGTTTTTACCGGCGGATCATATCATTAACGGAAATAAGCACGATAACTTCTGGGAGATGGGTGATACCGGCCCTTGCGGACCGTGTTCCGAAATCCACATTGATTTGCGTAGTGATGCCGAACGTGCTGCCATCAGCGGCCTTTCGCTGGTTAATCAAAGTCACCCGCAAGTGATTGAAATATGGAACCTCGTGTTCATGCAATACAATAGAAAGGCCGATGGAAGCCTTGAAGGCCTACCTGCTAAGGTAATTGACACCGGCATGGGCTTTGAACGCCTCTGCATGGCACTACAGAAAAAAACATCGAACTATGACACCGACGTTTTTCAACCGATTATTAAGGTAATAGCTCAGATGGCCGGAACAGTATACGGCAAAGAGACGCAAAACGACATTGCTATGAGGGTGATTGCCGACCACATACGTACCATTTCTTTTTCCATTACAGACGGACAATTGCCTTCGAATGCAAAAGCAGGATACGTTATCCGCCGCATTCTTCGCCGTGCCGTGCGCTACGGATACACTTTCCTCAACCAAAAGCAAGCTTTTATGTATCGGCTACTGCCGGTATTGATTGAAAGTATGGGCGATGCTTATCCGGAACTAATCGCACAACGGGAATTGATTGAAAAAGTGGTTAAGGAAGAAGAGGAATCTTTCCTTCGCACACTGGAAACCGGTATCCGCCTGCTCGATAAGACCATGAGCGATACTAAATCGGCTGGAAAGTCGACCATCAGCGGAAAAGATGCCTTTACGTTATACGATACCTTCGGCTTCCCTCTCGACCTTACCGAACTTATCCTTCGTGAGAACGAGATGACCGTGGACATAGAAGAATTCAATGCCGAAATGCAGATACAAAAAGCGCGCGCACGAAACGCCGCTGCCGTAGAAACAGGTGACTGGATTACGCTGAAAGAAGGAACAACGGCATTTGTGGGATACGATTATACGGAATATGAAGTTTCGATTCTTCGCTACCGCCAAGTGAAACAAAAGAATCAGACTCTTTATCAACTGGTGCTGGACAGCACTCCATTCTATGCTGAAAGCGGCGGACAGGTAGGTGATACGGGCGTTATAGTCAGCGAGTTCGAAACCATCGAAGTGATTGACACGAAGAAAGAAAACAATCTGCCGGTTCACATCACTAAAAAGCTACCTGCAAATATAGAAGCACCGATGATGGCTTGTGTAGACACCGACAAGCGGGCTGCCAGCGCTGCCAATCACTCGGCTACACACTTACTGGACGAAGCCCTTCGCGAAGTGCTTGGCGGACATGTAGAACAAAAAGGCTCTTTGGTTACTCCGGACTCTTTACGATTTGACTTTTCACACTTCCAGAAAGTAACCGATGAAGAAATCCGCAGGGTAGAACACATAGTAAATGCTAAGATCCGTGCCAACATACCGCTTACGGAATATCGCAACATCCCCATTGCCGACGCCAAAGAGCTGGGTGCAATCGCCCTCTTCGGCGAAAAATATGGTGATGAGGTTCGCGTAATTCAGTTTGGCAAATCGATAGAGTTTTGTGGTGGAACCCATGTGCAAGCTACCGGAAACATCGGGATAATGAAGATCATATCCGAAAGTTCGGTTGCGGCAGGTGTGCGACGCATTGAAGCCTATACGGGTGCTAAGGTAGAAGAGATGCTTGATACCATTCAAGACACGCTAACCGACCTGAAAGCCTTATTCAATAACACACCCGATCTGGCCATAGCCATCCGGAAGTATATTGAAGAAAATGCCGGACTGAAGAAGCAGGTGGATGAGTTCATGAAAGAGAAAGAGGCCGTAATCAAAGAAAGCTTGCTAAAGAGCATGCAAGAGATTAATGGAATTAAAGTGATAAAAACCTGTCTGCCCATTCCGGCCGAAACAATTAAAAACATTGCCTTTCAACTACGCGGAGAGATAACGGAAAGCCTCTTCTTTGTAGCCGGAAGCATTGATAACCAAAAGCCATTCTTAACAGTTATGCTAAGCGACAACCTTGTTGCCTCCGGAATGAATGCCGGCAAACTGGTAAAAGAAGCAGCCAGACTGATTCAGGGTGGCGGTGGCGGCCAGGCTCACTTTGCCACAGCCGGAGGAAAAAACGCCGACGAGCTGAATGCTGCCGTAGACAAAGTAATAAAGCTGGCTGGAATCTGAAAATAATCAACCGAAAGCTTGCATTGAACGTTGTAATGTAGTATATTTGTAATACTTAAATTAAAGTAACTTCAAATTAGATTGAGATAGAAGAGAGTGCCCACAGGCGCTCTCTTTTTTTTGTTATCACGGTGCAAAAAGAGTCAAAGCACCCTTGTTTCGAGGTAAAAGGACGGTGCAATTTTCCCCAAATGACGGTGCAATCCGGTCGGAAAGACGGTTGCACTTTTCAAAAATGCAACCGGGAAAAGAAAAAACTCAATGATGAATGACAAAAACATCCCGTACTTTCTCCAGTCGAAGCTTGGAAGCTCGCAGATAAGCGGAAAGAGTTAAGAAAGAATAAATCTGCTCTTGACAAAAAGGACCTTCCGTATGTCATACTGTAACGATAAGAGAATCGGCTTTTTATTCAAGCTGCTGCTTCGGATAATTAACCAAATACAACGTATCCGTGGCACGGGTAAAAGCCGTGTACAGCCAACGAAAATAATCAGACGTAAGCTGTTCTTCGCTTATGTATCCCTGATCCAGAAAAACATTTCGCCATTGCCCTCCCTGTGCCTTGTGGCAGGTAATGGCATAAGCATACTTCACCTGCAAAGCGTTGTAGTATGGATCGGCTTTCATCTTCTTCATCCGCTCCCGTTTCAGGCTAATATCGGCATAATCTTCTAACACGCTATAAAACAACTTATCATTCTCCGCTTTCGGCAAAGCAGGCGAATCCGTATGCAATGTATCGAGAATCACATTCGCCTCTAACTCAAAATCCCCGTAATCGGGAAACGAAAGCACCACTTCGGCAAAGCGAAAGCCATAAAGCTCCCGCGTTCTCCTCACCCGGCGCACCATCGCTATCTCACCATTCGCAATAAATTCCATCTCCTTATACGGCTCCGTCCAGTAATAATTGTTTTTTGCCACCATCAGAAAATCGCCCGTATTCAGTTCATCCTCCCGATAAAGAATCGAATTGCGTACTCCGTTATTATAGATGTTGGCACGTTTGTTCGAACGGCACACCACAATCGTTTCCTCCATGCCGTCGCGGTCATAGCAAGTGGTCAGCGCCTCTATCAATTCATCTCCGGGTATCGAACGAATATCGGCAAAGCCGGTCAACTTTATTTTCGGAAACGAAGCAAACTTTTCTTCAGCAATCAGTCTACGCAACTCGGTAGCATTATACAACACCCCCGAATCCTGAGTTTGACGAACCACCTGAGTCAGATTCATCTCACGCACCTCCAACCCATATCCTCTTAATACATCCGAAGAAAGTGCAGGCCCCTGCACTTCGCCCACCGGCGGAAGCTGAGCCGTATCTCCCATCAGCAACAATCTACATCCAGTGCCCGAATAAACAAATTGCATCAAGTCATCGAGCAACCGCCCGGTACCAAACACAGCCCCCGAAAGCCCCGCATTAGAAATCATAGATGCCTCATCCACAATAAATAATGTGTGCGCGCTCAAATTATCATTCACCGAGAAATTGTTCACCTCATTAGAAAATGACTGCTGCCTGTATATCTTCTTATGTATTGTAAAAGCAGCATGCCCGGCATAAGCCGAAAACACCTTTGCCGCACGCCCTGTGGGTGCCAACAATACAGATCTCTGCTGCAAGGCATCCATCGTTTTCACCAAAGCTCCGATAAGTGATGTTTTACCTGTCCCCGCATATCCCCTGAGCACAAATACAGCATCATTCTTAGGCAATAAGAGGAACTCTGCCAATGAATTAACAGCCATTTCCTGCTCCAAAGTTGGATCATAAGGAAAATTTTCCTTAATTTGTCGTTCTAAATAGTTATTTATCATTTCTATACGAGAAAAAAGTTCCCTTAACTATCGCTAATTAGATTTATTTCTTTTAATTTTGCGCTACGAATATAAACTAAAAAAAAACATATTTATCATGAAAGCTGTAATTAATACCTTATTAGGTCTTTGCGTGTGCGTACTTGTATACATTTGCTATGCAAGCGTCATGGGTCCTATCAAGTTTGAAAGTGAGAAAAAAATCAGAGACAAACAAGTGATTGCTCGTTTGATTGACATTCGTAAAGCTCAGCAAGAATTTCGTATGCGCAACGATGGCAAATACACAGCAAGCTTTGATACTTTAATTAATTTCGTGAAGACCCAGAAAATTCCTTTCGTGATGAAAGAAGGCATTCTTTCTGACAAACAGCTGGAAGACGGCATGACAGAAAAAAAAGCAATGTCCCTTATTAATAAAGCAAAGAAAACAGGTAACTGGTCAGAAGTTAAGGCAGCCGGTCTTGAACACTTCACACGTGACACAATGTGGGTAGCCGTAATGGATACCATCTTCTCTAAAGGTTTCAATGCAGATTCCTTGCAATATGTTCCTTTCGGAGAAGGTGCTAAATTTGAGATGGCAACCAAAAGTAGCAACACTAAATCAGGAGCTCCTATCTACCTGCTTGAAGTTAAAACTCCTTATGAAACTTATCTGAAAGGCCTTGATAAACAAGAAATTGCAAACTTAAAGGACATAGAAAACAAGTTAGGCAAATATCCCGGTTTAATGGTAGGTTCTCTTGATACTCCCAATAACAATGCCGGTAACTGGGAATAATATCAATAAACAAACATGCCCGAAAGAGCGATTATAGAAAACATCGATTTTAGTAAATCGGATCAATATACACTATCCATCCGTCTTAGTACGGATGGATTTTCTTTTTCTGTATATAACCCGCTTCAGAATGGTTCTACTCTTTTTTCAGAGATACAGATAGAACCATCATTATCACTCACAGCTAATCTGAAACAAGTATTTCGTGAATCAGAACTATTCAATCACCCTTACAAGCGAGTAAATATAGTGATGACAGGAAAAAGGTTCACCATGGTTCCTTTCGAGCTATTTGAAGACGAGCAAACAGAGATTATATTCTATCATAACCAGCAAAAAAGAGAAAACGAAATTGTACTTTACAACATCCTAAAGAAAAATAACATAGCTGTTATTTTCGGTATGGACAAAAGTGCGCATCAATTTCTAAGTGAACAATATCCCCAAGCTAGATTTTACTCTCAAGTCACGCCTCTGGCCGAATATTTTTCAGTTAAAAGCAAGCTGGGTAACAACAAAAAAATATATGCCCATATACACCATAATACAATGGACATATACGCCTACGAGCACGGACATCTTTTACTTGCCAATTCTTTTGAATGTAAAGAAACAGAAGACCGCATTTATTATTTGTTGTATATCTGGAAGCAATTAGATTTTAATCAGGAAAGAGATGAGTTGCACCTTACAGGATCAATCAGCGACAAAGAAAGATTAACAAAAGAGCTACGAAAGTTTGTCTCACAAGTCTTCATCATTCCTCAAAGTACATTTACCGACATTCAAACATTAACATCATGCGAGTTATAAGCGGAATATATAAAAAAAGAAGGTTTGTTATACCCAAAACCTTTAAAGCACGACCTACGACGGATTTTGCCAAAGAGAATTTATTTAATGTGCTATATAAATACGTTGACTTCAGTGACGGAGTATCTGCCCTCGACCTCTTTTCAGGCACGGGAAGCATTAGCCTAGAACTCGTATCTCGCGGCTGCGACAAAGTGATCAGCATTGAAAAAGAAGGTGTCCATCATGCTTTTATTTGCAAAGTAATGGCCGAAGTGAAAACAGACAAATGCATACCCATTCGCGGAGACGTATTTAGATTTATCAATAGTACAAAAGAACAATTCGATTTCATATTTGCCGACCCTCCCTATGAGTTGAAAGAACTGGATACAATTCCCGATCTGATTTTCAAGAATAAGCTACTAAAAGAAGGAGGTCTGTTCATCCTCGAACATGGAAAGAATAATAACTTCGAAACCCATCCTTGTTTTATCGAAAGAAGAATATACGGAAGTGTAAACTTTACTCTCTTTTCGTCAGAGCAACGGGGAGAGGAGACGCACGACTGACTCCACCGCTCTCTTTCGAAGCGGACGCTTCATCCAGTTTTTGAGAAATACCTGAGAGCAATCTCGCTGATCTTGTATGAAAATCTCTTTCATATTCAAAGCTGTTTCCATATCATACATAAAAGCATTTACCTCAAAATTGTGTTCAAAACTACGGAAATCGAGATTTGTCGATCCTACCGTAGACAATGTATCGTCAGAGACCATCAATTTTGAATGAAGGAAACCTTTCTTATAAAAAAAGACCTTCACACCGGCACTTAAAACATCTACCAAGTAAGAGCATGAACCCAAATGAGTAATAAGAGTATCGGCACGCAAAGGCAACATCAAGCGCACATCTACCCCGGCCAAGGCGGCCGTTTGCATAGCTGCTAATATAGATTCCGTAGGCAAAAAATAAGGCGTTTGCATATAGAAGTATTTTTTGGCCTCCGATATGGCCATTGCAAGCCCCTGCATGATTTCTTTCCACGGACCTACGGGATCACTCGTAACAATCTGAGCCAAGGAATTGCCGTACGGCTCAGTACGAGGAAAATAGTTTGAAGCGGTGATAAGTGTACGATCAACAAAATACCAATCCAGCAGAAAAGCCGTTTGCAAGCCATGCACCGCTTTTCCCTTTATCATAAGATGAGTATCTCTCCATACTCCCCACGAAAATCCACGCAGGTATCTTTCGGCCAGATTCATGCCGCCCACAAAGCCCACTTGCCCGTCAATCACCGCAATTTTACGATGATTGCGATAGTTCACTTTACTCGTAAATAGCGGAAAACGAACTTTCAGGAAACTCCGTACCTCAATACCTTCATCTCTCATCTCCTCGAAGAAACGGTGGGGCACATGCCAACAACCCACATCATCATATATAACCCTTACTTCCACACCTTCACGAACTTTATCGATCAACATATCACGCACTAAACGTCCTACCGCATCATCCTCAAAAATATAATACTCTAAATGTATATGACGTTTTGCCCGACTTAGTTGGCAGAGTAGTGACTGCAACTTGGTATAACCGTTGGTGTACACTTCCACTTTATTGCCATCAAAAGGAAAAGCTTGGTTTGTTTCCCTGAACAGCTGCATCAAACGGGCGTGCTCAGTCGGAAAATCACATTTATCCTGAGCAAAGTACTCTGCCATCGGCTTTCTCAATAATCGATTGTAGCTCTTCTTTCCAATAATCCGCTCCCGACGAGTGCTCCGGCCAAAAAAGAAGTAAAACACTAATCCGACAACGGGCAGGAACATCAAAATTAATATCCAAGCCATCGTCTTCACCGGATTACGATTATCAAGTATAAGCACAATAATGGTTCCGACGACTGCCCCGAAATATATCAAGTCGAATATAATCTCCGCTATCTGACTGGTAAAGATATCCCAATTAATCATTTAACAAATAATAAATAGAGAAACAAATATATACAAAAATATCGGATAAGGCAAAAAGAGAACTAATCTATCCTCAAATAAAGATCAAAAACAGTTTTTCTTCAAAAAAGAAATCCCGAACAAGACATCCATCCTATTCGGGATTGACAAAGCGTATTCCGCATAGCACACTTGTCTATTCTATCTGAATCAACTGGGTTATCTTCAGAAAGGCCTACCACCTCCGTAACCACCACGTCCGCCTCTGCCACCACGTCTGTCAGGACCTCCTTCCGAATTTCGTCCGCCTTTACCGCCAAAAGCATTCAAACGGTAAATGAAGTGAAACATGAAATAACTATTTATGGCATTATATTCCGTATCCTGTCTCATGCTGGCAGTGATGTTGCGCGACAAGTTGCTCTGTTCTTTCAGAATATCATATATCTGGAAACTGATAGTTGCTTGTTTCTTCTTTAAGAAATTCTTTGTTAGCTGTGCATTCCAAATCATTTCATTGCGATCGAGCCCCTCACTATATCCTTTTTTCATGCTATAAGAAGCATCCGTAGACAAAGTAACGCTCCAGGGTAGAGTAACATTAGAGTTGGCCCCGAATAAATAATCGAAAGTTTCTTTATCTCCCTGCGATTGCAAGGAATTCTTTGATAGATTATAAAAGACACCTGCATTCAGTCCGAATTCAAACCAATCGTTTCGGTACGAGCTATTCAACCTTTCCGAAAGATTCATACTCCGGGTTGTATTCTTTACCGCATCTTCATTTTGCGATAAACTGGTAAATCCTACCATATTACTATACGAACCATTTGAGTAGGTAGAAATAGAAAACTTCTTGTTCTTAAAAGGTGTATTAAACACAAAAGTACCATTCATCGACCAATTGCCGTTAATATTTTCCGGTCTGGTTACTTTTCCACCTGTCTCTGAATCATAAGTAACCACATTACTTATCGAGTTAATGGTATTTGAGAAATTCAAAGAAGTCATTAATCCCTGCTGCCGCTCGGGTATATACGTATTATAAAACAACCTGAAGGTATTGTTAAACGACGGTTTCAGTCCGGGGTTACCTTCTTTAATATTCAGCGGGTCAGACACATCACGCACTGGCTGCAAATCGGTCATGCTGGGTTGAGATGTTCGCCCCCTGTAATTGATACGCAATTGGCTCTGTTTATTAAAACGATAGCGGTAATCAAAAGTCGGC
The DNA here is from genome assembly GCF_963677715.1 of uncultured Bacteroides sp. Classification (NCBI taxonomy): domain Bacteria; kingdom Pseudomonadati; phylum Bacteroidota; class Bacteroidia; order Bacteroidales; family Bacteroidaceae; genus Bacteroides; species uncultured Bacteroides sp. The sequence goes on from NZ_OY782495.1 coordinate 1,484,928, forward strand.
GAATAATTTACCACACTTTTAGATAGTTCGTTTCTAGTTGTACCCAATTCATAAATACTAGTCGACTCTTGCGGTAACACACTAAACCCTATATTATATTGATATTTATCACGAATTGTCCGTAAAGACAAGTTGAATTCATGTGTATAATACTCATTCTCGTAATATTTACTCAAGGAATCGATAGGATGAGATAAATAATCATCACCCTGCAACATATCATACGTATCTTTATCCGTTTTCTGATACTTATACTGATAACTGTAGCTAAACTGAAGAAAGCGATTAGTAAAAACAGGTTCGCTATACGTGGTTTGAATCCGGTAGTTATATCCTTTGTTTTCATTATCAATATATTGACTTTGTATAGAAGTGGAATCTCTCTTAAAATATCGTACTTTCGAATCCGAATATTGATCAGCATTATCATCACTGTAACCATACGAAATCCTCAACGTAACGTTCCTACCCTTTTTACCAAGTTTACGATTAAGTTGCAAATCTCCGTCCGTGGATATACCTTTATCCAAACTATTCACCTTATGAAAATTATAATTCACTAAATCGTCATCATTTATAGCTTGATCAAAAAGAGATTCTTCAAGCGCATACTGCGAAAGATTATCTGCGTCAGACATCAATGAATGCGAATTGGAAAGATTATTTGATGATGAATAGGAAAAAGAAGGCCGAAAGATAACATCGGTAAGACTATCCGGTTTCCACTCCATACGAAAATCGGCATTCACAGATTCCGCTTCATTTAGTTGAGCGGACAAACCCTTTGAGTATGAAGATCCGTCCTGCAAGAATGTTTCCGTCATGCTATTAGTCTTTACATCCTTGTTTGAGTGGCTATAATCTACACTACCGCCCAATTCTAATTTTTTAGTATCATGTGCAAAATTGACTCCGGTTGTTTTCACGGCATTAATACCATTATTAGATCCGCCACCACGGCGAAATCCGCCCCCCCCCGGAAAACCCTGATCATTTATATTATTCGCATTAGCAACTACACTAAACTGATTTCCATCTGAAAACCGGTTAAGCATTGCCTTACCAATATAACGTTCTTTATTTCCATATCCGGCATCAAAATTACCAAACCAACCCTGATTCATTCCTTTTTTTATCGTAAGGTCTATCACCGATTCTTCCTCACCATCATCAATACCCGTAATCCGAGCCATGTCCGATTGTTTATCGTAAGCTTTAATCTTATCAATCATATCCACAGGCAAATTCTTCATAGCCACCTTTGGGTCTTTGGTAAAGAACTCTTTGCCGTCAACCATAATTTTCGTAATTGTCTTTCCGTTGATGGTAATTGTTCCGTCATCGGCTACTTCAGCTCCAGGTAGTTTTTTCACTAATTCCTCAAGCATAGAGCCTTCCGGCACACGATATGCCGAAGAATTATAGACTAAAGTATCTTCAGAAACTGTTACCTGAGGAGCCTCGGCTGTTATCACAGCCTCTTTCAACATAATGGCATCCGGACTTAAAGACACGACACCCACATTCTTCGTCAAAGCAGACGATAAAAGTCGCAAAGAAATATCTTTGGTATGAAATCCGATATAAGAAACCATTAATACATATTTACCGGCTTTCACCTTAGGTAGAGTAAATCGGCCTTTAGCTAACGACGCTGCACCCGTTATATATGTACTGTCAGGTAAAGATAACAAACGTACTGTAGCTTGTTCTATCGGTTGTTTCGTATCTGCCTCGATAATAGTTCCCGATACTGTGATGTTTTTGTTTTGTGCGAAAGCGGATGTTGTCCCTGCAAGCAGCAGCAATATCCCATAGATAAATTTCTTCATTAGCCTATGCATTGAATTGATAATATTGCTTTTTTGACAATATGCAATGCAAAAGGTTTAATCCGTATGCAATTATCTTTTAAAGAATTTATCTATCGTTGCTTTTTTAATGCCATACTCCAAACAAAGCACATTTATAATCAGGAAAGTCAGAAAAGAAGAAGTATCTACGGAAACCAAATTGCCTAAAGCAAGACGATAGAGCATTCCACCAAAAAGGATAAGAATAGTCAGAAACACGGAATACCTCATCGCGCTTACCCGTACGCGTTCCGTTTCGTGCGATTCGTTTTTAGTCAATGCCATCAAGATCATCAATGCACCTAACATCATCAATAACTTTGTGCACTCTTTGTAGAATAACAAATTACTATCCGTTACCATGCCTTTCATTACAAGCAAGAACGGAATAAACAGTGATAGCACAAGGATCACATATCCCAAGGGACGGCAAAAAACGGGTAGCATAGCTTTCATACTCTTTTCATTATTTGTTTATACAAAGATACTTTTTTGCCTACAAACGCCTATAAGTTATCCACATTTGTGAACAATCGTTTTACTTTTTTAAGTTCTCAGCATTAAGTTATGCTTCTTATACCCTATCTTTGCACATCAAGAAATCATTCATACATTATGAGTAAACAAGATGTCCTTTTATGTGAAAGTCTGGAAATAAGCCTTGCCCGTGCCATTGAAAAATGCCCGCACGATAAACTATTCATTCTGACCGATGAGCATACCACCGCCTTGTGCATGCCTTCTCTTAAGCAACTTTCGATATTAAAAAACGCCGCTGAAATCATTATCGGTGCCGAAGATACGCATAAAACACTTGATACTTTGGCTACCGTGTGGCAGGCATTGAGTGAAAAAGGAGCCAGTCGCCACTCTCTACTTATTAATTTAGGAGGTGGAATGGTTACAGATCTGGGTGGATTTGCCGCTGCGACCTTTAAGCGAGGCATTCCTTATATTAACATACCTACTACCCTATTGGCTATGGTCGATGCATCTGTAGGCGGAAAAACAGGCATCAATTTTAACGGGTTAAAGAACGAGATAGGTGCCTTTGCGCCAGCAAGCAGTGTACTTATTGAAACGGAATTCCTTCGCAGTTTAGACCTTCAAAACTTTTTCTCGGGCTATGCCGAGATGTTGAAACACGGCCTCATCAGCAATACAGCTCATTGGGCAGAGTTACTCTCCTTTGATACCGAACAGATAGATTATAGTTACCTCAAAAAGCTGGTTGGCCAATCCGTTCAAATTAAAGAAGACATTGTAGAACAAGACCCCTTTGAACAGGACATACGCAAGGCGCTCAACCTGGGACATACGGTCGGTCATGCCTTCGAGAGTCTGGCACTAGCCGAAGATCGCCATGTGCTCCACGGATATGCCGTAGCTTGGGGCATCGTATGCGAACTATACCTTTCGCACATCAAAGTCGGCTTTCCGCAAGATAAGATGCGGCAAACCATTCAGTTCATTAAAGACAAGTACGGCACATTTGCTATCGATTGCAAAAAATACGACCGCCTATACGAGTATATGCAACACGATAAGAAAAATACAGCAGGGATTATCAACTTCACCTTACTGAAAGATATTGGTGATGTAAGTCTCAATGAGACAGCAAGTAAGGACGAGATCTTTGAAACATTCGACTTCTACCGCGAGTGCATGGGAGTGTAGCGAACGCAGTAAATAGGAGATAATTCTTATTAAAAAGGAGGCATAAAGTTTGGAGTTTAAAAATGAAACTGTAACTTTGCGCTCCGAATTCGGGGTGTAGCTCAGCCCGGTTAGAGTACGCGTCTGGGGGGCGTGTGGTCGGAAGTTCGAATCTTCTCACCCCGACTGAGTAAAAAGAGGCCAATAATCAACAGATTATCGACCTCTTTTATTTTATTTATCTTTTATAGAGCCGAAGAATATTCTCACTGAAAGGATACCGAGGCTTTATCTTTTAGCACAACCGTTAGTTCGGCATTGGCATGTTTAGGCTGCCAAATAATCTTTTGGCATTCCCCTTTTGCCCAGGTCTTATAACACTTACCTTTCCCTGAGACATATTCTGTATCAATATTACAGCTATCCATTTTCCAACTAATGGCATCCATATCCATGTGAAGATGAGATATGCGACTTTGATTGATCGTTAAGTTCGCATCAGAGCCTTCCGAACCTGAAAACGCAACAGCACGAAAGGAACACGAGTCAACAAACATCCGATCTTGAAAAGAAAAAGACATTGTATCTCGCTTCATTCCGGAAACACGAAAATTTAAACCGTTCACACTGCTTGAAATAGTCGTTAATGCCGAATCAGCCATAAGACGAAAACATAGATTTTTAGGAAAGACCACTTTCTCGTCCCTAAGTTTCTCAGGCAAAGTTTCAGCAGAGAAATTTAATTCTATTGTTAACGTATCATTTGTTCTTGTTTTCTTCAGATATTTAGTAAGCTCTTTCGAATAAAACAGCACGTTTTGCTGAACGCCGACAGCCGAAGAAGCAACATAAACTGTTCCGTCAACATAAGATTTCTGATCAGCATCTGTTTTCACTATGCGTATAACATGTATGCCGGGCACTTTCATCTCAACTAATTCATTTGAGAAATACAATTCCGAGTTGCCTTTCTCCCCTTTCAAAGACACAAGATAAATCCCTGTGATTATCGCAATTAAAAAAGAGACAAGTACTCCGATTATTATATAAGTTGTACGTTTCATCATTCATTCTTTTTATTTTTGTTTCTTAATAAATTCGCCAAACATCGCTACTATTTTATCCATCGATACCTCAAGAGTATAAAGCTGCTTAAAAAAGTATTCTACTTCCTCTTTTAAAAAAGTTTCCCGACGTAACGAAAGAATCAAAGCCCTCGCTCCGGAAGTTACAAAATAACCGATGCCCCGCTTATTATAGATAACATTTTGAGATTGTAAATACTCGAATGAACGCATTGCAGTATTGGCATTCACCTCTACGATAGCCGCATACTCTCGCACCGAAGGGATACGCTCTTCATCCTTATATTGTCCAAGAAGTATCTCATCACAAATACGATCTGCTATTTGCAGATAAATAGCTTTATTCTCTTTAAAATTCATTATTACATTCGATTTATTATTTCAGCTTCTTTGAAACGAAAGTAGGCCAACACCCAATTAAACAAGACAAAAAACAATAAAAAAGCCGAAGTTATATGGGCCGCAATACCTTTAGATACATCCAGATTAAAATTAAAAAGAAGCCTGTCTGTAAAAAACATTTTTGCAACACTAGCACCTACTGTAAGATAAACGATGATTAAGAGAATACCTGCAACAAACGTTTTTAGAAAGGAATTTTTAGGCCAGATAGAGCTTCCCAATACAAAACAAGACTGCAAGAAAAAATAGCCTGATACAATCAGCAAGAATTGAGAGCTTGAACGATAGATGCAGTAATGGTTCGTACCATCTGTCAACAGATATTTCAGATTAGTAGGAGCAATGACTTTAACATCCGGAAAAGAAAGAGAACAGACAAGAACTCTGGTATAGTCGGCCAGTAAAAATGCAATCAAAAAAACAACCATAAAAACAAGAGTAAAAACAACCCATCTGGAAAAGAATTTCTCAAACGGAGTAGCTGGAATCATTAAAACAGACAGACGGCTTGTTTTTGTTTTCATCCTTTCCATCGTTAACGAAGCACTCAAACAACCGAATATCCACAAAAACCAAACAAAGCCGATTAACGAAGAATAAGCAACAGAATCTTCCATCATCCCGGAAACCGCATACGAATCGTACGTATTAAAACCAATGAATAAAAAAACAATTGACATAAATCCGTAAAGCAGTATCATACGCAATACATTCACCTTCCAACTTTCAACCATCTCCTTACGACATAGTGTGGTAAAACGACGCACATTAAAAAATGTATCTTTTAACATAATTCCTCTACTTATTATTGTGAAACAATTGAGTTATCGCCTCAGTAGAGGCCAAGGTAGCATTAAAAAGCAATTCAAGATTAATCTCCGATTCCTCTCCATTGCTATTCGGCAGAATTATGCTGTTACCCTGAACCGTGGGAGAAGCAAATAAAGCACGATCGGTTAACTCGTTATTATCACTCTCTTGAAACAATAGATTCCAACAGATATCCGAGGTCGACGCATTCAGCAACACACGACTGTCATCCATAATTAACACATGATCTAATACCTTGTCCACATCTCTTACTTGGTGGGTTGATATAAAAATGGTCTTTTCATCCGACATACCGGAAGCTATAAATTTACGGAACTGACTCTTCCCAGGAATATCCAATCCATTGGTAGGTTCGTCCATAATCAGCAGTGAAGTATTCGTTGCCAAAGCAAAGCTCATAAATACTTTCTTTTTCTGTCCCATAGATAACGCACCTAGGTTTACGTCTATATCCATTTCAAAATAGTGCAGATACTTCACCATCTCCTCTTTACTGAAATGAGGATAAAGCGGACCATTTAATTCGATAAAACTAACAAGTGAAACAGAAGGAAGTTCAAACTCTTCGGGAATCAAAAACATATCTTGCAAAGTAACCGGAAGACGTCTTCTCACATCAGTATCATGGAATAAAACCCGCCCACTCTTAGGGGTAAGTAAACCGGTCATTAAATAAAGAAGAGTCGATTTTCCTGCACCATTCTTACCTAGCAATCCGTAAACTTTACCCTTCTCCAAAAAAAGAGAAAAATCATGAATAACGGCATGCTTCGATTTACGATAACGAAACGAAAGATTTTCTATTGTAACCATATCATATATTTTAGATAGACAAATCAGTACTTTAAAAAGCTTATTATTAGCGATTTAACGACACCAGTAGTGTATTAGTTGATTAATACACTGCAAATATATGCATATTATTTAATAACACAATAAATTAAATAAAAAAGTATAGAAAATCAATTTTCATCTATGTAAAGCAAGAATAACATCAAATCGGAGCAATTATCGCCTGCAAAGAGAAAGAAAGAGAAGAATGCATAAGTAAATTAAAAAAGAAGAGAAAGAAAACAAGAATGTCTTGTTTTCTTTCTCTTCTTTTTTAATTTACTACTAACCACTCAAGGCAGTTAATAACAGCATTTATAAAAAAACTTAAGATTTGTGCATTTCCACAATTTTGGTCGGAGCCATTTCTACGTTCCGGCGATCTACCTGGCGAACCACACTGGCAGCCAAAGATAAGAATGCCCGTCCTGTAATCGAATCTTCGTCCAGAGCTACCGGCGTGCCGTTATCTCCACCTTCACAAATACTCTGTACAAGAGGAATCTGCCCCAGCAAAGGAACATTCATCTCTTCGGCCAACTTCTTAGCACCTTCTTTGCCAAAGATGTAATATTTGTTTTCAGGAAGTTCTGCAGGAGTAAACCACGCCATGTTCTCTACCAAACCCAGAATAGGAACATTTACCTTTTCATTGGCAAACATATTAATGCCTTTCCGGGCATCAGCCAAAGCCACTGCCTGCGGTGTGCTCACCACTACAGCACCAGTCATAGCCAATGTCTGCACCACCGTAAGATGTATATCACTTGTTCCGGGAGGTAGGTCTATCAGAAAGTAATCCAAATCTCCCCATTGCGCATCACCAATCAACTGTTTCAGAGCATTGCTAGCCATGCTTCCACGCCACAATGTAGCTTGCTCAGGATCAACAAAGAAACCAATAGAGAGCAACCTAACACCATACTTTTCTACCGGGATGATTAAATCCCTGCCGTCTACCTTTTCGGCATGCGGGCGCGCATCCTCTACCTGAAACATTTTGGGTATGGAAGGACCGAACACATCCGCATCAAGCAACCCGACTTTATAGCCAAGTTTGGCCAACGCCACAGCCAAATTAGCCGAAACAGTAGACTTACCTACCCCACCTTTGCCGGATGATATGCCTACAATGTTTTTTACCTGCGGCAACAATTGCCCAACCTCAGGACGCGGTGCTTGTGCGCTCTTCACACTAATATTACCTTCTATCTCCACTTCCTTGCTTACATACGTAAGTATGGAAGCTTCAGCAGCTTTTATAACCGATTTAATGAACGGATCAGTTGGTTTCTCAAATAACAGTGAAAAAGAAACCTTCATTCCATCAATGCGAATGTTATCTTCTACCATGCCAGCCTCAACGAGGTTTTTGCCGGTACCGGGATAACGCACTTTAGCCAGTGCATCCAATATAAGTTTAGGATATATAGTCATATCTATTATACGCTTTCTCCCTCCCTCCCACAAGAGAAGATAAAAAACATGAATAATAAGCCCCACTCTCTTCGGGAGGGAAACGGGAAAGAGGCCCTATTTACTTCTATCCAGTCCGCTTCGCTTACTACGGTTGTAGCTGCGATACGGATCAAGTTCTATTTCCACATCAGGCTCTTTAAGTTCCCCCTGCTGTGGAAGCAGATATTTGATATATTTAATACTTAAACCCCGATCGAGCCATTGTTGTTCATAATACGTTTTAATTCCTAAAATAGCATCTACTAAGTCGGAATGATATAAGTCTTCCGTTATGAACAAAACAGGGAGTTTATTCTCCTCAATGAGGTGTTTGGTATAAGTGAACATAAAGTTACTATCCGTCTTCAAATGAATCACCCCATCCGGTTTCAGAAACCTTCGGTAGCGCTCCATAAAGTAGGTAGACGTTAATCGCTTGGTGGCTTTTTTCATCTGCGGATCAGAGAAAGTGAGCCATATCTCGCTCACTTCCCCTTCGGAGAAGAAGCGATCGATGATTTCTATGTTGGTGCGTAAAAACGCTACATTACTTAAGCCGGCTTCAATTGATTCTGTAGCGCCACTCCACATCCGTGCTCCTTTGATATCCACTGCAATGAAGTTCTTATCCGGAAACATTTGGCCCAACCCCACAGTGTATTCACCACGCCCACAGCCCAACTCAAGCACAATCGGATTGTTATTCTTAAAGAAATCACTATTCCATCGACCTTTCATGGCAAAAGGTATATTTTCCGCCACAGAATATGGATATTCAAACACATGCGGATAACCAGCCATATCGGCAAATTTCTGTAGTTTATTTTTCCCCATCCGGCTGCTTCATTAAATAGTTTCTACCCAACCAGTGTAATTATAATACACCCGATCGCCAAATTGCTGGCGAAACAAAGCATATTTATCAATGCCCGTGCAATGGCAAACACCCAAACGCCTCGGCAGGTTTACGCCGAGAAAAGCTGAAATCAAATTAAACTTTTCTTCTTCAGCATTATGAATATGAAAACCACCAAGCACCAATTTCAACGCCAAGCCCTGAAATGCCTCTTGCACAGTTCGTACAATATTCGTTATTCCTCTATGAGAACAAGAGCTAAGTACAGAAATATTCTTTTCTCCCTCTAAAATCAAAGCTAATTCATCGTCAAACGCATCGGGTCGCATTTCACCGTCTACCTCCGTGAAGAAATGTTCAAAATGAGTGTCGGCCTTATCGATGATTTTTATTTGCGGAAGCACGAATATGCCTGGTACGATTTCAGTTTTTTCTTCAACAAATAAAAAACGTTTTTTGTCCAAAGCGTCGGTATGAAGTAAACCGTTTTCCCGCTCATCTTTAAATTTTGGCCGAAAAATTTCTCTCTTACATATCACTTTCGCTTTGCTGTTCATAGCCAGAAAAGAATGTAATCCACCCGTATGATCGCGATGTCCATGAGAAAGAACCACATAGTCCACCTCACTTAAATCTATTCCCAGCAAACGAGCATTCCGCAAAAATAAATCTGAAGCTCCGGTATCAAAAAGAATTTTATGCCCTTCAGTCTCAATAAGCAGGGAAAGCCCATGCTCTCCCTGTAATCCCTTACCGTAAACGCAGTTTTCAGCGAGGGTAGTTATTTTATAATTCATTTTCTAATTTTTATTCCACAATCGTCACCCAGTTATGCACATCGGGTTCGTCTCCATACTGAATAGCTTTTAACCTATTATAAAGCGCAGTGCAAACAGGTCCGGGTTTACCGTCTTTAGAAATAACATACGATTTCTTGTTTTCAAGATCATCAATACGTTCAATGGGACTGATTACAGCTGCTGTTCCACATGCACCGGCTTCTTCAAATGTGGTCAGTTCCTCTTCCGGAACCGGACGACGTTCTACTTTCATGCCCATGTCCTCAGCCAATTGCATCAAGCTCTTATTGGTTATGGAAGGAAGAATAGACGTTGAACGAGGAGTTATATACGTATTATCCTTAATACCGAAAAAGTTGGCCGCACCACATTCATCGATGTATTTTTTTTCTTTAGCATCCAGGTAGAATTCACTCATATAACCCAAATCATGAGCAAGTTTATTGGCACGCAAACTAGCGGCATAGTTACCGCCCACTTTGTATATGCCTGTGCCCAGCGGAGCCGAACGATCAAATTCACGCACTATCACATACGGATTAGTAGAGAAACCACCTTTAAAGTAAGGGCCTACCGGAGTTACTAAAACAAGAAACAAATATTCATCGGCCGGGTGTACACCAATCTGCGCACCTGTTCCTATCAACAACGGGCGAATATACAAAGAAGCACCACTTTCATAAGGAGGAACAAAACGCTCGTTCAGCTTCACCACTTTTAGCACAGCTTCTCTAAAACGTTCAGTAGAAAGTTCGGCCATCATGATACCTTGGCAAGTAGATTGCATACGAGCTGCATTTTCTTCCAATCGGAAAATACGAATTTTCCCGTCTTTACCACGAAAAGCTTTCAAACCCTCGAATGCTTCTTGCCCGTAGTGCAAGCAAGTAGCCGCCATATGCATATTGATATATTCACTGCTGCTTACTTCCAATTCACCCCACGCACCATCCCGAAAATTGATTCTCACATTGTAATCTGTCTTTATATACCCAAACGACAGATTCGACCAGTCTATTTCTTTCATTGCATTTAGTAATTAGTCATTTCTCTTTGAGAGAACAAAAATAGCTCATATTATTCAGATAGCCGCTTTTCTTCGAGCAATTTTTCTATTTCAGCGTCTGCTTTTGTTAGTTTCTTGGTACAAAAAGCAATGATTTCATTGGCTTCTTTTATTTTTTCACCCAAAATGTCAATATCCAATTCATTGTTATCTATTTGGCGAACAATTTTCTCCAGTCGCTCTATAGCATCCGTATATGTCTCTTTTTTAATAGCCATAAATCTATCTATTTATTAATTATTTTACCATTTACCACAGAACTGATTTCTCCTTTTGCCAAGCGTGTTGAGATAACGTCTCCGTCTGCCAGTTGAGCTGCACTTGTAATAACCTTACCATTCTTTAGCGTAATGCTATATCCGCGATTCAGCAAATGTTCGGGTGCAGCATCGTTTACCCGTTGATGCAGTAATTCCAATCGATGCTTCTGCCTAATCAACAACGAAGAAACAGACTGAAACAAATCTTTTTTTGCTGTCAGTAACTGCATTTTAGCTTCCGACAGATGCGAAAAGACCAATGAAGGTATGCGATTCTTCGCTACCAGCAACCGTTGCCTTTCTTGTTCCAGACGCAAAAGGGCGCCTTCTCTTAATTCTTCAGCCAGATTATCGAGCATATCGGCCGCTTGCTCCATTCTGTTTATCAAAAACTCGGCCGCAGCTGTAGGCGTCTTTACTCGGGTATGTGCCACGGAATCGAGTACCGTATCATCACGCTCATGCCCAATGCCTGTTATAACAGGCAAGGGAAACTGTGCACAAGAAGCAGCCAACAGATACGTATCAAACCCCGATAAGTCGGAAGTAGCCCCCCCGCCACGAATAATAACTACCGCATCAAAACTATCAAGTCGGTTATTGATAGCATCCAATGCTGCCAAAACCGATTCTTCTACTTGATTGCCTTGCATCAACGCCGGAAATAATTCTGTATAAAAAAAGAATCCACGGGAGTTGTGCTCCAGCTGATGGCAAAAGTCGCCGTATCCGGCCGCGGTAGGAGAAGAGATAACAGCTATTCGCTGAGGCAGCAAAGGCATCTCCAGTTCTTTATTCAGCGTCAGCACTCCTTCCTCTTCAAGTTGTTTCAATATCTCCCGACGACGGCGTGCCATATCTCCCAAAGTATAAGTAGGATCAATATCGTACACAGTGAGGCTATATCCATACAACTCGTGAAACTCCACGGTGACCTTCACCAGCACTTTGATGCCCGATGTAAAAGCCTGTCCGGTGGCCTCTTCGAAATAAGGTTTCAATAACCCGAACACATTTGCCCAAACCGTGCCCCGTGCCTTGGCTATCAAATTATTGCTACGGGCATCTTTCTGTATAAACTCCAGATAGCAATGCCCCGTAGCATTGGAACGCACATCGCTTAGCTCCGCCTGCACCCAATACTCATCGGGCAAGCATTGCGACAAGCTACGCTTTACCAGGGCATTCAGTTCAAAGAGAGAAAGAGGAGTTTCCATATCATTATTAAATTATTAATTGACTGCCACTTAATCAGTGTTTAAGCGTTGTTTGATACGCTTTCCACAAATCGGGCACTCCATATCCATATATATTATCAGGAAAATCGGCACGGTCACCCACTTGGCGTACCAGCTCTATCAACTGTTTGGCTGTCAGTTGCGGACAAGCCTGCCACAGGCATGCCACCATGCCACACATAATAGGTGACGCAAACGATGTTCCGCTAGCCTTTCCCACCACTCCATTCGTATCCATCACATCCGAGCCCAATCCCACAGCCACCACATCAGGTTTAATCCGATTATCTGCCGTATTGCCAATCGAAGAGAAAGGGGCCAACACGCCATTCTTTCCTATTGCCCCTACCGTTATCACATTATCGGCATCTCCCGGAGGAGTAATTTTTTTCCATGAGCCACCGCCGGCATTGCCCGCACTGCACACCACAATCATTCCTTTATCGGCTGCCTTTGCTGCTTGTCGGGACATCAATGCATAGTGTCCATCCAAATTGCGATACTTATAATTCTCCGATTTATCATCAAACGTATAATAACCCAATGAAGTATTGACCACATCCGCACCTACACTATCGGCAAATTCAACAGCTGCTGCCCAATAATCTTGCTCAACCAATTGCTCTGAATATTCATCTTCGCTTCGCAAGAGCCAATAAGACGCTTCAGGGGCCGTGCCCACCATTACATGCGGCTGATTCATCGCCATGCACGAAAGAACCTTCATGCCGTGACTGCTCTCTGCAAATAGATCACAAGACGGATTCACAAAATCCTTCAAGCCCAGCACGCAAATATTCTTCATTGCCTCTATGCGATCTGCATTATGAAAACCCGCATCAATCACCGCAATCGTCATACCTTGCCCTTTGAAACCTGCTTCGTGCAGCTTATCGCCGTTACTCAATTGTATTTGTCGATAAGCAGGCCCATAATACAAACTGTCCACCCGCACCACTTCGTTCGTTATAGAATCACGCTTAGTAGCCATTTGCGGTTTCTCTACATTCGGCATTTCCCATACCCTCATTGCAGAGCACACAAAAGGCAGGGCAGCAATCCGGGCAATCACCGAACTATCCTTGCACGATACCGTTACAAAGTTATCCCACTTCCCGGTCACCACAATCGTAACGCCCTTCCTACGGATAGCATCCACGTACTTTTTGCACACCGGCAAATCGGTAGAATCAATGGCCAGATGCTGTTTAGCACGCCTAACAATAGCCTTCTCAGACAGGTATTCTTCCGGCCGGCTCAACGAATAAACGGTTGCAGCCTTGTCTCTCAGACTAATGCGATACTTTAGTGTATCTTGTTGCGCTGATGCTCCTGCTGAAAAAAGAAGAGCACAAATAGCAAAAGTTAAAAACAAACTCCTCATACGGTATCTATCTATTCTTTACAACATTGATTAAAGACAAACGCTCTATTTATCGAATTATTCCCAAACATCTTTGTGTTCTTCAATCACCAATCCGATGCCTCGTTGCGAAGCAATAAACGCTCCTCCGAGTACCCGCCGTTCATCGTAAAACACGGCAGATTGCCCCGGAGTGATGGCCGAAGCCTCCGTCAAAAATCGAACCAGCAAACGGGTATCTTCCAATTTCGTCACCCGGCAAGGAATTGCCACACTCCGATAGCGAATGCGTACCGCTAGGTGGCCACAAGCAAAAAACGCCTGTTCATCCGTTATGCTATATTGTTCCACGAGCATATATTCAGTTTTCAGTTGCTCCGCATCTCCCAACATCACCGTATTCTTCAATGGATTAAGCCTCAACACATAAGCAGGCCGCCCCATAGCAAGCTCCAAGCCTTTGCGTTGGCCAATGGTATAATATGGAAAACCCTTGTGTTCACCCAGTTTCACCCCCTCGGAGTTCACGAACCATCCCTTGCCTATCTCTTCATCGAGTTGCGGACACTGTGCACGAAGAAAGTCACGGTAATCGCCTTCAATGAAACACACCTCCATGCTCTCTCCTTCCCTAGACTTAGCCTCAAAACCTTTTTGACGAAGATACTCCCGCACCTGCGGTTTAGTGTACGTGCCCAAAGGAAAAAAACAACGCCGCAATACCGACTGCCCCAACCGCCAAAGAAAATAAGACTGATCCTTCCGTGCGTCATCGCCCGTCACAATATATATCTTTTCATCTCGTTCTTCCAATTGCGAGTAATGACCTGTGGCAATATAGGCACAACCCAACTTATCGGCCCATTCCGTCAGAATACGAAACTTAAAAAGCGGGTTACACATCACACACGGGTTGGGTGTACGCCCCTGCCGATACTCATCTACAAAATTTTTCACTATGATTTCTTTGAACGGGATACGTTCATCGGCTATAAAGTGCTCCACCCCTATACGAGTAGCCAATTTCTGAGCTTCTACTATATAATCAGGATATTTTTGTTCGGGAGAGCTGAATTTTGAAGGCATATCCCACACACGCATGGTAAGCCCCACCACTTCATAACCCTGTTCTTGTAGCATCAGGCAAGTGGCAGAGCTATCTATGCCTCCGCTCATTCCCACCAACACCCTTTTATTTTGTTCTTTCATTCACTTACGGATTGGTGCAAATTTACATGACTCTAAAAGAATTATCCTATTTATCCTCTCTGCCATAACCTATGTTTATGAAAACAAAACTAATCAATTAAATTGAGATAACGAATAATTTAGCCGATTCCAACGAACAATCTAAACTATTTTATCCCGACAAACTTATTGTCACACAGCTGAATAATATACATCACGCAATTGGATGACCTAAGTCACACATATGAGTGACATAGATCATCCAATTGTGTGATTAAGTAATCTTCAAATAAAAAGAGCTTAGTTAACAAGGAGAGAAGTACTAATCTATCTATTAAGTTACTTAAAAATTTAAACTCAATAAAAAAAGCCCTTGTATAAGTCTATAAAAAGGACTTTATACAAGGGCATATTTTATTATTTATCCCTCTTCTTTCAGCGTCTCCGCGATGAAGGCGAGGAACCGGAACGTTCACTAGACTTTGAGGAACCTGATTTATCGACAGAGCTACTGCTTCTTTTATTTCGGGAAGTACTGCTACTCTCACCCGATGGAGCTACACTTTTACGACTATTGGCAGGAGCTACATTACTACGATTATTCGATGACGAGTTTACCGAACTATTCCCTGTCCGATGAGTCGTGGTACTGGTAGTTCCTACAGCACCGGCATTACTGTTACGACGAGTAGTATTGCTACCGCTGCTCCTCTGATTTGTAGCTTTGCTATCGTAATTATTCGAAGAAGGACTCTTACTACTGCCTCTCGAAGAACTGTTACTGCCACTACGGCGAGTAGTATAAATATCATCTTTCACCTTATTATCAGGCCTTTTACCGGAATTGGAGCGAATGGTTATCGAACCGAAATCCGAATGTCTATTGGTTTTATAGACTTTATCATTTCTTACGCTATGCGAGCCTACATAAACCGTATGATGATAACGCCCACGATAAAAACTCACATTATTATAATGTGTTCGATAGTGGGCGCCCGTATAAGTAATGTAGTTGCCCGGAAGGCCAAAATAGAATAATAAAGGGTTAGTATACCTCAAATAAACCCGCAGAGACCATCCCTTGGGACTTGCATATATAGGCCGATAAAAGTATTCTACTTGCATGAATTGACGATACTGCCAATCACTAAGTATCCAGCGCAAATCATCATTACGAATATCGAGGTAATAATAATACTCGTTCAGCGCCCATTCCTGACCAGACATTACGTCGTTCATCAGATTACGGACAGCATAGATAAAGTCGAAATTAATTTCGTAAGCATCATCGTATTGAGCAGTATTCATTTTGAGCTCATAAGCCATTTTATCTGTAAGGAAACGAGTCTCCTGGCGAACCTGGTTCGTATCCATCGCGGCCATTCTTGTGCTGCACATGGCAGTCATCCCGATAGCAAACAAAGTAATCATCATCCGTTTCATAATCTTAATGCTTTAATTAGTTTATCTTCGTCTATTCTTCTTTCTCTTATCTTATAAGACAAAAATAGGGTAAGGAAATCCCCTACCCTAATGATTCTCTCTAATCCTTTATAGGAATTCCCCTAAACATGAGAGACTTTTCCCCGATCAGTCGATGTAAGAGCAATTTAATGCTTTACCAACTCAATGCCATTGTCGCTCAATGTAATGAGCCTTCTTCTGTACAAGTCTCCCACACCTTTTTTAAATGTCTTTTTACTCACTTCAAAAACATCATAAATATCCTCGGCAGGACTCTTGTCGTTGAGAGCCAGGCTACCATCGTGTGTTTGAAGATATTGTTGCAACGTTCTCGAAAAATCGTCTATTTTCTCAAACCCCGGTTTCTGAAGCACAAGGTCTATCTTTTGATCTTCACGCACCTGTTTCACGTAGGCTTTCAATGTCATGCCTGTATGCAAAGGCTGAAAGATTTCACCATCATACAGTAATCCACCAAACTGGTTATCTATAATAGCTTTAAAGCCCAGGTCTGTTTTCTGCCAAATAAGAATATCCACTTCATCATTGGGCTGATAAGTCGGAAATTCTTTCGAAAAGTAACGTTCTACCTTGGCCGACGCCACAATGCGGTAACTTTCTTCGTCAACGTGGGCATGCACCACATACTTATTGCCTACCAGCATCTTCATTTTCTGTTCACTAAAGGGCACGAAGAGATCCTTCATCAATCCCCAATTAAGAAAAGCGCCGAACTGATTAACCCAAGATACTTCGAGACAGGCAAACTCTCCCACCTGCACTAACGGTGTCAGGGTGGTGGCAATCAATCTTTCTTCACTGTCGAGGTAGAGAAATACATTCAGAAAGTCTCCAATCTGACAATTTTCGGGGACATAGCGAGTGGGCAGTAAAATTTCACCTTCCTGTTCTCCATCAAGATATACACCAAAATCCACGGTTTTAACTACCTCTAGTGTATTGAATTTACCTAGTTCGATACTCATATATTCATTTATTAGAATGCAAAGATAACTTTTCCTTGTGTTTTTATTCTTATCTTTGCAAAATAAATTGATAAGCAGCCACATTCATGAAAAACTCATGGTATCACATAATGGCCCTAGTAACGGTAGCAATCTGGGGCACCACGTTTGTATCGACTAAAGTTTTGTTGCAGCACGGACTCTCTCCCACGGAAATATTACTTTACCGCTTTGTGTTAGCTTACATCAGCATTTGGTTCTTTTGCCCAAAACGTTTATTGGCCAACAGTCTGCGCGACGAATCTCTGTTACTTGCAGCAGGATTGTGTGGAGGTTCACTTTATTTCATAGCCGAAAACACAGCACTCGAATTTACTCTTGCTTCCAACGTATCGCTTATAGTATGTACCACCCCTATAATCACCGCTTTTTTAATGCATTTCTCCGGCAATAAAGAGAAACTAAAGAAGAAACTGTTATATGGTTCCGTTTTGGCACTTACAGGTGTAGCGTTGGTGGTTTTCAACGGAAACTTTATACTTAAAGTAAACCCGATGGGCGACATACTAACCATTGCCGCCGCTCTGATGTGGTCATTTTATAGCATCATACTGAGAGGACTGGACAGAAAATACAGCGTGCTATTCATCACTCGCAAAGTCTTTTTTTACGGTATCATCACCATGATACCCGTCTTCCTGCTATCGCCCTCTCAATTGCACATACAAGCACTCAGCCAGCCACTGGTAATAGCCAATCTTTTGTTTCTCGGACTGGTAGCCTCTATGCTTTGCTACATTATGTGGAACACAGCAATGAAACAACTGGGCGTGGTGCGAACCACAAATTATATCTACATTGTGCCACTCATCACGCTCATCACCTCTTCAATTGTGATCAATGAAATTATCACTTACATAGCCATTATCGGTTCTATATTCATCCTTTCGGGTGTATATATTGCCGAGCAGGGACTAAATTTCAGAAGCTTACTTTGGCCATTACTCCGACAACGCTACGGCTTCCGCCAACGAAAGTAGGCAAACCAATGGCATCGCCACTATTTCCGGCATCGATAATGTATTTCTTATCAAACACATTTTTGCCAAAAGCACCTATTTCGTAATACCAGCTGTGTGGATGCATGCGCAACCCCGCAGTGAAGTTGGCCAATCCGTATCCCGATTGGCTCAAATCTGCCCGATTGCTGTCTTCAAAATAAACTTGTGACTTGTACGAGTAAGACGGACGAAAATAAACGGCAGATGTTTTACTGACCGGCACATCAAAATCCAAGCCTGCCGAAAAAGTATGTTTCGGGGTAAGCCGAAAGCGATTGCCGGCATACTCTTGTTCGTTGCCGTTCTCATCTTTCTCGTTGAACTTACCATTTATATACGAATAGTTACCAAAAATGCTGAAATAACGCACCGGATTATAACGTAACCCGGCCTCCACACCAAAAGTATGCGCTTTTCCCGCATCATCGGCCAGATATTGCGGAGCAAGGCTTCCCTCTATCGTTTGCAATGTAGTAGTTTGAAAATGATCCCAATCATAATAATAAGCACTCAAATCATAAGAAAGTATGCCATCAACCACTATACCTTTTATTCCCGCTTCGTAGCTATAAATAATCTCCGGCTTTAGTTTTGTCACTTCGCCGGGCAGTACCAATATCACTCCCGGGCGTCGGCCTCTCGAAGCACTTATATAGATATTATTGCGTTTAAACATATAGTTCAAAGCCACACGCCCCACCCAGGACCAATAATCTCCGGATGCGGTTATCTTTCCATCGGATATGGCATTCATCAGATTCGCCGACCCGTTCATCATCATCCCGAAAATGCTGGGTTGCGCTGAAGCATCCGAGCGGTAACCGCCCACCTGATGTTCATAAGAAGCACGCAAACCGGCAGTCAAAGCAAATGCAGAAGTTAATTTGTAGGTTCCATCAATAAAAATCTCCGCAGCCTGATTCGTTCCATAATTGGTAGAAGACTCTTCATGGTAACTATTGATAGGTTGCCCCGACAGTTGATCTACTTGTTTAACAATAGATGCAATGGCATCGGCAGAAACGCCCATAGCAGCCAGCCCCTGTTCTAGCGTTACAGGAACTCCTATCTGGCTGCTCAGCACAGTTTCAAGCGTTTTTCTTATTTGAGGCAAATTCGTTACATATTGAGCTTCCCCATTTACCACAGGTGCCTGATCGGGAAACAGCGAGTTCAAAATAGAAGAACTCAGTGCCGAAGGCAATCCTAACCCCTCGAATTGTGTAGCAAATTGAGCCTTAAGCAAAGGAGAAATATAAGCAGGATAAAGACTCTGCTCGTTGATGCGCATAGGCACTTCCTGCGAAGAGTTTTCATAGAAATAACTCACTCCACCAAAACCGGAAAAAGCCCCTTTGCTATCGTAATTCAATCTGAGTTCCTGACTAAATTGTGTTCCTTTGGCCTTCTCCGATACCCAAAGAATAGGCGCCGGAGTACCGTCGGCGTCAAAAGACTCATCAGAGTTGAATGCCCTGAATCCGGTAATAGAAGACAATTTCCACCCATCATTAAAAGGATGGTCGAGTAAAAAAGTGGCGCCACCCACATGACGTTTAATATAAAGGCCCTCTCCCTGCTCCAGATCGGCAGCAGTGTTCGGGTCGGTATTTCCGCCTGCAGGAGCATACCTTTCACTTTTAAAGGAAGTTCCGGGGTAATCATCATACTGATAGTCGAGTACTAAATCGGCCGTAGAATTTTCTCCAAACCAATAACGTGTAGAATTTCTCAGAGCTATAGTATTTTTTCCATTTAACCTACCCCCCGAAAGATTCTTAATAAAACCGTCGCGCTGATTATAAGCAAAGGCAAAGCGATTGGCCATTTTCTGATCTACGATAGGCGTATTAATGAACCCGTTCACCAGCTTCTGATTATAGCTACCATATCCCAAAGAAAGTTCTCCACTCAGTTCGTTGGTGGGTTTATTGCGAATAACATGCACCGCCCCAATTTCAGCACCACGCCCGAAGAGTGTGCCTTGCGGACCTTTGACAACCTCCACCCGCTCGAGATCAAAGAGTTCTACCACCGAGGCACGGGACCGCGAAATGGATACTCCGTCTTGAAAAATGGAAATACGGGGTTGTGAACGCGAGTCGCCATCATCAGAGGTTACACCACGAATAACGTATCCCGGATTATTAGGACTTTGCAACTGAATCTGCAATCCGGGCACGTATTGTGCCATTTCGTCGAATTGCTGTACATTTATTTTTTTCAGATATCCGCCGGAAAGAGCGCTAACCGTTATCGGTACTTCAATGCTACTCTGGCTGCGCTTCTGGGTACTAACCACTACTTCCCCCAACATTTTAACGTCTTCTTTCATCACAACCGTCAAACTGTTGCGAGCCTGCAACTCTTGTTGCTGATAACCCAAATAAGAAAAAATCAATAAAGTGCGGGTAGAAGGAACCTGAAGCGAAAACGTACCATCGACTCCGGTAGAAGCTCCGGTGTCTGTACCTTTTACAGCAATGCTTACACCAGGTAGCGGTTCGCCTTTTTCATTTACCACCTTTCCTTTTATATTTTCAGGCAGGTATTGTTCCTGCCGCTGTACAGGCAATGCTGCGGCAAGTGCCACTTGTTGCGAGCAGCATAGCCACAATCCGGCAAGCAGAATTACTGCTATTATTTTGCCGGTACCGGTTAATGTTTCTCTTGAGAATAGAAGAAAGCTACGAGACGTTAATTTGTGATTCATACTATTTATCTTTATTACGTTAATCTTTATTCTTTTAAGTATGCCAAAAAGGTTAAAATTAGAACGGCGGAGAGATGAATGCAAACCGCACGATAAATTCATTATCGGGAGGATAGGCATCTTCTCGAAGCACGGTAGTAGCAACACGGAATAACTTTGCGTAACGAGCCGAATAGGGTTTAATTAATTTAGTTACTTCATCGATTTCATTACGTTCTTGAGCAGTCAGATGCTCATCGCCCCGGCAATTAGCGATCAAAGCTTGCGCTACACATCGGATAGCCCTATTTCGCACAGAATCGGGCATTTCGGGTGGAAATGCCGAAGTAACCAACGTAGCGGCTCCCTGAGCAACCGTATTTTTGGCATATTCGTCAAACGAAAGTCCATTCAAATCCATCGGAATAGATTCTATAAATCGGCTTCGGATACTCATCTCGTCATCCTTCAACGAAACAAGTCTATAAGGTGAAGGATATGTCACAGCCGAACCTGTTTCGATATCATATATGGTGTGCTTTCCTATTTTGCGACAAGAGATATCTTGCGCATGAGAATGTCCGGTAAACATGACTTCCAACCCTGCATCAGCCAATTCGGCCGCCTGTTTTTTCCAATCATCTACCAAATAGCCTTTCATGATGCGATCTTGATATTTCCAGTGACTCACCAGTCCGTGATGCATCATACCGATAATACGTATACCTTTTTGATGAGCATCCGCTATCTGAGCCTTGATAAACTCCATCGTTTCAGGCTTTATCCTCCCATCGTGACGACAAATATTCTTTTCAAAGTCATTTTCCTCATATTTACAAGCATCAATAGCCAGAATTCTCAGTTTGTCCGTTAGCTGATAAACATATGTGAGCGAATATTCGTCGCGTGCCAAAGCACCTGTATAACCATAATCAGCATAAATGGAAGCAAAATCGGCCGCAGAAACCGTACGTACTATTTCCGTACTATCACCCATAAATGATACGGCATGCGGATTATTCACGTCGTGATTTCCCGGAATCACCAGAGCCTGTATACCCTCCCTCTTGAGCCGCATCAAACAACTATCTACCAAGTAGCGATGCGACACATATTCTCCGTCTTTAGTCAGATCTCCGGCCAGCAAAACCACCTGAGGATGTTCTGCTATAAGACTGTCAGTAAGTTTTTTCAATATCACCGTTGATTCACGAAGCATCTTCCGGTCATGAGACAAATAGTTATTAAACGCCTTTCCGCCTTCAATCAACAGCGAAGGATCCATTACATGTACATCCGATATAACGACCATTCTAAATTCATTAGCTGCTTCACCAACCGTCTGCTTCATTGTTCCGGCGGCTACAGAAGAAATAAATAAAGAACTGAGCCCCATCGTAAAGATTGGCAATTTTAGTTTCATCATACTTTTTACATTATTCATGTAGCAAAATAGCAGAAGAAAAGAGACAATCAGGTTACAGTACTATTAACATTATGTAACAGTAACGTCATCATTCATTAAATGAATATCTTATTTGTAGATAGAAAAAGAATTGCTACAAAACGCTTACACAAAGAAGTTTTTATCGGAGAATATTCGAGTCGGAAAGATGAAATTTTATGTTATCAAATACAAACCACTAATGAAGAGAAAAATCACCAATGCAACAGATCTTACCTAACAAAAGAATCCCTGAACTTCTTTCGAAACTCAGGGATTCTTGTTTTTCGCTTTCTATTAAACGTGGTGCCACCTGGAATCGAACCAGGGACACAAGGATTTTCAGTCCTATGCTCTACCAACTGAGCTATGGCACCTTGCGTGATTGCGGGTGCAAAGATAAATGTTTTTTTTTAACCCGCAATAGCGGGAAGAATATTTCGTAAGATTTAGGAGCAAACATTTGGCTTTTTAATTTTTTGCCGTAACTTTGTGCCCGCAAATCAACGGAATGTAGCGCAGTTGGTAGCGCACTACGTTCGGGACGTAGGGGTCGGGCGTTCGAATCGCCTCATTCCGACCGACAAAGAGACTGTTAGATAAAATTCAAACAGTCTCTTTTCTTTTTTTTATTTCTACAACGCATATTTATTTTATCTTTGCAGCATCAACAATTAACCCAAATACAAAAAAACATGAACTCTTCAAACACAAAACTCATGTCTTATACAGAATCAAAAGCTCACTATGAAATACTCGATGGACTACGTGGCGTAGCGGCAGTTATGGTAGTTTGTTTCCATCTATGCGAGGCTCACTCGGGAGGAAATCATCTTGAACAATTGATTAATCACGGATACTTGGCAGTGGATTTTTTCTTTGTCCTTTCGGGCTTTGTTATCGGTTATGCTTACGATGATCGTTGGGGAACAAAAATGAATCTAAGCGGCTTTTTCAAACGTCGTTTGGTTAGGCTCCAGCCAATGGTGATTATCGGCATGCTCATCGGCGGATTGCTGTACTATTTCCAAAGTACGCAATTATTTCCTGCAATAAGCGAAACACCTATTTGGAAGATGCTGATCGTTATGCTGATAGGCTGTACTTTACTTCCCGTACCGTTATCTCTGGATATCCGTGGTTGGTGGGAAATGCATCCCCTCAATGGGCCCGGATGGTCTCTATTTTATGAATACATTGGCAACATTCTATATGCGCTCTTTATCCGAAAGTTCTCAAAAACTGCGCTTTCTATATTAGTATTTATAGCCGGTTGTGCAACGATACACTATGTATTAACATGTCCCAGTGGCGACATGGTTGGCGGTTGGGCATTAGAGCCGACGCAAATACGCGTTGGCTTTACACGACTGATGTATCCGTTCTTCGGTGGATTGTTGCTCTCACGCGTATGCACGCCAAAACATTATAAACACTCATTTCTTGTGTGCAGCCTACTAGTTGTGATTATTCTCTCCATACCAAGAATAGGTGGGGCTGATAATTTCTGGATGAACGGTCTGTACGAATCATTCTGTATCATTTTCCTCTTCCCGTTTATCGTTTATCTGGGCGCAAGCGGTGAAGTAACAGGTAAACTGGGATCAAAGACTTGCAAGTTCCTTGGCGATATCTCTTATCCGATTTATATTACACACTATCCATTTATATATTACTATACAGGATGGGTATATGATAATAAACTCACTATGCAAGAAGCGCTTCCGGGTGCGCTACTCACTCTCTTCATCTGCATTGCGGTAGCTTACGCTTCTTTGAAATTGTATGATGAACCTGTTCGTGTTTGGTTGAAAAATCGTTTTCTGATGAAGAAAGTAAAACCATAGACTAAAACGATAAATATAAAATAAGCTTGCTTGATAATTCAATACTGTACAAATGGAGCCGCTCTGAAAAGACGGCTCTATTCTTTTAATTGCACGATTCTCTTCGACCAACAGCACGGCCCTTACGGGCAAAGCTTTTTTATCACTGAATTTAATCTTCTGAAACTGATTGCAAACTACAGCATATACCTCGATGCAGAACATCGCATTTGCAGGCATTGCATAGCTACATGCCAGTTAATACAATTCCGGGAACTATTTATTAATGCCCTCTAGAAATTGATGGTCGTCATCTGTTATGGGGCGAATGATACGACAGGGATTTCCGTATGCCAACACACCGGCAGGAATATCCTTTGTGACCAAACTTCCGGCACCAATAACCGAACCTTCGCCGATAGTGACACCGGGCAGCACATTTACGTTACCGCAGAGCCAACAATTATCGCCAATAGAAACCGGTTTGGCTGTCATAAGTCCCAAATTTCTGTCTTCGTAGCAAAGTGAATGTATCACCGTATAGATAGAACAATTCGGGCCAATAAAGCAATGGCTTCCAATGGAGATCACCGCCTCATCGAGCGCAATGAAATTAAAATTGATGATCGTATTGTCTCCAATTTCTACATAGCCAAGGTCTATGTGCATAGGCCCATTAACAATGACACGATTTCCCACCTTCAATAAAAACTCTTCTAATATAAGACGCTTATCATCTTTGTTTGATGGCGGCAAACAATTATAACGGAAACAAAAGTCTTGTCCTCTTTCCAAAGGTGATACAAAGTCTGAATTGAAACCGCAGTAAAGCTCACCGGCTGCCATCTTCTCTAAGTCTGTCATTGCTATCTAATCTAAATGAGCCTCAAAATTAAGATAAAGAATCCATTCTTTCAAATAATAGAATGTGAGTTTTAGCATATTCCATAGTATAAAAGCCCAACCGAATAGAGGCAAGAGCCTTCCTCACATTGAGTAAACAATCAAGATAACATCTTATTTAAAAGAGAGATATTATATGAAAGTATTATTAAGAAAACAAAAACCGGTCTTATTTTTGAAGAGTAATACCCATTAAACCTATAACAACATCATTCGAGAGTGTTTCCAGACTTAAATAACTTAATTCTTTCTCCGGATTCAAAGGCATATCAAGCAAAATGCCTGCTCCGCCATCTATAGAGCGACCATAAACACCCTCAATGCCAAGTTCTTTCTCCAAATTATTGCTCACTATGCCCGTCTTCAGATGAAGACGATATGGACGAGAAGCATTCAACTTAAAGGCCATATTGTCTACAAAAAAGTCTTGCTCTATCGGGCACCAGTTTTCGGGATTTATCAATGTAAGTGTATCACTTGTACCATCAGTATAGTGTATGCGAATAATGCCATTAGCAATATGGCACTGCATATGGTTCGTACTTCCAGCCATCAGCAGATAAGCATGAGACGCTTGGCCACCAAGTGGAACATGCAAGCTGTCGGGATAATTATCCCATAGCGAGGTAAAGGCAATATTGACTCCTTGTGCAGGGGTACGAAAAGATACACCCAGTTTGGTAGAAAGCAATCCACCACGTACCTTGGCACGCAAACCCGAATCGTCTATCTCCGCTGTCATTTTTGGATGGCACCATTCTCCTATTCCCTGCTTCGGGATTTGGAGAGTAGTGTATGGCGAACGTGGTGTAAGGTATTCGTTACGGAAAATATCGGTAACCGAAGCATTGAAAACAGCATCCATGTTTACCTCACGGCAAAAAACTGACTCTACATGCTTAAAAGCCGGTTCAGCAGGGGTTTCATTATTCTTAATGGTAATATTTATAGGTTGCCACCACGACAAATCACCCTCGCAAACGTAAGCAAACAGAGTATGGTTGCCCGGTTCACCGGTAATGCGGCCTCTTACCACATGCTCATCCTGTTGAGTACGGACTTTCCGAAAAACGCCTTGCGGGTCATAAAGTTTGCTGATCGTATATTGCGGCAAAGCAAGTTCAAAGGTATCGCCCACACTATAACTACGTTGGTGATCGATAGCAGTATTGATTGAACTACCTCCCCACTTTATTTCAATTTCGTAAGTATCGCCGGCCGGCATAACAATAGAGAGTACAGGCTGACCTACGGAATTTTCTATTTGCTTCCATTCAGCCTTATCGCCGTTTATCCTGATGCTATTCACTTTATCCTTTCGAGCATGAATTTGCAGTTCCAGCACTATCGGTTTATCAAAATGTTGTGCTATTTTATATACATCCGCATTACCTTTCCGATGATAATCGAAGGATACATCGGGCGTTGAGAATGTAGCATAAGGCCACGCTGCCGGAAATCCGGGACGAATAAGCAAACGTCCGTTGAGGGCATCGGGTATAATGCCGAAGAGTCCTTGTACAATGGCACGCGAAGCAACGCCTATTGCATCACCAAAGTCACGATAGCATTCGCCACGAGCAGCATCGTAAAAGCTCAGCTGGCCGAAGTTAGCGGGACTATCACCTAAGTACATACCATCGAGCACGGAACTCTTCAGAAGTTTAAAAGCTTCATCATTACGTCCCGCCTCCCAATAAGACAAGGAAGTATGCATTACCTCAGCAAAAGCCACATTATTAATACTCCATGAATAAGGCATCCAATTAGTTGTAGAAATTGTAGCATAGCCTTCATCTTTTAATCCCGAGGCGCGAACGGGAATATGAGGTATTTCCGTATCTACATAACGAGTTGCCTGATAGGCTTGAAAAGGATCTGCCGTTTCACTGTCAATGGCGTGATAGATTGTCCACACAGCAGCATTTTCATGTAATCGTTTATGCCCCATAAAGTCTTGATATTCTGCCCAGTGCCCCTTTGAAGGTATCCACAAACGCGTATTCATCGCTTTCAATATCTTCTCGGCTTCAGCACGATAAGGAGAAGGATCCTCTCCTATCTTTTCTGCAATTTCAGCAACCATTTTATTGGCACGATAATTATAGGCTGATGAGTGCGTAACTGCACCCGAATTATAATACAAAGCATCACTGGCCCAAATACAAGCATATGCATCATACAGGCCGTCATTATCGGGGTCGAAATTTCGCTTTTCCCAATCGAGATGACGAACAAGTAAAGGCCACATCTTCCGGGCATAAGCCAAGTCACCCGTCCAATTAAAATGCCACAACAGCTCATCAATATAACAAAGATTCATATCGTAATGGTGCATCTGATTAGGATTGTGCGGGTTACGACAGATGTATCCGTTACTATATTGCGGAGTACCCCACTTTTTGATAGAACGGGCAAGGTTCATATCAGGATCTTGTGCCGGATGCGAAATAGTTTGCGGCACATTAGTTACCTGACTGGCAGCATAAGCATCAAAATGCTTTCTGGCACGATCGTGCCAACCAAGTGCATCGCCTGTATAAGCCGCCCGCCAACCACTAAGAGGCATACGCCAACCTACTGCTCCGTGTAGCCACACTTCTCCATCCCAAATAGCATTGGTTGCAACAGCAAGTGCTCCACCCAGTGTATTAAAATAAGCATCTGGAGTGTTAATCTTAATGCGAGAAGCCAGCTCGGCACGGGCATGTTCTGCTTTCGCATAGATGGAACTTCCTTCAGAGGCTTCAGGAATTCGCAAAGAGAGATTCTCTAAAATCAGGTAGCCGGTTAACGGAAGTTCATATTGGTGCAATAACAAAGGGTGCTCAGGCGCTTCAAAGCTGTCAGGCGGATCAGCTCCCATATCACCGTTACGATTCAAATGCTTAGACTTAATCTCAGATATCAAACAAATCAATCTGGCATCCGCAGGCATATCAGTAGATGTGATTTTCCAGATAGCACCATCTTTATCGGGGAAGGGTAAGGCCGAAATAAAAAGCGCACCTTTTCCCCAGGCAGGATCTGTCAGCCGATAACTCCGCCGTCCCGGCGTGTAACGAGCTTCACAAAAAGCAATAGAATCAAGAGCTACAGAAGTACCTCCCAGCAGCAAGCGGAAGCGGATATTCTTGCTATTACGTTTATCATAAGCAGCAAATACAGGCCGATCGCTTGTTTCCAGACGAAATGGGGAAGTTCTGGCATAAAGTGCACGCGTAAAGCGATTCACCCCATTAACACAAACAAAGTCTTCTCCATCCGGACGATATTGCAACGAACGGGATGCTCCCCGTTTAGACTCATTGTAAGAAGTCGACTCAATAAAATCGCCAACCCGTTTTGCAGGAACCTGCGCAAAAAGATTCCTTACAGGTTGAGGAAGGAAACAAAGCAACAAGAATAAAAAATATTTATTCATCAAAACAGTTTAATAGGTTCAGACTTAACTTACGGCATTGGTTTTAAACCTTCCCAACGAACATTCCACTTACCGTCTTTCGGAAAACCGGGGTTCTTCACCGTACAACCATCCCATCCCGCACACATCATAGCCACGGCTGTGAGCAAGCCGCCATTGCCGGGAAGATAAATGCGTAGGCGGTCGTCCTGATAATTGTGTCCGTTCACCAGATAGGTATTGGTACGTTTATCCATCAACAAGGCACCAACTGCCATTTCCGGCTCTCCCAAACGAGCAGCATTCATCGCAGTCATCGGATAATCCCAACCCCAGGTTTTGTCCCAATTCCAATTGTCCCATATCCAATGAAGCGTATTCTTCATGTAATCCTTACGGATAAGTTTATTCATAGGCAGAATGCCTACAGCACCAAGAACAGCCATATGATCGGATGTAAAGCGAATATCCTTGTAAGTATCGGTTGCCGTTTCGGCTGCCAGATATAACTTGTCGTCGTTGTAAGCCAACGGAGATAACTTCTTTATCATCTCATCCCACTGCAAATTACGCTTTTCGCCGGCACGTTCCCGCCATTTTTGCGCTATCTCCATAGCAAAATGCCAATAAGATAGTTCAAAAGGCGGATTTACGGTTTCGGAAGCCCGTAAGGTTTCTTGTGCAGGAATGGCTCCTTTCAGCACAAAACGATCTTTCTGCTTGTCGTACGTCGCAAAAGAATACATAAACTCGGCCGTTTCCTGCACCAGGCGGTTGTACTTTTTAATCACTTCCGGACTGGGATTGGCTCGATAAAGAAGTTCGGCCAAATAGATGAAATGCGGCTGCTGCCAGATAAGAAAACTACCTACTTTAGAGGGAGCTTCCACACCGCTGGGATCAGTCATCTTCATCCAGCGTACGCCGTCAAAGCCTTGCCTCTTCGCTATCTCACGGGCTATGGGCTCTACCTTCTCATACCACGGAAGTGTACGTTCCAGCAAGTAGGCACGATTCCATAAAGCAAACTGCGCCTCGTGCCACCAGATCATTTCAAGATGAAACTTTCCGAACCATGAATTATAAGTTAATCCTGTTTCCTGAGGCGGAGTACTACCGGCGCATTGTATAGCAAGAAGGTATTGGCTAAGTACCACACGACGTTCCAATTCTTTGGCTCGCGTGTCTGTACATCGAGAAAAGTCGACCGCCGCACCGTTTTTCCAGAAAGCAGTCCAGTATTCTTTGGCGGCAACCAACGTTTGCTCGGCTGTAGCTGTTTCGGCAGAAGGTGCATCCGAAGCAAACGCACAAGTAAAAGCAAGTGTATCCCCCCTAGGCGTCAGCACAAAATAGTTTTTCTCCTTCTCTCTTAGCATGGCTTTGCCTTCCCAACGGATAGTAACGTAATAGACAGTAGCATCTATTTGACGTTTCAGTACGGCTGAGTTCGCATCTTGTGAAACAATAGTAGTAGAGTGCTTATCATTAGCATTCCATAAACATGCATCATCGGAATGTCCCCCTGTAGGATAAGGAAAGCGAAAATGAACACCCGAATGCCCTTTGGATGTTATGCGTGCAGCAATCATATCTGCTTTTGGGTGTACTGTAGTTTCTACCTTGTAAGGAACTCTCGAGATCTTGTAACTACTACAAATAACACCTCGCCACAAATCAAGTGTTTGATGAATATCGGAGAACTGAGCAGAAGTAATGTTGTTGTTCAGTTCGAGACCCACCATGCCTAAGTGCAGGCGATGAGGATTTATGCGAAACCAGTTGGCAGCATCTTGTTGTCTGCCTTTCTCATTGAATTGAGTAGAGTAAGGCTCCACATGTCCATGGCCAAAGTCATAGTTCTTCAGCGTTTCTTCGGGACGATAATTTTCCGGATTGGGGAAAGAATGCCATCCCCACTGACTTTGTGTACCCAGAGGAACTCCATTTGAATACATCGTGGGGAAAGTTTGCAACCCTGTAGCATCAACAGTATAGGCAAATTCTCCGTTTCCGACCGAAAGGGAGGAAAGAGAATCAAAAGCATTTACCTGCGGATCATTACGGGTTACGAGTGCTTCGCGGTCTATAGGCGATTGCTTTTCGACACCACATGCGGTGAGCATTAGGACTGCAATGAAATAGAATAGGTTCTTCATGATATCACTGATGGATAAATATACAGATTAATAGATGATACAAAAACAGGATCTAACCTTATAGATTAAAGAATAATGCAAAATTACATTATTTGTCGGAAATCAATGAATTAAGATAAACTTCTACGTTAGTGTAATCTTTACTAAGCGTATAAAGCATCCCATCAGAAGAATCCAATGAATTCAGGCCATGACTGCGTTCCCAGTTATCAGGTATACCGTCTCCGTCGGAATCTGTCAAAACTTTACCCGATTTCAATACAGGCCAACCACCAACATCATTCTGAGAATTAATAAGCCCTTTGTCTCCGTCAAGCCCAAGACCACGAGGCACTTGCATAAGTATATGCTTATCATAAGCATCGCGATGCAAACTACACCCTACAGCGTTCAACACCCGTTTATAAGCTTGCAACGGAGTATCCTGACGAATAGGCTCGAATGCAAAAGGAGCAGTGACATGTGATGCCTGCACATCTTTACCGCCTACGGCACCCCAATTATTGGCTGTTACTTTAGGATCACCTTCCATATAATTGTCGGCAATATAATAACGACCTGTACCATCTTCGGCCACATCAAGTATTCTATGGTGTTGCGATGCGGGACCCGGCTTATAGTAATTAGCGACCATATTAATTTCTCCGTGATGCCCCCCTCCATAGGCAGATTTAAATCCCCAGTTATATATCACATTATTACGATAGTCAACCATCTTGGTACTATCTACCGACGAAAACCTAGGATTCCGGCTAGCATTGTTGGCCAATAAGTTATGATGGAAAGTAGCTTTATATCCTCCCCAGATTCCTCCAAAGCCATGACTCCCTTTTGTATGTACCGATTTATTCAGACTATGAGCTACTAAACACCACTGAACGGTAAGATTTTGCATTTTATACATAGAAAGACATTCGTCTATAGACCAGCTCACGGAAAGATGATCTAGTATCACATTCTTCTGTCCGTAACGTCCACCTCCCACGCCATCATTATCAAGCTTGTGAAGATCACCCAAGCGTACGTGAAGATAACGAACAATAACATTACTCGCATTAATAACCAAAGAATATTCGGCAAGACAAATGCCTTCTCCCGGAGCCGACTGCCCCGCAATAGTAATGCTGTCGTTATTAATGCGTAAACTCGATTTCAATACAATATTTCCACTTACCGCAAAGACTACCGTTCGGGCACCTTGTTGCTCCACAGCATTGCGCAAACTACCCGCCCCACTATCATTAAGGTTACTTACTATAAGGACCTTTCCTCCACGTCCTCCTGTGGTATATTTGCCATAACCTTCCGCACCCGGAAAAGCCAAAGTCTGAGCAAACGCTTCTCCCATCATTAGAGATAGGACAAACAAAATAAGAATATTCTTTTTCATTATTTATTGAATATCAAAGCATAATTTCATTTGAATACCTTCGTCTCCTTAAAAGAGTATCCGCATATTCACATTTCATTACATAGATGAGTACCTTTGATTTTAATGCAAGCCTTTTACATGGAGAATAAAGTATTTCAATGTTCTGTACATTACATCAATCGGTCTCATGATATTAGTTTTTAAAGAGTAAGAGAGAGTCCTATTATTAAAAACAAGATACTCTCTCTCCAGATCATTATTACATTATAAATAAACTTCCTCTATATCAATAACAAGGATGCTGCTCGCCGGAAAGCCCCGGATTTACATCCATAATGGCGGTTGTATGAAAGGGCATAATTTCCACTTTATTTTTCTCCATGCCATAAAACATTCTGGTAATCCATGTATTCTCAGCACTTATTCCCTCCACTGTCTTAACAGAGAGCCCACCGCTTTGCTTCACGCTGTTACAACCAAACATATTCAAAATGGTATAAGACACTTTTGTAGCTCCTTCCGGTGCAGCACTCTGAGTGAAGTAGACTTTGCCGCCTGCTTCATAAAAGTCTTTCGTCAAAACACCTTTCTTAGAATCATTTAGGGTGTTCAGTGTCGTTTCTTCAGCTGTAGTTAAGTTCAGTTGAGCTATATCTGCTGCATTCATAGATATATAAGAAAGTGCAACTGTCGGATCTTTGAAAACTGCTTTAGATCCTTTCTTATAAGCACGATATACATCAACATTTGCATATTTCCCTTCATGGTTAGCCAACTGATACAGTTTCTCCTTTTCTGCTGTCAAATAATCAACTAAAATGCCCCAACGTGTCAGATCGGTTTTACGCAATGATTCATTGGAAAGTTCTAGCTTGCGTTCCTGAATAATAGCATTTTTAAAATCAGGGTAACTTGTCGGAATAGTACCTATTTTAGATGCATCATTCTTAAATGCACGTAAACGAACAGCTTTCAGTGCATTAACAGCCTCGGTGGTAGGAGCATTATTCAATTCGTTCAAAGCTTCTGCATACATCAATAGCACATCCGAATAACGCAACAACGGCCAATTAATATCACGTCTACTATCTGAGGTGCCTCTTTCGCTCTTCCAGTTTATGCGATATTTGCCTACACCCTGCCCTACATAGGTGTTCATTTGGTAAGAATCATCACCCAAAAGAGCATAGTTGCATACTGACACGTCGCGACGTTGATCACCTTCTTCAAATTCAAAATAGAAAGTTGGCATCGATACCATTTGGGCACCACCTTTTCCAAAAGTAACAGAAGTACCGCTTGTCGGGATAGTGTTTACATAACCAGTACGCACATCCGGACTATTGGGGCCAAAACAACCGTATTCAAGCATCGTCTCATCATTGTATTGTTTTAAGCACAAGTCACGAAATACTTCATCATAGTTGTCCAACAACTTATTCTCCTTTTGGTCAATGACTGCCTTACAAGCATTCGCGGCAATCTGATACAATTCTTTAATCCGATTAGCATCGTTGCGTTGCGCAATCTTTACTGTACTTTTGTCATACGGTACCGTACTCAAATCCCAGCGCAAAGAGTAACCCGCAGCATACAAAGCCACACGTGCTAGAATGCCATAAGCTGAATTCTTGGTGAAACGTTCAGACGTAGCTACCATGCCTTCACTCTTCCACGGAAGCAATTCCACCGCTTTTTGAAGGTCTGTAATACAATGATCCCAAATAGTGTCACGACTAACACGTGAAGAAGAAAAAGTACTTAACTCGGAAGTCGGTACATCCGAGTAAGGCACATCACCGTAAAAACGTACCAAATTCCAGTAAGCATACGCCCGAATAGCCAACGATTCACCCAATAACGAATTAATCTTCTTCTGTTCACTATCGGAAGATGCACTCATGGAAGGCAAATTCTTGATGCACACATTAGCGTATTCAATTGCTTTATACATGGTTGTATACGTTGAACTCAATATACCTGTAAGATTGGTATAATCATAATTGGAAACATAATACTTAGAATTGCTTTCCGTAGAACTCGACTCATCCGTTCCTTCCAACAATTGATAGCCTAATTCTTGTGTAAATAAACTGGAGTAAGCTCCCACTACAGTCATTTCCGCTCTACTAACAGTCGTGAAAATAGAAGAACTATCAGCTTTCGATTCGGAGGGCATGTCCAACCAGTCTGCACAAGAAGCAAACGCCAACAACATAGCTGATATTCCTAAAATATTGATAATCTTTTTCATATTTATGTTCTCATTAAAATGTTAAGTTAAAACCCAATACCCAACTTTTGGAGTGAGGATATGAAGAGTTATCGATACCCGGCGTCAAAGCGCTGTCGGAAGCAGATACCTCAGGGTCATAACCACTATAATCGGTGAATGTATGAATATTGTTCAGCGTACAATAAACACGCGCATTACTGATCTTTACTTTCTGCACTAATTGCTTGGGTAATGTATAACCCAGAGTAATAGTGTTGAGACGCAAGTAAGAACCATCTTCCAAATAATAACTGCTATAATCGCTGATGGCAGTTTTATTATTAGACGAAATATTCCACATAGTCGCATTGCTATATTGCCCGGGGTTCATTTCTGCCAATCTATCCAAACTGGTGGCCTCTTTGCCTGTTGCAGGATCTATCAAGGCAAAACGGTTTTTCATTTTTGACAAAGTGTTTTGGTTAGCCATATACGGGCCAATGAAACGTTGCGTACTCATGTTAAACACCTTATTGCCAGACACAAAGTTCATAAAAACAGTCAAATCAAAACCCTTGTATCTAAAGGTGTTATTCATACCACCAGTGAACTTGGGCTGCGCATTGCCAATAACCGTACGGTCATTAACCGAGAAAACAGGTTTACCGTCTGCATCCGTTTCACCGGCCACAGCTTTGTATTTCACGTCACCCGGTCTCACTTCACTACGAACGCTTCCTTTTAAATAAGGAACATTATCATTCAAAGTATACACACCATCTGCACTCTGTTTAAAATCATCGGTAGTATAGATTCCATCATAAATGAGACCATAATATTGGCCCAATGGTTTACCTATTTCAACCATATAACCCATACGCGATTCATAATCTTGTATAAAATAATTTTGTTCATCGCTACCATACAAATCTAGTACTTTTGAACGATTGAAAGCAATATTAAAATCGGTAGTCCAAGTAAAATCTTTGGTATGAACATTAGTTGTATTCAATACTATTTCCACACCACGATTGCGAATTGATCCCAGATTCTGGTACTGGTCTGTATATCCAGTAGAAGACGGAATTTTATTCTTAATCAACAAATTAGATGATTCGTTATTATACAAATCTAACGAAAGGTTTAAACGGCTGCTGAACAATGACATGTCTAAACCAATATTGGTAGTTGTAGTCTTTTCCCATTTCAATTCAGAATTGCCCAGTGTACTTCCCGGGACATACGTAATAAAATCACCTCCATTGTAGCCATAATGACCGGAACCATAATTAGTAGCATACATATTATCGTCTATGCCATTGTTACCGGCAGTACCATAACCGACACGCAACTTCAGATTATCCAAAAAACTTTCTTTTAAGCCACTCATAAAGCTTTCTTCCGAAATACGCCATGCAGCAGAAGCTGACGGAAAGTATCCCCACTGTTTTCCTCGAGCAAACTTAGAAGAACCATCACCGCGCAATGTGCCGGTAAATAAATATCGCTCATTAAAATTGTAAGAGAGACGACCGAAAACAGAAACCAATCCTTCTCTACTTTTGCCGGACTCCCAATCATAAGGAGTCCCCATGCTAACGTCATTCAAACCAAAATTACCATCAGAGAACGAACGGTACTCATTATCCAGTTTCATGGTCTCCTGATAATAAGTTTCCTGCCCTAACAATACATTGAAGTTATGTTTTTCCGCCAGCTTAAACCCATAATTTAGCGTATTTGTTATCTGCCAAGAGAATTTCTCGCTGTTGTTACGATGACCATAACCATAGGGACTATTATTAGCCTTAGCCTGTTTCGTACTACCATCATCCCAATAGTCAGAGCGCACTTGTTGCCACAAATAACTGCCGGCAGTGCGGAAAGTCAAATCTTTCATGATATCAATTTCCAGTCCGGCATTCACAGTAGCCAAACGCGTGTATTTCTCATCTGTAACAGCTAAATTATCCAGAATAGGGTTGTTAGCATCATAATTAGCATCGCCCATTATATCTGCAAATTCAGTACCCATATCCGAGCCAATCATTTGTTCATTTGTCCATTTTGAACCACCTGTAATTGGTTGCAAAATGGTTTGTTTCAACTTGCCGCCCAACGAACCTCCACCGTCAACTTTCGTCATCTGAAGGCTGGAAGCAAAATCAAAGCGGACACCTTTCCAAAGTTCATGGTTAATCTTTGCGCGAATGCTGTTCTTTTGATAACCGTGTTTTGCCATAATACCATCTTCACCGGTATAATTGTAGCTCAACATATACCTGGTTTTATCCGTACCGCCGCTGATGTTTACATTGTGATTTTGTGTAATACCCGTGTCACCAAATACCAAGTCTTGCCAATCAATGCCAGCCCGGTTACCGTATTCGTCTGCAATGCGACCATATGCGCCAGTATAAAAGTCTGCTGCATTAATATCACCACCAAACAAGCTGGCAAATTGATCTTGCTTGCCACGCAACGCCTGAAACTCATACTGATACTTCACATAATCTTCTACACCAAGCAAACTCAGCTTTTTTCCGAGATGATCGAAACTGACAAAGCCATTATAAGAGACTTCCGTTTTTCCTGATTTGCCGGATTTTGTTGTAATCAGAATTACACCATTTGAGCCACGTGCTCCGTAAATAGCTGTAGATGAAGCATCTTTCATCACATCAATGCTTTCAATATCGTTGATATCAACATTTTGCAAGCCGTTCTCCATTTGGAAACCATCTACAATATATAACGGAGATGTTCCCTGAGTAATAGAAGTACCACCACGAACGGTAATGTTTATATCTGCACCGGGTGCTCCACTCTGAGATACAACGCTCACACCTGCTGCTTTACCGGCCAATGCCTGTGCAGCAGTAGTCACCGGAGCCATTTTCAAATCATTAGCCCCAACGGATACTGAAGATCCTGTTAAGTCTTTACGCTTAACTTTAGCATAACCGATAGCTACAACTTCATCGAGCATCAATGAAGATTCTTTTAATGTAACATCAATTTTTGATTGATTACCAATGGTTACCGTTTGACTTTCGTAACCAACGAAAGAGATAGTTAATTGCTTCGCTGAAGCCGGGACTGAGATGGAATAGTGTCCATCTAAATCTGTAATAGTTCCTGTTGCACTACCTTTAACTACCACAGATGCGCCAATAACAATGTCCGTAGCATCTTTCACCGTTCCGGTGATAGTCTTGTTTTGAGCAAGAATGCTTAAAGGACAGCTTATTAACAGGATCATTAATAAGCAGAGCTTTTTGTGTAAGATTCTCATAGATTAATAAATAAATATATAATGATTAATAGATAAATTCAAGCTTAACAAGGCTCCGTTATCGAGCACAGAGAACTAATGGGTACAAAAATAGAGAGTATGGGAGGATTATCCGATAGCTTTTTTGACTGAAACACTTTTAAATTTGACTTTATTCACTAATAAAAAAGGATTTTAATATATAGGGAAGAC
Organism: uncultured Bacteroides sp.; assembly: GCF_963677715.1. NCBI lineage: Bacteria > Pseudomonadati > Bacteroidota > Bacteroidia > Bacteroidales > Bacteroidaceae > Bacteroides > uncultured Bacteroides sp. The sequence goes on from NZ_OY782495.1 coordinate 1,522,806, forward strand.
GTAAAAGGCTGATTAATAGCATTATTGATATTATCCTATCCTTTTTAATTTATAGGTTCCAAGGAGATAAAGAAAGCTCGGATAACCTGAACTTTTCTGCCGAAAAGCTTGACTTTGTCTGTGTAATGTTGTATCTTTGTAAATGTAATCATAAAGTATATTCAGATTAGAATGCACTAAAAGAGGGAAGCAACAACTTCCCTCTTTTTTTTTATCCGCACGGTGCACTTTGTAGCAAAGAACAGTTGTTTTTACTCAAAAAGACGGTGCAATCGGGGTAATTACACGGTTGCATCCGACTCATAAGACGGTTGCACTTTACTCATTTGCCGGTGTGTTATGGCAATAACGAGTAATGAAAATGATTTTTCGCCTGATGTTATCGGAATAACTTACCATTCTTTGCCCGTTATGCCTGCATTGGTTAATAATCTATAAAGCTACTCTTGACAAAAAAAAGCTCATAAAATGAATATGTCTTGAAATAATACTTACTGTTGGGTAAGGATAGTGTGCGAGGCAGAGTAGTTGAGCCAAAGGAAGAAAGAGATGGAGTGTGTTGCCCGGCATTTACCGACATCGCCAAAAAAAGAAGTCGCGCACCTAACCGGCAGACGGACAGTCTGTTGTGTATAGGTGCGCGACCGGTATCATTTTTCACTCGAACGGAGTATTCAATAAAAGTACAACAGCTAAAAAAACAAAGAAATTATTTTCGAGTGAACAAATCTATCAGCTTCTCTAACGGGCAAAAGCGGGTGAGAGATGATTGCAACAAGTTTAAACCGACAAATGCGGTTAAGAACAGCCATTGAATGGCAACAAAATAGGCCAGCAGCACACTGATCAAGATGAGTGTACCGGCTACGAATCGAACAATACGTTCTTTCATATCTTACATTATTTTTGAAAATTCTTCTACCGCAAGCACAAATCCTCTGACCGGAAAGGGAGTTTCACAATCCGTATTGCATTGGTTTATGTTTTCCAATGCTTTATAAGCCGACACTTCATCGGTAAAGCTAAACAGAACAATAGAGTTGGCCTTGCCGTTGGCCGAGCCAAACCAGCCCACATTGTAGGCACGTTTCTTATATCCTGTGGTATCACTCACGCTAAAGATGCTCACGCCTGCTTTTTCGAGCAGCTTGGCAACTTCTCCCTGATACTCTCTGATGCTTAACACAACTAATAGTTTCATAATTGTTTCTTATTTAATTTTCTTTTTAAGCATTTTAAAATAAAGCAACGGCACAACCCCCAATGTTAGGATAGTAGAGGTAATGGTTCCTCCCATCAACGAGATGGCTAACCCTTGAAAGAGGGGATCGAACAAGATGACAATGGCACCCAGCACCACAGTTCCTGCTGTGAGAAGGATGGGCAAAGTACGTACCGCACCGGCTTCGAGAATAGATTGCCTCAGTGGCACTTCTTCTTTCAGGCGGATATTAATGAAATCGATAAGCAAAACGGAGTTTCGCACCATGACTCCCGCCAGCGCAATGAAACCAATCATCGATGTGGCACTGAAGTAAGCCCCCATAATCCAATGTCCCAGTATAATCCCGATCAAGGAAAGCGGTATGGCGGCAAGCATTACCAAGGGGACAAGGAAATTTTGGAACCATCCTACGATGAGCAGATAGATAATCAATATGGCTATGGCAAAGGCTATACCCAGATCACGAAACACCTCGTAAGTAATTTGCCACTCTCCATCCCACTTCATCGAATAGTTATCTTCATTGTCGGGCTGCGAGTTGCTCAGCACAGTAAGGTCGTAACCGGCGGGCAACTGCACCTCTTTCAGCTTTTTGTTTACGTCCATCATGGCATAAACGGGACTCTCCAGTAATCCGGCCAAATCGGCAGTGACCATCACTACCCTTTTCTGGTCTTTACGCCAGATACTTTTGGCCTTTATCTCCTCCTTTACCTGAGCGATATCACCCAGCAACACTACCTGTCCGTTCATGTTCTGTATCGGAAGACTCTTCAACGCTTCTATTGAAGATTTATCGGAGTTATTCATTTCTAAACGAATGGGTACCGGAGATAAAGCTTTCGTTTTATGCAAAACTCCTACTTCTCTGCCCGAAACAGCTGCACGCAGATTCTCCGTAACCTTAGCCGGCGCCACTCCTCTTTGCATAGCCTTTTCTTTATCGACCACAAAGCGAAGTTCTTTTTGATCATCTTCTATCATCACATCGGCATCTACCATACCTTCGGTCTGAGTAAAGATATTCTTTATCTGACGGGCAACATTGATCTGCTCATCGTAATCGGGGCCGTAAACTTCGGCCACGATAGTAGACAACACGGGAGGTCCGGGCGGCACTTCTACGATCTTCGCATTTGCATTCCAACGAACAGCAATGCGCTGAATGGGCTCGCGCATCTTTTTAGCAATGTCGTGGCTTTGGATTTTCCGGTCGCCTTTGTCGGTAAGATTCACCTGAATATCGGCCACATTCTCTCCTTTTCTCAAATCGTAATGGCGCATCAGTCCGTTAAAACTGATCGGCGCCGAGGTTCCTACATAAGTTTGGTAGTCAACGACTTCGGCTTGCGTAGCCACAAAGGCGGCAATCTCTTTTGTTACGGCTGCCGTTTGCTCCAATGTAGCCGATTCGGGCATATCGATCACCACTTGAAATTCATTCTTATTATCGAACGGCAACATTTTAACCGGAACGACCTTGAAGAAGAACAAAGAGACAGAAGCCAGCAACAGCACGAATATAACGATCATAAACGTCCAACGCTTTTTGCGGGACTCAATCATCGGAGTCATAAACCAGGCATAGTAACGGTAAAACGCCGTCTTCGAAACATCATACTCTTCCGACGCTGTTTCCGCTTTCTTCCCCGACTTTGCGCCATCCTTCTGTTTCAAGAAGATGTATCCCAGATAAGGGGTCAACGTAAGGGCCACAATCAAAGAAAAGGTCATGGCAATGGTTGCCCCGATAGGCATCGGGCTCATGTAAGGGCCCATCAAACCGGAAACAAACGCCATAGGCAGCACGGCAGCAATAACCGTGAGTGTAGCCAGTATAGTGGGGTTGCCTACTTCATTAATGGCAAAGAGGGCAGCTTGCCTGAGCGACAGGTACTTCATTTTGAAATGCCGGTGCATGTTCTCGGCAATAATAATGGAGTCGTCTACCACAATACCCGTAACAAACACCAAAGCAAAGAGCGTAATCCGGTTTAAGGTATAATCCATGAAGTAATAAGCAAATAAAGTGAGTGCAAAGGTGATCGGTACGGAAAGAAACACCACCAAACCTCCGCGCCAACCCATGGCAAGCATCACAAACAGCGTTACCGCTACAATGGCTCCCAAAAGATGCAGCAGCAATTCCGATACTTTTTCGGAGGCGGATGCTCCGTAATTACGTGTTACGGAAATATGAATATCGGGCGACACGGATTCTTTCTTGAGATGCTCTACTTTATTTAATATCTTTTCAGACAGATGCATCGCATCCGCACCTTCTTGTTTAGAGATAGCAAGCGTTACGGCCGTATAGTCTGAGGGATTTTCCTCCCTCAAAGCCTTCGAAGCATCGGCACCATAACCAAAAGAAACATACTGGGTAGGCGTGGTCGCAGGCCCTTCGGTAATTGTGGCAATGGAAGACAAGTAAACCGGGTGCCCCTGATTCATCCCCACAATCAGGTTTTCCACATCTTCTCTGGTGTTTAGGAAATTTCCCGACTCCACAGAATAAGTTTCATTGCCATTGTAAATGTTCCCTGCCTGCATCTGAAAGTTAGCCGCCTGCATGTATTGGCTAACCGCCACCAGATCGAGGTTCGTTCCCGCCAACTTATCTTTATCAATAGTAACGTTTACCTGCCGAGAGCGACCGCCGATAATCTCGGTAGCCGTAACATTCTTAATCTTCTTAATTTCGTTGCGCAACAACTCGGCTTGCTGCCGAAGCATATAGTCGCTGCTCTTCTTACTCCAAAGTGTCAGTGCCAATACCGGCACATCATTGATAGAGCGTGTTTTAACCAATGGCATACTCACGCCTTGCGGCATTTTATCCATATTCTTAATCAGCTCATTATAGAGATTTACCAACGAAGCCTCCTGATTCTGCCCCACATAGAACTGAACGGTGAGCATTGCCTGGTCGGACATAGAAGTAGACATAACATGCTCCACGCCCTTAACATTAGATAATGTTTTTTCGAGTGGTGCTACCACCTTTGTTTCCATTTCAGTTGGTGTAGCTCCAGGCATACCAATAAAGATATCGGCCACGGGCAACTTTATCTGCGGCTCCTCTTCTCGCGGAATGAGGTACACACTATAAGCTCCAATGAGTACAAAAGCAATCATCAACAACAGTGAGAGCTTGCTTTGTAAGAAGCCTCCTGCAATTCTTCCGGCTATTCCTTCTTTCATGACTATTGTTCTTTCTTTAATTCAACTTTGACTCCGTTCTCCAGCCGCTTTCCCTGAGGAAGTATAACCAGATCATGCTCTTCCAATCCGGATATTATCTCCGTTTGATCGCCCAAAACTTGTCCGGTACGTACCCAACGAAGCATTGCCGTCTGCGATTCTGAAACCACAAAAACACCGCTTAAGCCGTCTTTATCCAACAAAGCGGCAGTAGGAATCAACAAATTAGAACTTTGCACATACTGTAAACTGTCCGCCACAGGTACCAACACATTGGCATACATTCCCGAGTAGACTTTCAACTTATCGGCCGTCGGAACTTCAATTGTAATCTTATACTGTCCGCCACTCTCTACAGACGAGCGACTCTTTTCGATAATGGGCGCCTTAAACATTAAATGAGCCGACTTTACGCGAACAATGGCTATCATTCCTTTATCCACCTTGTTTATGTCCGACTCCGTAAGCGAACTCTCTACAACCAGGTCGCCTTCTTTCTCTACGGTGATAAGCGGCACGCCCGGATTGGCCAACGCCCCTAAATCTATATCAATCTGTGATACGATTCCGGCAAAAGGTGCCGCAATCTGCATATATGCCTGATTAGCCGTTACCTCTTTCTTCATCTGACGCGCCATTTCGAGTTTCGACTTCATCGATTGAAACTGAAGGTCCACATTCTCATACTCTTTAGCAGAAACACTCTTCTTGGCATACAGTATTGCAAAGCGTTCTTCATCTTTCTTAGCTAATCGATAGGCAGCCTCTGCTTCATTAATCATCGCTTCGGCTTGCGCCTTCTTTGCTCCGAGTTCTTCATCGGATATGGTGAGGAGCAACTGTCCTTTCGACACTCTATCGCCCTTCTTTACCCGTATAGAAGTAACAGATCCCATCATGCGGGTTCCTAAACGAGCTATCTCCTTAGATTGTATTTGCCCGTTGGCCACAATTCCTTTTTCGTTTTGAGGAACAGGGCTAACCACTGCCACCAAAACCGGAGGAGTAGCATCACCCTTCTTATCAGCCTTGCCCGAGCAGCCGGAAAAGGTAATGCCTGTAAGAATCAACACGCCAATCAAAGAATACGTTAACTTTTTCATATCTATTTTATTTTTAATCATTAGAGGAATTTATAAAAGCAAGATAAGCAATGGTGAGGTCCTTCTTAAAGTAAACCATCTCCCGCATCAGGCGGGTTTGTGCCAACTGAGTCTGCACACGCAGCAAGTCGGACGTAGAAGAGAGTCCCTGTGCATAACGATCTGTTTGAATAGTAAGAGCCTCTTCAGCTTGTTCTACCATCGATTCGGCTTGTTTCATTTCATAATTCAAATCACTAAGTTGGCGGATGTTCTTTTTATATTCAACCTCAGCCTGCGACTTGGTTTCGTTTAAGCGGCTAACCATCTTATCCCGTTCCAGGCGGGAAGCCTTTATTTTATGCCAGTCTTGCGTACCCGAGAATATCTTCCACGACAAGCGTATGCCGGCAAAATAGCTATCAGAATTAAAACGAAACAGCTTGGCATCATTAAACTGGTAATTGCCAAAGGCATTTATCCGGGGAATGAGCGACATCTTATCCGCCTGTAGTTTGTTCTTTGCAGCAGACAGTCCGGCTTGGTAAGCCAATATGTCGGTGCGATAACTCAAATTCAGTCCCTTTACCGACTCTGCCGAAAACCGGAGAGTGTCTACCTGATAGATATCTCCGAGCTTTTTGCCCATTAAGAAGCTTAACTGATCAGAAACATTCGCTATATTACTTTTCGCCGTCTGAAAATCGGTCTTCATTTTACTCTCAAAAACTTTAGCTTCAAGCAAATCCGCTTTTTGTATAAGCCCCTGTTCGTACATATCTTCCGCCCGCTTCAGAAAAGCATCAGCCGTTTCAAGTGATTTGCCTATCACACTTCTGTTCTGATAAGCCAAATTAATTTCCAGATAGGCTTTCTTTACCTGAAAAGTCAAATACTCCTGAGCTCGCTTGTGGCTCCACTCCTGCATTTGGTAATAATCACGGGCGCTACTTCTTAAGTAAACGGCATCTAAATTAAAAAGAGGTTGCGTTACTTCCACCTGAGCGGCAAAGTCTTTATTAAATCCGGGATTATTCAGTTTGGAAGGATCAAAATCACCAGTCGTAACACTTTGCTCCTGAAGAGCAAACCCAAAAGCATTAAGCGGATTATTAGTAAAATAAGCGCTATACGACAGACCTACCTGAGGCATAAAAACAGCATTAGCGCCAAGGCTTTCTTCTTTGGCTACCCGTGCCCCCAATGCAGCTTGATGTAGTGCATCATTATATAACATGGCCGAATCAATAGCTTGATTCAGTGATAAATACACCTGTTTATCCTGAGCCTGAACATTGAGCTGAACCAGAACAATCAAAACCATGAATATTATATTTCTTATCTGTACCATAATTTCTTTTTCTTGCAAAGATAGGATGCATTCACTCTATATTATATAAAATAGAGCTGCTATGCATCAGCTTTGCTACTGATATACAACAGTCCTAGGCCTTTACGCATGAGCAAAAGCTCTATAATACGAATAATATTCGCTAATTGATAAAAAAATACAAAAAAAGTTGTTGCATATCCAAAAATAATTCTTTCCTTTGTCGTGGAATGATGATGCATTAGTTTCACGATTTCTATTACAAGTTTTTACTCTCCGTTTAAAAGGCGCTTTTGTAAACTCTCTGTTATTTTAATCCTTAAGTATTAGGCATCTCTTTCCAGAGAGTTTTATTCATTTATTCATTTTTATTTTTTTTATTATGAACATTTACGTAGGAAACCTTAATTACCAAATTAAGGAAGCAGATCTGCAACAAATTCTAGAAGATTACGGTACAGTAACTTCAGCTAAAGTTATCATAGACCGCGAAACAGGAAGATCAAAAGGTTTTGGTTTCGTAGAGATGGCTAATGATGCAGAAGCCACCAAAGCAATTACAGAACTAAACGGAGCCGAATTTGAAGGACGCGCTATGGTCGTTAAAGAGGCTAGACCCAAATTCTAAATATAGAAGTTAGGAAAACAAAAAAGTCCTTCTGTCGCTTTTAAGTGACAGAAGGACTTTTTGTTTTTGTGTAAACAGATTTGTAGAAGCCAACTATTGTAAGAAGACTACTGCATCAGAGAAACAGCACTACACTTTGATATAAAACAATAAGCTGAGATAAGCGAACGAAAGAAAAGCCCCAACAAAGGAGTTGATTCTCATTCAAGAGTAGATGAACTGTCTTTTTACCCAACTGCGCTTCTTTACTATAAAAGAAAGCAGATTTAATAAAGTTGGAAAAGGACAGATAAACAGGAATGAAGTAACAACAATACAATGTTAGGACGTCCGCGCATGCGCAAAGTGATGGCAGATAAACAGAAAGGAGTAACAATCCTGACCGGAATTTCTTCAAACTCACAAAAAGGGTAAGAGCCAAAGCGTTTCTTTAGTCCTTCAGCTGAAAATCCTTTCGACGCAAAACAAAACTATTGCTTAAGTATTTCTCACGCACTATTTTATTCTCGGCAAGTTCTTCGGGTGTTCCCTGAAAAAGGATTTTCCCTTCAAACAGCAAATACGCACGATCAGTAATACTAAGAGTCTCTTGTACATTATGATCGGTAATCAAAATACCTATATTCTTATCCTTAAGCTTCCATACTATCTGCTGAATATCTTCAACGGCAATGGGGTCAACTCCGGCAAAAGGTTCATCGAGCATAATAAACTTCGGATCAATAGCCAGGCAACGGGCAATCTCCGTACGACGACGTTCGCCTCCGGATAGTTGAGTACCCAGATTCTTACGAACTCTTTCCAAGCGGAATTCAGCTATCAGTCCCTCTAATCTGTCTTTTTGATATTCTCTCGATTGGTTAGTCATTTCAAGTACAGAAGCAATGTTATCCTCCACACTCATCTGGCGGAATACAGATGCTTCTTGCGCCAGGTAACCAATACCTGTTTGAGCACGCTTATACACAGGATAGTTCGTTATCTCCAAATCATCTAAGAATATTCGGCCTTCATTGGGAGTAATCAACCCAACGGTCATATAGAAAGAGGTCGTTTTACCTGCCCCGTTGGGGCCAAGCAAACCTACTATTTCTCCTTGCTTTACGTTGATAGAAACATGACTTACAACAGTCCGTTTACCATACTTTTTTACTAAATCCTCAGTACGAAGAACCATTTTATGATCTTCCATATCCTTTGTTATTTAGCGGCAAATGTAGTGAAAATAAGCCGAAATAGCGTACATTTGCAAACAAATATATGCGATATGATTAAAGCACTAAAAACAGTAGGGAGATACATGATATTGATGAGCCGGACATTTTCCCGGCCGGAAAGGATGCGAATGTTTTTCAAACAGTACATCAAAGAGATAGAGCAACTTGGAGTAAATTCTATCGGTATCGTACTCCTGATTTCATTCTTTATAGGTGCAGTAATTACCATACAGATTAAATTAAATATTGAAAGCCCGTGGATGCCCAGATGGACTGTTGGGTATGTAACCCGCGAAATCCTATTATTGGAGTTTTCTTCTTCAATCATGTGTCTTATTCTGGCCGGTAAAGTGGGTTCAAATATAGCTTCTGAATTGGGAACCATGCGCGTAACGCAACAAATTGATGCACTGGAAATTATGGGCGTCAATTCGGCCTGCCATCTTATTCTTCCCAAAATAGCTGCACTGGTAACCATTATTCCAATATTAGTTACTTTCAGCATTTTCGCCGGTATCATCGGAGCCTTTGCCACATGTTGGCTAGGCGGAATCATGATGGCCAGTGATCTTGAATACGGAGTGCAATATATGTTTGTAGAATGGTTTGTCTGGTGTGGAATAATCAAGTCACTCTTCTTTGCCTTTATTATAGCCAGTGTATCTGCTTTCTTTGGATATACGGTCGAAGGAGGTTCTATTGAAGTAGGGAAGGCATCTACAGACTCTGTAGTAACCAGCAGTGTACTTATCTTATTTGCCGACTTGGTGTTAACTAAACTTTTAATGGGATGATAGAAATAAAAGAACTCTATAAGTCATTTGAGGAAAAAGAGGTGCTCAAAGATATCAATGCTACATTCGAAAATGGCAAAACAAATTTAATCATAGGGCAGAGCGGTTCGGGAAAAACCGTTTTGATGAAATGTATTGTAGGATTACTAAAACCCACAAAGGGTGAAATACTCTATGATGACCGGAACTTCTTAATGATGAACAAGAACGAAAAGAAGCTCCTTCGGCGTGAAATGGGAATGATTTTTCAGAGTGCGGCTTTATTCGATTCAATGAGTGTACTCGAGAACGTTATGTTCCCACTTAATATGTTTAGCAACGAAACATTGAAAGATAGGCAAAAAAGAGCCATGTTTTGTCTGGAACGTGTAAAATTGACTGATGCCAAAGACATGTTTCCGGGTGAAATAAGCGGAGGTATGCAAAAAAGAGTAGCCATCGCCCGGGCTATTTCGCTTCAGCCCCAATATTTATTTTGCGATGAACCGAATTCCGGCTTAGATCCTAAAACATCACTGGTCATTGATGAGCTGATACAAGATATCACCCAAGAATATAACATGACGACTATTATCAACACACACGATATGAACTCAGTAATGGGGATCGGAGAAAAGATTATTTTTATTTATGATGGAAACAAAGAATGGGAAGGAACCAAAGAGGACATTTTCACTTCATCCAACTCACGATTGAATAATTTTGTTTTTGCATCCGATCTGTTCCAGAAAGTGAAAGAAGCTGAGAATCAAAACGCTGAAGGATAGCATCGTACTCTTATTCTTAGGAGCTAGATAAACATTAAAAAAACGAAGAATCTATTCCTCATTTTATTACACCTCACTTTTAGGAGAAAACGCTAGCCAGACTTTTCAAATTTACGTGCCTTATCCCTATCAGCAATAAAGACAATTCCAGCTAACTCCAAGTCCAAATACAACAAATAATAAAAGGCCAATCTTTTAGAGATTGGCCTTTTATTATTTGTTGTATATCTTATATCACCATTTATTTTTGACGTATATAAACATTAATAGGTGTACCCGTAAGATTCCACTTCTCACGTATCTTATTCTCTAAGAACCGCTTATATGGTTCCTTTACATATTGCGGCAAATTAGCAAAGAAGACAAATGATGGCACCTGAGTATTAGGCAACTGAGTGACATATTTAATTTTAATGTATTTCCCCTTTATAGAAGGAGGTGGATAAGCCTCTATCAATGGAAGCATCTCTTCATTTAATCGCGCAGTAGGGATCTTCATACTACGGTTTTCATATACACTTCGAGCCTCTTCAAGTACCTTCAAGATTCTTTGTTTGGAGAGTGCAGAAGCAAACACAATTGGAAAGTCAACAAAAGGAGCAAAGCGAAAACGAATAGTGTTCTCAAACTCTTTCATCAATTTCGGTGTCTTATCTTCTACTAAATCCCATTTATTAACAACCACCACTAAGCCTTTTGTATTTTTCTGGATCAATGAGAAAATATTCAAATCCTGACTTTCAATTCCTCTAGTACCATCAACCATCAAAATACAAACGTCCGCACCTTCGATAGAACGAATGGAACGAATGACTGAATAATATTCAAGATCTTCATTAACCTTGTTCTTTTTACGTATACCTGCTGTATCAACTAAATAGAAATCAAACCCAAACTTATTGTAGCGAGTATAAATTGAATCGCGAGTTGTACCGGCTATCTCTGTGACAATATTTCGTTCCTCTCCGATAAAGGCATTAACAATAGATGATTTCCCTGCATTCGGACGTCCAACAACGGCAAAACGAGGAATATCTTCATCAAGAATTTCGGCTGATTCTTTCTTAAATTTACTAACAATGAGATCCATCAAGTCTCCCGTTCCGCTTCCGGTTATCGCTGAAACACAATATGGATCACCTAATCCCAGAGAATAAAAATCAGATGCATTATATTGCAACTCATTATTATCTGTTTTGTTCGCAACAACAATAATCGAACTATTAGACCGTCGTAATATAGAAGCCACTTGTAAATCAAGATCCGTCGCGCCGTTGATTACGTCAACAACAAATAAAATAATATCGGCCTCTTCAACAGCCATCAATACTTGCTTTCTGATTTCTCCTTCAAAAATATCATCAGAATTCACGACCCAGCCTCCTGTATCTACAACAGAAAATTCATGTCCCGACCATTCTGATTTCCCGTATTGCCTGTCACGGGTAGTCCCCGCTTCATCGTCCACAATTGCTTGACGCGTCTTAGTCAAACGATTGAATAAGGTAGATTTCCCAACATTTGGGCGTCCTACTATTGCAACTAAATTTCCCATAACTTTTTCACTCCATTTTTACGACTATCACAGTCGTATGAATATTAACTTAATCCAACTGGTATCCAAAATTACGTAATTCTTTATCTGAACTACGCCAATCTTTATCAACCTTCACAAAAGTCTCAAGAAAAACTGTTTTCCCAAAGAATCTTTCAAGATCGCGACGCGCTTCTGTAGCCACCTTCTTAAGAGCTTTCCCCTGTTTACCGATAATTATTCCCTTTTGAGATTCGCGCTCTACATATATTACAGCATTAATATGTATCATTTTCGCATCCTCCTTAAATTGCTCAACTACAACCTCTACCGAATAGGGAACTTCTTTATCGTAATATAACAATATTTTTTCACGGATAATTTCATTCACAAAAAAGCGAGCAGGCTTATCCGTCAATTGATCCTTATCAAAATAAGGAGGTGAATCAGGCAAAAGCTCTTTAATACGCTTCATTACATAATCCACATTAAATTTCGAAGACGCTGAGATAGGAATTATCTCTGCCTGAGGCACAAAAGATTTCCAAATATCTACTAGTTCAACAAGTTTATCTTGATTAGATAAATCTATTTTATTAATCAACAATAATACAGGCACCGTTTGTTGGCGAACTTTTTCTATAAACTCATTATGTTTACCCGGTATTTCAACCACATCCGTAACATAAAGCAGTACATCAGCATCAGCCAAAGCAGAAGTAGAAAAACCCAGCATTGATTCTTGCAATTTATATGCAGGATTAACCACCCCAGGAGTATCCGAAAAAACAATCTGCATCTCTTCGGTATTATATATCCCCATTATTCGATGTCGAGTAGTTTGTGCTTTGAAAGTTGCTATAGATATACGTTCGCCAACCAAAGCATTCATTAAAGTCGATTTTCCGACATTAGGATTTCCTACTATATTAACGAAACCTGCTTTATGCATATTTTATTTTATTTTGATTTAGACAAAAAAACGCATCAAATAAAAATCGGATGCGTTTATTATATAGCAAGCAGTTATTAATTACCACTTTTTACCATCATAGCCCCATTTAACATAAACGGCACCCCATGTAAAACCAGCTCCAAAAGCGGTAAAGATCAGATTATCGCCTTTTTTTAGTTTTTCTTCAAAGTCCCAAATACAAAGAGGCAATGTTGCAGCACTAGTATTACCATAACGTTCAATATTTACCATGACTTGCTCCATAGGCAATTCCATACGACGAGCAACTGCATCTATAATACGCATATTAGCCTGATGGGGAATTACCCAATTAATATTATCTTTCGTTAATTGATTTCTTTCAGCTATTGAAGCAGTTGCATCAGACATATTAGAAACAGCATATTTAAATACTGTCCGGCCTTCCTGATAAACACAATGCATATGATTATCTACCGAGAAATAAGAAGATGGACAAACAGAACCGCCGGCTTTCATGTGCAAGAAAGGCAATCCTTTACCATCAGTTCTAAGTAAAGCATCAATAACTCCGTATTCTTCAGTGGTAGGTTCCATCATAAAAGCAGCAGCACCATCACCAAAAATAGGACAAGTAGCTCTGTCTGTATAATCAGTTATTGAAGACATCTTATCTGCACCGACAATAATGATCTTCTTATATCTACCCGATCGAATAAAAGATGCCGCAGTCTCCATCAAGAACAAAAAACCGCTACAAGCAGCTTGCAAATCAAAAGCGAAAGCATTTTTTAAACCAAGTTTATCACATAAAATAGACGCTGTAGAAGGGAAATGATAATCAGGAGTAGAAGTCGCAACAATAACTAAATCAATATCATCTGGATTAGATTCTGTACGCTGCATAAGTTGCTTAGCAGCTTTCCGTGCCATATAAGAAGTACCTAAGCCTTCTTCGTTCAATATTCGTCTTTCTTTGACCCCTATGCGAGTCATAATCCATTCGTCATTGGTGTCTACCATCTTAGATATCTCATCATTCGTCAAGACATAATCAGGTACATACCCACCGACTCCTGTAATTACTGCATTAATTTTTTCCATTAATTCAATTTTGGATTAGCAACGCTTATTATACTTAAAGGCAGCCAGAGAAATAACTCTCAGGCCGTTCCCTAATTAAGTATATATCATTCAGACTGTAGTTTATACAGCTGCCTCCTTTTCAATAGCCAATTTACCTCTATAATACCCACAAGCACCACAAACGGTATGGTAAACATGCCACTCACCACAATTTGGGCAAACTGCTAGTGTAGGAGCAACTGCTTTATCGTGAGTTCTTCTCTTTGCTGTTCTTGTTTTTGACTGTTTTCTCTTAGGATGTGCCATTTTTCTTTAAACTTTAATTATTATCTAATATTTTTTTTAAATCATTCCACCTCGGATCTATCGATTCATCGTTATCATCTTCGGTCACATTATCTTCAATAACATCAAACGTATTATTATCTTCACCGGCATCACCAGTGTCCGTCTTCAAGTATTTACTCAGTTTACCGGTCATTGCCTTATTACATTTACCAGGAGCATGTACATGCTTCATTGGAATTGCCAAGGCGATAAACTCATAAATAAACCACGCAATATTAATTTCTCCCTCCTCTTCAGGAATCACAATTAAATTATCTCCTTCTTCGGCATACGCACTACCAAACTTAACCATCAGCTTATCAGAAGAAACAATAATCTGTTCCATTTCATCCAAACAACGGTCGCAAGGCACCCATACGGTTCCCTCAGAATGGAAATTAAGTTCAAAAGCATGCGATACTTTCCTCACAACAAGCAAAACCTTGATTTTCCCTTTTTGTATTTCCGGAGCATCAATATTTGCAAAAAAAAGGTTATCAAGCAGGAACTCATAGTTCACAGTATCTACTTGCATACCTTTCAAATCAATTTTGTATTTATCAAACT